>JAWLFR010000001.1:37376-73321 GCA_041685495.1 Bacteroidales bacterium
TTCAGCTGTAAAGTATGGCGGCATTACTGATAACAGCTGTACTGCCTTTAAGTACGGCTACCCTGTCGCCCAGCTCTTCCGGGCTTAATTTGCGGATATTCAATATATTACATGTTTCTTCGTCTAAGGTGCTAAGCATATAGACATTTATTCTTTCCGTTTTTGATATTAGTGACAGGGCTGTTCCGCCATTACCTGAATATTTATTTTTAAGGCTGGTGAATATGTCCTGCCTGCTTCCATGGAATAATTTTAAGAAACTGTCATTTCCTATGCCGTCGCGGCACTCGGCCAGTAGAAACAGGTTTCCGCCGTCCTTTACAAATGAGGCTGCATTATGCAATGATTTATGACTCTGTATAAAATTTATATCTTTTGGAAAACCTCCTGTGCCGGCAATTATATTATCATATTTGATATCCCCGCCGGTCCTGTAATATGTGTCGTACAGCTCGCAGGCTTTGCGGAAACCTTCATAATCTGAGCTTATAAGCAGCCTGCTTATATTCCCCGGGGTGCCCGGTATGCCGCTTATTATTATTTTATCAGGCATCAGCTTATCAATTTCCAGCAGATCCTCCGCCACCGGATTGCCTTCCAGCCTGCCTGAACAGCATTCCTCTCTCAGACTCATATTATCGAAGTCAATAAATAATTTATGATTATCATATATGGCTTCCCTGGCTGCCAGCCCGGGAAACATCAGCTTTCTTCCCCCGCCGTAACCTGCAAAATAATGATGTGATATGGCACCAAAGAGTATAAGCTGGTCATGCTCCAGTATATCTTTTCGTATCCTTACTTCAGTCCCCCTGGATGTACGTCCGGGCAGGGTCATCATCTTACTGTCATCGCAGTCATGGTGAATAAATTCATACTCATTGTAGATACTTCCGTAGGTATTAAGGCTCTCCTCATCTGTCTGCCGCGGATGTGTCCCGTAGGCTATATATATTTTTATGTCCCCCGGAGACAGTGTTTTTCTGAGCAGTCCTGTTACCCAGGGTAAAAACCTTTCATAGCTGCAAAGCCTGGTCTTGTCCGAAACAATAATGCCTGCTGATCGGATTCCAGGCTTAATCAAGGAGGATAATTCATCCAGGAAAGACTGCCTGTCTATCATATATTCCGGCGGGTCAACACTTATGTGAGCTGTCTTATCCGGAACATTAAGCTCAAGACACCGCTTACCGTATTTGATTGAATATATCATTTAACTTTTTGGGAAAGGTCAGTAATATTTTATTTCAAGATTAATGGTTTTATCTACTACCCAGTAGCATGTCTCTTCGCACATATCTTTAATAACTTTCACGCGGGGCCTGGTTGAATCAATGGCTGTAAACTCTTTGCCGTTTATTACAGTAGTAGCCTTAACAGTATATTCAGAATTAAGGCTTACCTGGTGGTAGAAGCTACTGTTGATTTCAGTATTATATAAAACGACCCCGCTCTCAATTGATCCCCTGTATATTGTGACATCATAAGGATTACCTGTGCTTGCCAGTTCAATACGAAGATTGCAACTTACCGGTTCTCTTGTCTCGCATTCGTCGCAATTGACTATGTACATTTCTTCACAGGCTGTCAGGCAGCAGAAGCTGAACAAAATAATCAGCCTTGTTATATTTTTTGTGATCAGTACCATTTTATCTTTTTTACCGGGCTCCGCAGTTTATCAAAATAAATATCATAGCTGATGCCGAAGTTTAACCAGCTGGGACCTATCCTGTAAAGTTCCGTTTTCATATATTCATAGCCTGCATATATATTGAATTTTCCCTGGTTCCACCTGAGCACTGCGCCAGGCATAATTTTTATCATTTCAGGAGGTTTTATTTCCGTACCCCTGTATTTTTCAGTCATCATATAGCCTGCATTAAGGTTGATGTCCAAGGAAAGGGTTCCCCCGGAATAGTTTTCAATTAATTTAAACTCCCTGCCCAGTCCGCCATAAATAATATACCTCCTGTCATAATACTGGTTAAAGCTGTTTTCGCCGGATTGAACCAGCACCCGGCTGTAGCCAGGCTTCATCTCGAATCCCGCATTTATCATAAGCTTCAGCAGGGGGTCTTTAAAACTGATTCCCATGCCTGTATAATAATCACGCAGGGCTGTTTTGATGCCGGCCTTTATTTTCACGTGATCAAAACTTAATCTGACAGGCTCAGTGAATCCGGCATCCTGTAATTCCTGAAGCATCTTTGTTCTGCCGTACTTACGGGCCACCAGTACGGGCGGTACCGTTTCTGTATTTTTATACCAGTCCGGGTTCGTTCTGTCTGTCATATACCTGAATGCCTCATAATGATCATTCCTTATAGCCATATCCAGGGCATCGTACATGTATTCATTGACAGCAAAAGGATTGGCTCCTTTATCCAGCAGGAGGTTCATCAGCAGTGTATCATTATTCTGCGCGGCAATAATAAAAGGTGTATATCCTTCATTATCCGGTATGTTTGGGTCTGACCCTGACTGAAGGAGAAGATCGCTGACAGGGGCCTGACCTGAATAGACAGCAGAGATCAACGCTGTGCTTCCATCCTTTGATCTTACCTCTATGTCTGCACCGTAATAAATAAGCAGGTCGCACATTTGCAAATAACCGTATGCTGAAGCATAATGCAGGGGAGTGGCCCCGTGTCGATCCCTCAGGTTGATATCTGTCTCAGCCCTTATAAGAGCCTCTGCAATCTCCGGCATATTATCCTTGGCTGCTATATGTAAGGCTGATTCGTCGTTGTTTGTAAATATCTCAGTGTCGGGATCGTAGTCGAGCAGGGCCTTAACTGTGGTAAGGTTATTATTGGCGACGGCATATACCAGGGCACTTACATTTTCATAGTCGGTGGCATCAACTTCCGCCCCCAGCTTTATAAGCCTGTGTATTTCTGAAGGGTAGCCTTTGGCGGCTGCAATCATAAGGTTGGTGTTCAGCCCTTCCGGAAAAGGGAGATAATCAGTTGTGTCAATAGCAGCTGTGTTATCCTGGGCTGAGGCAGCAGCAGTTAAAAGCATCAGTAAAAAGATGATGCTCAGGTAGTATCCGGGTGTATTATTATGGTCTGCTTTCAGCATATTGTTACAAATATAGTAAAAGCTGAATATAAGATTATTGCTTATTGCATTTTAAGCATATATTTGGGAAATTTGTAATTCCTTATAAAAAAGGTTATATTGATTGGAAAGAGTACTTGCATATTTTTGTTTAAATAATTTAATATTAAGGAGATGAACTGGAAAATAAAACTTGACTTGTGGGATTCAGAATCTTATAATAACAATATCTTACCTATAGTGAATGAGCTGTCATCTGAGTTTGACCGGCTTGTTGACTCTCCACCTGAGCTTGGTTATAAACCCATATGGGTTGTCAATGACCTTTATTATGGTATGCAGGTATACACACCGCTGGTTGAGGATTATTATAAGGTGGGATTAACCGTAGGTCACCTGACATACGGAAAGGTGGCCTACCAGTTTGCTCATGTTCTGAGCACAATTTACACCGATCCCAGGCAGGTTACCTGGCTTGCCACAGCCATTGCACACATGGCATCGTTCAGGTTCCTTGACTATTTTGCAGAAAAGTGGATTGAAAATTCTCCCGGTCCGGAATATGGTGATGCATATGAAGCTTTTTCAACCCTGAAGACTGAAAAGATAAAAACAGCTTTTCAGAATGTGGATATAATGTTAAACCTGGCATCCAATGAGTGGATAAAGGATGAAGTGAAAAAGCTTGATCAGAGCATGAATTATGCCCCTGCTGTCTTGTTTGACCTTATCGGTCTTGAACTCCAGCCATTATTCAGGGAGGATTATGCATGGAAGATATTACCCTATATGGGCAAGGGTACGCGTACACCCGTAAATGATTCTTCTGACCTGCGTTGCCGGCCCAGGGCAAAACCGGATTTCGATAAGTTGCGTTCGGCCGTACCCTCCGACCTCAAGGATCTTGTTGACAAGATCTATCACAGGCTGCATTGATTATAACAGGCTGGCTGTTAACAACTATTGATAAAATATCAGGATAATGGCATCAACCAAAGTGATATATAATATTGTTTTTATATTTTTGCAGTGCAGAAATGTTCAAAATGAGTTATAAGTATTACCGGTATATAGTTTTGGTTTTGTTTTTTGGTTTGCTGAATCATAACCCTGATTCAATAGGAGGGATAGGTGTCTCACCATCCGGTTTCACCGCTGCCAATGCAAGGATAAGCAATGATCTCTCAGCTGATGAGGATTATAATTCTATTGACAGGTCTGTAAATTATTTTATGCGCTACTGGAATATCAAAGGAGCTTCTGTAGCAGTTGCGCGGGATAATAAACTGGTTTTTTCGCGGGCATATGGTATGGCAGACGATATTAAAGGTGTAGCAGCAGAGCCATATCATAAATTCAGGATAGCCAGCATATCCAAACTGGTTACAGCAACCGCCATAATGAAACTGCAGGAGGAAAACAGGCTGAGCCTGGATGATAATGTTTTCGGACCCGGTGCTTTGCTCGACAATGAAAATTTCAGTGAACCAGGGGATAAGAGAGCGAATAATATTACAGTGGCCCATCTTCTTGCCCACCAGGGAGGATGGAGTCACAGGTATGGTGATCATATGTTCATGCCACAGGTGGTAGCGGATTTTCTTGATAAGGATTTACCTGTTACAACACAGGATATAGTCAGGTTTGCCCTTGATAAAAGACTGCATTTCACACCGGGAAGAGGAAGGTCCTATTCAAACCTGGGATATGCAATACTCGGACTTGTGATAGAAGATGTGTCTGGCATGACCTATGAGGATTATTGCAGGAAAGAGATATTTGAACCACTGGGAATATATGATTTCAGGCTGGCACGTAATCTTTATTCAGAAAAAGACCCTCTTGAGGTCCGTTATTATGAACCTTTAAACGCAATACGCAGAAAGTCAGTATACGGCAGCGGGGCACTGGTGCCTTCTTCATATGGAGGTAATGATGTTGAAGCACTGGGCGGAGCGGGAGCATGGATTACAACTGCACCCGACCTGGTGCGTTTTGCCATGGCGATTGATGGTTTTGACAATGCTGAGGATATAATATCTGAAAATGCTGTTGATTTTATGACTGACCGCTCCAATGGCTTTGCTCCTGTGGGATGGAAGGGTACAACGGCTAACGGCTACTGGTGGAGAACCGGATCGTTTGCCGGGACTTCAGCCATGATAAAGCGTATGCCTGATGGAACAATATGGGCTGTTCTGCTGAATACAAGCACATGGAAAAGTTCTATGTTCACAAGTGATATTAATATTTTAATGAGCCGGGTTATTAATAGTACAAAGGAATGGTCCGGCACTGACCTGTTTGAATACTCCCTGCCTGTACCTCTTGATTAAATGCCGTGCCTTTCCGCGCCGTTTCTGACAAAAACAGCCCGGAGCTTATCAGGCCGTATAAATACCCCGACCAGGCAACACTTTTTTAAGTGGCAGGCTGGTAATAACAGCCTGACTGATTATATTTACGGTCTTATTAACATTGCCGTTGAATAATATATAATGTTTCCCGGCTGATTAAATTATTTATTATGAAGAAAAATATTTACTTCCTGTTTCTGTTAATGTTTACCTTGCTGATGCCCCGCTTATTATATGGTCAGCCTGGCAATGTGACCCTTGCACTGACCAATGCCCGCCTGGTTGATGGAACAGGATCGGCTGTGAAAGATAATGTGAGTATTATTATTCGGAATAACAGGATCTCGGCCATAATACCCGGTACTGATATTAATGAAGAAAGGTATGACAGGGTGATTGATCTTGAAGGCAGAACTGTATTACCTGGACTTATAGATGCCCATTTCCATATGAACTATCCTGACTTCAGTGATAAGCCTCCTCTTCTCAATGAGGCTATCTGTGCTTATCGCTCTGTTCCTTTTCTGTACAAACACCTTATGGGAGGAATTACCACCATTATGGATGCAGGCGGATACCATAATGTTACAATTATGGCAAAGAAAGCTTTTAATGAGGGTTATATCTCCGGGTCAAGGCCCGTTGTTACAGGTGAAAGGATTAATGGTACGGGCGGTCATGGGGTGTCCCGTTTTGATATGGCCCGCGAGGCTGATGGCCCGGATGAATTCAGGAAAGCGGTGAGAGAGCAGTTATATGCAGGCGCCGATATAATAAAAATATTACCCCCGTATTCAAAGGAAGAGCTGGAGGCCGCTATAGAGGAAACGCATCTGCATCAGAGGAGGGTGGCTGTGCATTCAGGGATGTATAATAAACAGTATGCTTTCGTAAGGTGGGCTGCAGAGCTTGATGCCGATATTATTATGCATGCCTATGCATTGCCTGATGATGTGATTAAAGTTATGGGCGAAAAGGGTATATATTCCGTGCCTACCATGACTATTATGATGAAAAACCAGCTGAGGGACAGGTTTGACCCGGAGAATGAGCAGCTGCATGAATATGAGATCATCTTCAGAAAACTCAGGGAGGCAGGTGTTAAGATGGCTGTGGGTACTGATGCCCTGTATGAGTTTATGAAAGAAAACCCGGGACTGTATTTCCTTGAGGTGGAACGTTTTGTGAAAAACGGTTATTCTGAGATGGAAGCTATTGAAGCTGCGACACGGACAGGCGCAGAAGCCCTGGGAATGGATAATGTGCTTGGCACCGTTGAGGAAGGCAAGATAGCCGATCTTATTGTGGTTGACGGTGATCCGCTCTCTGATATAGCTGAATTGCGAAATGTGGTGATGGTTATACAGTCAGGAAAAACAGTTAAGAAAACATTCTGAGCTGATTAGGCCGGGGGACTACTGTGCCACAAACTGGTATGTTATGCTTCCGTTCTGTCTGCCTGGTGCTGAAGGGTCGGGGTTGAACCTTGTTCTGCGAACAGCATTGACAGCCGCTTCGTAAAGGCATTCGTCATTTGTTGAACTCTCTGTTTCATTATAACTGAATGATCTTATTTCTCCGCCGGGTGCAACTGATATATCAATCACTACAATACCTGAATTTTCACATTTATAAATAGGGATGGGAAGCGTGAGGTGGTGCCTGCCTGCAAGGTTGTAATATACCCTTGTAGGCCCTTCGTAACTGGCTGCCAGTTCGTTTGCTGATTTGTCGCTGCTGAGTTCGAGACTGTCCTGCTGTTCTGTGTTAAAGGCAATATCTCCTTCATCCATGCTTTCCAGTATTTCTTTGTTACGGTCAATATAATTGTCCTCACCCAGTTTGCCTTCAGTAATCATTTCTTCCTTAACCCTGTCGATATATTCTTCCCTGTCTATTTCTATATCTTCCTGGCTGGCAATATTTTTTATTATATCAGTAAAGCGGTCATCACCTTCAAATAATTCTTCCAGAGGAACCGGCTCTTCCACCACCTCATCCTCAACAAACTCCTGGTCAGGCTGGAATTCAACCAGGAATTCGGTCCGGTCCTCTTTATAGACTGAAGACAGTTTAACAGATACAAATATTATACCCGCAATTAAATGTATAATAATTGTGCCCATTAATCCCGCTATTTTACCTTCGTAGTCTTTCATCTCTTTCTGCGAAATTATAAATTATTATTTTTACCGCCTCAAACTAACGCGGTAAACTGAAATCAATGCAACAATCAATTATTCTGGAGCAAATATCATTCCTTGCTGTGCTTGTACTTACAGGTGTCTTTGCCACAAAAACAGGTATCATAAAGGAACAGGCCAGGGATGCACTGGTTAAGATAATATTCAATATTACGCTTCCCCTGCTTCTTTTTACCAATTTCAGCAACCTGGAGCTGAGTCCGGAGATACTGGCCAACAGCCTGATGGTGATAGTTATATCGCTGATAATCATGCTGGTCATGTTACTTTTAGCCTATCTTTTTTCCCTGATGTTCAGGATGAAGCATGAGCAGAAATCTGTTTTTATACCTCATAATGCCTTTGGCAATGTTCTCTATTTTGGTTTTCCCGTTGTAAATGCCCTTTTCGGTGAACTGGGCCTTTTTTATGCCAGCATATATGCATTTGTATCAATAATGCTGTTATGGACTGTGGGTATTTATGTTATAACACGCAAGGGAGGCATGAGCCTAAACCAGAGCCTTAAGAATATGATAAATCCTAATTCAGTGGCCATACTGGCCGGTTTTATACTTTTCATACTGAATATAAAGATTCCAGGCATTATACTTGATCCCTTCCATAAACTGGGCGGCACCACTATTTACCTGTCTATGCTTTATATAGGAGCCCTGCTCGGGCTTATGAAGATAAAAGGTGTTTTTACCAATAAATACGTATACCTGACATCTTTTAACAAGACTTTACTTTTTCCCTTTATCTTTATTATTGCCTTTGCCTTACTGGGCAAAGGTCTGCTGTCAGGACTTGATCCGCTGATTATACAGGTAATAATAATTGAATCTGCCATGCCATGCATGGCCAATATTGTTATTATAGCAAAAATGTATAATGTTGACGATCACCTTGCCACGGCCAATGTGTTTATATCCACTGTTATGGGTATTTTTACCCTGCCCTTTATTTACTGGCTGATGACAGTTTTTATATTCTAGTGTTTATTGTCAGGGACAGCAGGCAAGGAAACCGCCACCCGGCAATTAAAATTCGCAGATAAGCTTAATATTATAGCTTCTTCCTGTAAGATAATTCGGCACAGCGTACTGTCTGGACTCACCACTGAGATTATTGACCGTGGTAAGCCAGTTATAAGAAATGGTATTGCGTATATCAAGCAGGTTAAATACTTCAAAACCGGCAATTACTTCCCTGAAGAAGGATAAAAAGTTACCTCCCCCGGTGTTATTCCTGCTTTTGAAAACCCTTGTGAAACCCAGGTCTACGCGTCTGTATGATGGCATCCTGTGGTAGTTATCATAACGGTCGTTATACGGTGAACTCACAGGTATCCCGGTGCTGTAGTGAATATTTATATGTGCCCTGTAACCAGGATTTGAGGGGAAATAATCCTGGAAAAAAATATTGGTAGAGAAGCGAACATCTGAAGGGGAGGGGAAGTATCCGTAGTCATCACCCTGGATATCATGCCTGGCATCCATCAGCGACAGGGATATCCATGATTCCGCATCTTCTACAAATTCGCCGTTCAGTCTCAGATCCAGTCCCCTGACAAAGCCTGTTGCACTGTTCTCTGCTGAATATATTATTCTTACATTATCATATTTATACGGTATGATATTATCCAGTTGTTTATAATAAATTTCCCCTGTAAGCCTGAAGGGTGTTATTCCCAGTGAAAAATCAAAATCCGTTCCCACAACCGTGTGTACAGACTTTTGTGATTTGATGTCTTTGTTTACCCGGCCTGAGGGATACCTCATTTCCCTGTAAAAAGGGGGCTGGTAATATACACCACCGGCTATATAGTATCTCATATTTTTCGATGGAGGGTTCCATGATAGTGACAGTCGCGGACTGAATAACAATTCACCTGAAAAGGACCAGTAGCTTAATCTTGCTCCTGCAGTCAGTATAAACCTGTGCTCTGATATATTTAAACTATAATTATTAATCAGGTAGGCCCCGGCCCTGCTTACTGACAATATGGTGTCATTATGTGTAAGATTGCTGAGTACCAGTTTTTCAGCAGAATAAGGTACGCTGTAGCCTGCAGAGTCAATCTTTTTCCATTCTCTTATCCTGTCAATATTCGATTCATTATTGTACTTAATGCCCCAGCTCAGCACATTATCCTTGCTTTCCCAGCTTCCCTTATAATTAATTGTATAAATATTGAACCTGAGAATGTTGCGGGCATGGTTGAGCCAGCTGCCTGCTCCAACGTTCATGATACTGTCGCCAAAGTTCTCCGATCCAAGGTTTTTATCGAGCAGGTTGAGAGAATAGGATCCCCTTATATCATAGTTTTCCTCTTCCACGGAGTTATAATAATGGGCTATAAACTTATGCCTGGTGCCGTTCCCTGTTTCCATATCAAGAGCCAGTGCCATGTTGACAGACCTGAATATGTCTGTTTCAGACCCATTATAAAGCACATATAGCTGGTAAGCTTCGCTGATACTGCCGAAAGCACTTTTCCTTGAACCTGGAATAAAAGAGTATTTGTTGGAGCTATAGCTGCCCATCAGGCTCAGCGTAGAATTTTTTGTCAGCCTGTACCTGAGCAGCGACTGAATATCATAGAATGCAGGCCGGTAACTGCCTTTTGTATCCAGGGTCTGCAACAGCAACTGGTTGGTCTTATACCGTGCCCCGGCAAGGTAACTGAACCTTTTGTTTTCGCTGATGCCCTCTATATGCGCCGAGCTTATCAGCAGTCCCGGCTTCAGTGTTCCCCTGTTTTCCGCAGGTTCCCTGTATTTTATATCCAGCACCGATGACATCCTGTCGCCATAAGAGACATCAAAGCCACCCGGGGAGAATCTTACACTGCTAATAAGATCCGGATTTAGAAAACTAAGTCCTTCCTGGCGACCCGTCTTTATCAGTACCGGATGATATATTTCAATATCATTTACATATACAAGGTTTTCATCATAATTGCCACCTCTCACCCTGTACTGGCTGGACAGTTCGTTGTTTGAATTGACCCCGGGTAATGATACCAGCAGCTTTTCCACACTGCCCGCTGCGGCGGGCAGGATGTCAATGTCTTTAAGAGGAATATTTTTTAATGAAGCTGCCTCCCGTCTGTATTCCCTTATAGTTACATCCTGCAGGCCTGTTATATCCTGTTGCATGGTAATATTGAGCATCAGTGTATCAGGGGAGGCAATGAAATCAATTTCACGGTTTATATAAGCAATTGATGAGAATACCAGCTTATGCTGCCTGTTATCTGCAGGCAGCTGAAGTGAATACGATCCGTCCTCTTTTGTGTAGCTTCCGTATGGCAAACCCTCTATCCCAATGTTAACCAGTGCAATAGCCTGCCCTTGCTCATCATGCACATGCCCGGTAATCACAGTGCGGACCTCCTGTGCATCCAGCAGCAGACCGTTCAGCAGCAAAAAAATAATGAGTATTGTTCTGGTCATGTCAGCTTTACTAGTCAGGTTGTTACCTATCGCTGTCCTTATCCCTGTCTTTTGACTTTTTGTTCTTCAGCAGACCATTTTTCAGCCCATCAATGAATTTAGCCCAGGCAAAAGGGTTGAACAGGTTGTTAACAGGAGTCTGATTCTGTGTTATCACCCTCTCTGCTTCCTGCTGCATGGCATATCTGTACCCGGCTTCCGGCGATATGTCCAGTTCAGTAAGAATCTGTCTTTCTATAATGGCGAGGTTATTTTCCATATTGGCAATCTCGATCTCCCTGGGTGATACGTAATTAACAACTGCCCGCTTAAATTCGTCATAGGTCTTCCATGGCAGAACGAGCACTGACCCTATATTTATTGTGTCGACGGCCATTGTAACATCAACTGTGAACCTGGGGTTTTTTACATCAGATGGGATCTTTACATAGGCCGGCTGGTAGCCCACGGAGGTAAAAAACAATGTGTCACCAGGGTAAGAGATAATTGAGAATATACCCCTTTCGTCGGTTTCAGTTCCGGTCTTCAGCCCCCCGGAGATGATGTTAACATATTTTACAGGCTTACTTTCGGTATCCAGTACGAGCCCGTTCACCTGTATATAACGAACGGGTGATCTCTCCTGGGGCAGCGCAGGCATGCCCAGGGCAATAAATACTATGATTAATATCAGAGGTCTCACAGCATAATAATATAACTATTTTGTAAAGAAAGTCAAATAGATTTGCTTAATGAAAAATACTTGCCTTTTTATGATAAATTTAACTCAGGAGGGTACTTTTCAAACCGATGACTTATTGCTTACCGCTCTGCTTTTTAAAACCGCTGTTATATCGTTTATCGCTTTACTTATCATCACCGTTCTGCCGTTTCCCGTTTTTCCTTTTCTTAGTATTCCTGATTAGTTTCGGCCCGTACCAGAGCCAGATGCCGGTAAGTGTAAATGTCAGTAAGGCAAGACCTATTATTGTTGTATAGATGAGTTTAAATATGCCACTTTCTGTTTTTAATGCATAATCAATTATTGAGCCGTCATGTATATTTTCAATGATATCTGATTTTCTTTGTGATACATTAAGTACTTTAGCAGTGGCAGCATCAAGCTGAACCTCCCAGTAATGGTCCTTGAAGACAAATTTCACCATTCCACTGGACGGCCGGGCATCAATACGGTTCAGCTCAATTGAAATATGACTGCCGGCAGAATCCCTGAGTGTTTCAAAGGCTACTGCCCTCAGGCTGTCAAAGGAAAGCCAGTCAGCGGTATTTATTGATGTACCTGTACGCGATTCAGGAAGGAGTGTGTCCACATTTTTTTTCCAGCCCAAAAGTATCCCCGTAACAGCTATAAAAAGGAAAAGTATAAATAAGCTTGCAGCAAAGAAACGGTGTATTTTTCTCGTTGTACGTAGCAGTGAAGCCTGTTGTTTGATGTCCATATCCTAATTCTTAGATTATTTAAGCTCACAGAAAAAACGGCAATAAATAAATTGCCCGTTTTAAAAGATTCTGAGCTTAAACAGATTTTACCCCCTAAAAAGGGGCAAATATAGTAAAATCACGGTATAAAATTCAGGCTATACAACAGCTAATTCATTGATGAATTCGACAATAATTAATATCTTTAAGCAAAGAAATACAAAGGAATGAAGAAAGTACTGGTTATTGGCAGCGGTAACGATTGCCGCAGCCTCATCATGGAAGGATGGCTGCGGTATTATTCAGGCAATGAAGCTGAGATATACAGCGCCGGGTACAGTCCGGCCGAAGTAAACCAGCTGGCGGTTAAGGTTATGATGGATTCTATGATAGATATTACGGGCAGTAAGCCCAATACAATAGATGAACTGCCTGAGAAGAATTTTGATTATATTATTAATATGGCGGAGGAGAAAGGCCGTGATCTTATTAAAAAGATTGCCGGCAACCCCGTGGTTATTGAAAAAACCTCCCAGGACTGCCGTACATTAAAGGGTGATGAGGAAGCGATACTGCAGAAGCTGGCTGATATAAGAGATTCACTCGAAGATTTTTGTTTTGATTTTGTAAATGAGCATATAAGAAACCTTATACCGGATGATTTTTTGAATAATATAAAACCAGGTGACTGATGGTTGAACAGAAAGATATAACACTTCCGCTTCTTGAGAGAGGGTTTCACCTTATTGATTCTTATATCGAAAGCAGGATGCCAGGTCTGCCGGATAAAGGGCTTATTAACTTTTTCCTTCACCATACATCGGCTGCCCTGGCCATTAATGAGAATGCTGACCCCACAGTAAGAATGGATTTTGAGTCATTTATTAACCGGCTGGTACCAGAGAATGACCCGCTGTACAGGCATACCATGGAAGGTCCTGATGATATGCCTGCACACCTGAAGTCATCACTTTTCGGCCAGTCTGTGACAGTGCCTGTTAAAAACGGAAGGATGCATAAAGGAACATGGCAGGGCTTATACCTTTGTGAATTCAGGGATCATCCGCAAAGACGAAGATTGACTGTAACGGTATTATCATAATCTGATATCATAAGTATGATATTCTAATAATAATTCGGATATTTACTCCATAATTTCATATTATGCGTATACAAACGTCAATCGAGTTTTATCTTTCTGCCATTAATGTCAGCTTCATGAACCTTTTTGGTGGTTTGTAGTGTGTATACCTGCCATCATTATCATTTTTTTCTACTCAATACAGTTTATGAAATCTTCAAAAATAATACGAAATGTCAAAATTAATGTTACTGGGTGATGAAGCAATTGCACAGGCCGCTATGGATGCAGGGATGAGCGGGATGTATGCCTATCCGGGCACACCCTCTACTGAAATAATGGAATATATCCAGGCCTCGCCTGTTGCTGCAGAGAAGAATATTCACCGCGAATGGTCAGCCAATGAAAAAACTGCCGTGGAAGCTGCACTGGGCATGTCATATACCGGCAAACGTGCGATGGTTGCAATGAAGCATGTTGGACTTAATGTGGCTGCAGATGGTTTTATTAATGCGGCAATGACGGGTGTGAACGGTGGACTGGTGGTTGTTGCTGCCGATGATCCTTCCATGCATTCATCACAGAATGAACAGGATTCGCGTTTCTATGGGAAGTTTGCTTTTGTACCCATTTTTGAGCCCTCAAACCAGCAGGAAGCTTATGATATGGTTTTCACTGCCTTTGAGGTATCTGAAAAATACAGATTACCTGTTCTTTTCAGGATAACAACCCGTCTGGCTCACTCACGCAGTGCCGTCGTACAAAAAGAGGCACTGCAGCAGAAAAAGTTCAGCTTCCCTTTCGATCTGAGGCAGTTTGTGCTGTTGCCGGCAATAGCCCGCAAAAAATACAAGGGCCTGCTGGCAAACTATGCATCACTGGCAGATAATGCTGATTACCAGAAACAAAACTGGTATGATGACGGTGAGGATAAATCACTGGGTATTATAGCCTGCGGACTGGCATATAACTACCTGGCAGAAAATTTCAGAGATGGTGAGTGCCGCTATCCTCTGCTTAAAATAGGGTTTTATCCTGTACAGGAAGAGCTGCTGGCCCGGATAAGCAATGAGTGTGATGAGGTACTGGTTCTGGAAGAAGGCTTTCCTTTTGTGGAAGAACAGATGAAAGGATACCCGGTGCTGAATGAAAAGATAAAAGGACGGCTCGATGGATCACTGCCAAGGGATGGTGAACTGAACCCTGACCTTGTGGCCAGGGCGCTGGGACTGAAATCTGAATATGGGCAGGATATACCGGATATTGTATCAAAGAGGCCTCCTTCATTATGCAGGGGTTGTGGCCATGCCGACATGTATAATGCACTAAATGAAGCTATTGAAGAATATGGCCCGGGAAGGGTATTCTCAGATATAGGCTGTTATACCCTGGGAGCACTGCCACCATATAATGCCATTAATTCATGTGTTGATATGGGTGCCTCGGTGACCATGGCTGTTGGAGCGGCTGACGGTGGTATGTTTCCCTCCGTAGCTGTTATAGGCGATTCTACATTTACTCATTCGGGCATGACCGGGCTGCTTGATGCAGTAATAAAAAACTCCCCGGTAACGATCATAATATCGGATAATTCAACTACTGGTATGACGGGCGGACAGCAGTCACATGCGACAGGCAGGCTGGAAGAAATCTGCCTTGGACTGGGAGTTGAAAAGGAACACCTGAAGGTGATTATCCCTCTGAGGAAGAACCATGAGGAGAATACAGGCATCTTAAAGGAAGAACTTGCATACAAGGGTGTTTCAGTTATTATAGCGCAGCGCGAATGTATACAGACTGCGGCAAGGAGAAAGAAGAAGGAACGCGAAAAAAAATAAAAAGATAGAAAAATGAAGAATGATATAATATTGTCCGGTGTTGGTGGGCAGGGAATACTATCCATTGCGGCGGTAATAGGTTTTGCTGCAGTGGAAAACAATATGTATATTAAACAGGCCGAGGTGCACGGTATGAGCCAGAGGGGAGGAGATGTGCAATCGCATTTTCGTCTGTCGGACAGGCCTGTGGCATCCGATCTTATACCTTATGGTCAGGCAGACCTGATCCTTTCGGTTGAACCAATGGAGTCATTAAGATACCTTCCCTGGTTATCGAAGGAAGGATGGCTGGTGACAAACAGCAATCCCTTTGTTAATATTCCGGAATATCCCGATGCAGATAAACTGATGGAGGAGATAAGAAAAGTAAAGAATAACCTTATTGTTGATGCAGATAAAATAGCCCGGGAAACAGGTTCAGGCAGGGCTGCCAATATTGTGATGCTGGGAGCCGCATCACATTTTATACAACTGCCCCTTGAAAGCCTGGAAAATGCCATACGCAAACTGTTTGCCCGTAAAGGGGAGGAGATAATTGAGCTTAACCTCAAAGCTTTGTCGGCAGGCAGGGAACAGTTAAAGGCCTGAACCGTTACATTTACAAAAAAATGTATTAATTGAACAATTTGGTGTGAAAACACCTGTTTAGTCTGTTATATAACACTTCTCAGATTAATTAAAAGCAATATAATTACATTTGCTTTTATAAAAATATTTTTACTGACTATGAAAAAAACATTATTACTTCTGATTGTATTATTAATAACCGTTACGGGTTATTCACAGAAAGCAGATTTCAAGTCTGCAGAGAAATTTCGTTCATCAAACCTTAATCCCAAAGTGGGTGATACACGCGTAAGAGCTAACTGGATACACGAATCAAATAAATTCTGGTATTCATATAAGACCTCTGACGGGAAAAATTACAACTATGTGGATGCTGATGCAAAGACAAAAAAACCTTTGTTCGACAGCAGGTATATGGCTTCAGAGATACATAAGCTTGTTCACCGGCCGTATAACCATCTTGACCTGCCGCTTGAGGAAGTGGAATTTGAAGAGGAAAGTACTGATAAATTTACTTTTAAAATAGATTCTATACGCTTCCTTTTCAATATGAATAATAAGCAGCTCTCCATCAAAGATACCGTGCCGGAGGAAGACAGGAAAGACAGGTGGGCTACTTATTCACCCGACAGCACATGGATAGCATATGCCAAAAATTATAATCTTTTTATAATGAAGGCCAATGACCCTGACAGTGTGGAAATACAGCTTACCACGGATGGGGAACAGTATTATGGTTATGCCAGCAGCAGGGCTGATACTACCAGTGATAAGAAAGTAAGGAGCATTGCAAGATGGTTTGAGAATGAAGAGAAGCTTTATGTTATTAAGTCAGACAGCAGGAAAGTAAGTGATCTGTTTGTTATTAATGTACTTTCAGATCCGAGGCCCGAACTAGAGACATATAAATACTCAATGCCGGGTGAGGAGAATGTGCCGCAGAATGAGCTTATAATGTTTGATGTTGAGACCAGGGAGAGAACCGATGTTAATGTGGAAAAATGGAAAGACCAGCGCTTAAGGGTAAGGTGGACCTCCCAGGAATCGGCTGACAGGATGATTATAGAACGCAAAAAGAGGGATCTTACCAAACTGGAGATATGCATGGTAAACGCTAATACCGGTGACCTGGAAGTCCTGTTCAGTGAAGAGCAGTACCCTTATATATATGATGGCTACGGCTATGGCCGCCTTGCAGTCCTTAACGAGGGTGAGGATATTATATGGTGGTCTGAACGATCAGGCTGGGGACAACTATACCTCTATGATGATCAGGGAAATATGAAAAGACAGATTACTGAAGGATACTTTGTAACAGGTAATATTGAGCGTATTGACACCCTGGGAAGAGAGTTGTTTGTTGAGGCCTTTGGCCGCGAAGAAGGTGTACATCCCTATTATTCGATGAAGTACAGGGTGTCGCTTGACAGAAGCGGAATGAAGCTTATCAGTCCTGAAGATGCCAATCATTCCTTCAGTATGTCAAAAACCAATGATTACTGGGTAGACACCTATTCGAGGGTGGACATGGTGCCACGTTCGGTGCTGAGGGATAAGAACGGCACCGTATTGCTCGATCTTGAACAACCCGACCTTTCCCAGGTATATGAGACAGGATGGAAAATGCCTGAGCGCTTTGTTGTAAAGGCAAAAGACGGGGTGACAGACCTGTACGGGGTGATGTTCAAGCCATTCGACTTTGATTCTACCCGTAAATACCCGATTATATCATATGTGTATCCCGGACCACAAACAGAATCTGTACCTTATTCATTCTCCGTCAGCTCAAGATATAATACAGCGCTGGCACAGCTTGGATTTATAGTGGTTAACTTCGGTCACCGCGGAGGCAGTCCCCAGCGTAATAACTATTACCATACCTTCGGTTATGATAACCTGCGTGATTATGCCCTCGCTGATGATAAGTACGGCATAGAGCAGCTGGCTGACAGGTATGACTTTATAGATATCGATAAGGTCGGTATTTACGGTCACTCAGGTGGAGGCTTTATGAGTACAGCCGCCTTACTCAGCTATCCCGGCTTCTATGATGTGGCTGTTTCTTCTGCAGGTAATCATGATAATAATATATATAACCAATGGTGGGGCGAGACTCATCACGGGGTTAAAGAGATAAAGAAAAAGGTAAAAGTTAAAAAAGAGGATGAAGAAGTTGAAGAAAATGGGTATCCGGAGGAAGAAAAGGACAGTGTGAAGATATCCCATAAGGCTTCCATCCCGGTTAACCAGGATCTGGCCAAAAATCTGAAAGGCCACCTCTTGCTTGTACATGGTGATATTGATAATAATGTACATCCCGGAAACAGCATCAGGCTTGTTGATGCCCTGGTAAAAGCCAATAAGAGGTTTGATTTTATGATTATGCCCGGACAGAGGCATGGTTTTGGCAGGTACACCCCTTATTTTGAAACCATGATGTGGTACTACTTTGCCGAGCATCTTCTGGGTGACTACAGGACCAATGTTGAGCTGAAAGATTTCTAGCAAGCAGCATCGGAGAAAATGTGATTTATTAAATATAGCAGAGGCGCCCCGAGTGGGCGTCTCTGCTATTTAAGGCATCCGGTTTTTCCTGGTTTTACTTCATGTGCTTACTCTGTTTGCTCCATGCATTGTACCCGCTATTCCACCCGGATAAAGGGATTGTAACTACTTCTCTGATTCTTCAAAAACACCTTCTCCCTTCTTGCTCCTGAGCATTTGCATCTGGCTCACGACAATCTCAGTGTTCCACCTCTTTTCACCGTCCTTCTCATACTCACGGTGCATTATACGTCCTTCAACGGCTATCTCTCCTCCCTTGGTGAGGTATTTTTCTGCTATACCTGCCAGGCCGTTCCATAAAACCAGGTTATGCCAGGTAGTTTCACTTACCTTTTCACCTTTTTCATTCTTGTAGTTCTCTGTGGTTGCAAGAGGAAATTTTGCAAGCTTGCGGCCACTGTCAAATTCCATTACCTCGGGATCTTTTCCGAGGTTACCGATAAGATGTACTTTGTTGTTTAATGATGCCATAACATTAAGATTTTGGTTTAACATAAATTCTTAATACAAACATAAACCCCGGCAGTGAACTGTTTCGGTAAATAATTATTTATAGTTGCTTAATAAACGTTTAAAATCGCTTAGCAGTCTTTTATCCACTGTGTATGGCTGTGTTTTTTTATTTAAGAAAAGCTTTATTCCCTGTTGTATTAGAGGTTTACATTTTTTAACTTTATAAAAAATACTGTCATGCCAGTCCGGAAATGTCTCGATTGTGGTGAAGTGCTAAAGGGCAGATCAGATAAAAAATTCTGTTCTGATCAGTGTCGTAATAATTATAATAATACAATAAACAGGGAGGCCAATAACCTGGTGCGCAACGTACACAGTGTATTAAGAAAGAACAGGAAGATACTGTGTGAACTCTATGACAGCGGTACCAGGAAGATACACAGGGATGCATTGCTGGTTTCTGAGTTTAATATGAACTTTTTTACTCATTCGGTTGAAACGGATAATAACAGCTGCATAACCAGGTACTGTTATGAGTATGGTTACCGCGATATTGATTCCGAATATATTACCCTTATTAAGAATGCAGACATACTGGAAATTCAGAATTAATAGTTATTTTTGATACGGGATATATATTATCAAAACAATGAAAAGATATTTAATAATTTTTCTTATCTGCCTGCCTTTATTTGGTTTTCATGTAATGGCCCAGGATAGCTATATTGGTTTTAGTCTTGGTACAAGTATGCCAAAAGGTGATTTTGCCTCCAGTGAGGAAATGTTTGCTGATGGCTATGCTATACCAGGTTTTACAGTGCAGTTCGAGGGTTTTTACTACCCGGTCAGTATAATCGGCATTGGCGGCATACTCGATTTCGGCTCTCTGTACGCGAACAGGGATGTTTACCTGGAACAATTGCTTGATTATGCATATAATGTCTCAGATATTCCTTTATCTGGAATTCCTCCGGACGTGACTGAAGTAGATTTTGAGTCCGGGTTCTGGAATTATGTCAACCTGTTTGCCGGTCCTGAAATATCCATCCCTTTTGGGAGGTTCCAGGCCGGAGTAAGGGCACTGGGAGGGTTATCCATGGTAGTGTACCCTAAAAGAGAGATGTATTATATGGAGGGCCAGGATGATCTGGAAGCCCTGGTTAAAGGGACAACAGTTAAGCTGGGCTATACTTACGGGGGTAGTTTATTATACCTTTCACGGGGAGGAACAGGGCTAAAGCTGAGTGCTGATTACCTTCACAGTTCTGCCGGCTATGATTTTGAGCTTAACATGCTTAGCGATGCTGAGACATTCAGTGATACCGAAGCAGGAGACATCGATATTGAAGCACTGAGTGTTACACTGGGTTTCTTCTACGTTTTCTAATATTATTCAAGCCGTAACCGTAAAAAAGTGGCTGCAGTGAAATCAGTTTGCCCGGGACTACAACAATTCTGATCAAAGCACGTCTACAACAACTCCAGTCTGCCCGAGTACCTGGCCAAATCGAGCCTGGGATTTGTCAGCCTGAGGTTAACATATCCATCGGCGCTTATTGTCATGTTGACCGTGAATCTTTCACCGTTCTGTTCAACTTCAAACTCCATATCGTATCCTCCCTTTTTCCATTCACCCAGCTCTCTTGAATTTATCTCACCCTGCATATTAATTGCAGAAACAGGCATTATGCTGTGCGACCTGCCAAGGTATCCGAGGCTGATGCGCACCCTGTCACTGTCAATAATAATAAAATTACTCTCCGGCCTCATATCTATAACGCCGCCACGTCTGGGGTGCAACCTGTTAACCTTGATAAGCATACGCTGAGTCTCAACAGCTTCCCTGACTTCTTCCTTTTTTGCTGCTTTACGTTCTTCCCTGGAAGCGGTCATCTCACCCGATGATGAGCAGGACACCGCTATCATCAGGTATGCAAGAGAAATATATATTATTTTTTTCATGGCATTTTTATTTAATCAGAGCAAAATTTATGCCATGAAGACTGTTTTGACTACCACTTATTATTTGCCAGGTCCCATATATTCAGGTAGCTTATCTTTATTATCTTTTCCATAATATCCCAGTCTATGGTACTTACCTCATCGCTGGGCTTGTGATACTCTTCGCGGTGACCTGGCTTAAACCTCATAATGGGTATTCCTTTTTCAACAAACGACCTGTGGTCCGAGGCGCCTGGCGCATTATTCGCATCCTGGTAATCCGGTTCAAGAGCAATATTATAACTGGCAAGGTTCTTTTCAGTGATCTCCCTGAAATAGGGATAAGAATCAGTATATGTCATAGTGACCTTGTTTGGCTGGTCATCACTCACGTACCTGGATATCATATCGAAGTTTAAGTTCATTTTGATATTATCAATGGCTACGGTAGGGTTCGCCGCATAATACCTTGAGCCAAGCAGTCCCTTTTCTTCTCCTGTCCACAGGGCAAAGATGATTGTTTTTTCCGGGATGACACCTGATGCATTTATTGCCCTTGCCAGTGTCATCACACCAACTGTTCCCGAGCCGTTATCGTCGGCACCATTATATATATAACCGTCTGACATTCCGGTATGATCATAATGTGCACCTATGATGATCACTTCGTCTTTGTTTTTCCCTTCTATTTTACCAAGCACGTTGCGCACGGCCACTATTGAACTGTTGACGCTGGTGCTCAGGACAATTTTTGTGTCATTATCCTCTTCCTGTATAATCCTCTTCCCTTCAAGGAAATCACCCACTTTGAAACCTGATCCTGCAAGAATGGTATTTGCCACTCTCTTTGACACGCTAACAGTTACAGGTGAGGGACTGATAATGTCGCCGGGGATGGTATATCTCTGTCTTGCCCTGTACCTTCCGGATTCAGATGGTGACATATTCATAAAATCCCTTGCTTCAGCCCAGTGCAGACCATCATCGTAGGGGTCCACTTCAATGATGCCGGCCACCCCCAGCTCTGAAGCTATCCGGTCTTTCTCCCTCTGGAGCCTGTAGGCGGAGTAAGCATCACCGGAAGGTTCTTCATCACCAGGCAGACCGCTGAGTCTCAGGATAAATTTCCCCTTTACATTCTTACCCTTAAAGTCGTTATAATTATTCTCATCATCAATATAGCCATAGCCCACAAAGACGACTCCTGCTTCTGTGGTGCCGCCGGGATAGACAGGCGTGAGCCTGAAATCAGACATATATTCAAAGGATATTGTTCTTATGGTTCCGTTTTCCTTTCTTTTCAGAGCCAGGTGCTGTTTGTCCCCTGCACTGCTTTTGAGAAGAGTGAAAGACTGGAAATAAGACTGCTTCTGTCTCATTGAACCTGCGGAGGGGTCATAGGCGTTTATAATATCACCGGCAGGTTCGGCACCGAACAGCCGGAGCATACTGGCAATATAATCGGCAGACATAAATGCACCTTTTTCACCTGTCTCACGCCCTTCTGTCCAGTCTGAGGCAAGGAAGCCCAGCTGTGCTTTCAGAGCGTCCTGGTTGATCATTGACAGCCCCTTGTCCACCGGCTCCTGGGCACGGATATTTAAGGAAAGGACAGAAATAAGAATAATAACTTGAACAATAATTTTCATAAAAGTATGTTTTTTGTTTAATTAGTTAAAGATAATTTCTTTGTCTTTATTCTCCCTGTACTTTAACAAATATTAATAATATCCTGCTATTATATTTATTTTCATTTTTGATATTTAACGTTCCGGGTACTGACATAAAATATTCTATATTTGTTTATTGATAAAAAAAAACTTTATGAAGAACAGTATTATTCCAGGAGCACTTATACTTTCCTTTTTCTTTATATGTTCAGTACCGGCGGCTGATGCCCAGGTTTATGAACATGGTTATCTTGTGAAAGTGGGAGAAAAAGCCCCTGATTTCCTGATAAGGGAAGCCAGTGGTGAAGAATATATGCTTTCTGATCTGCGCGGACATGTTGTTATGCTGCAGTTTACAGCAAGCTGGTGTGGTGTATGCCGAAGGGAGATGCCGTATATAGAGAATGATATATGGAAGAAAAAAAAGAATGAAGGTCTGAAGGTGATAGGCATTGACAGGGATGAGCCCATAGAGACGGTAAAAAAATTCAGCGATGATATGGATATCACTTACCCTCTGGCACTGGACCCCGGAGCGGAAATATTTAGTCTCTTTGCAGAAAAGAATGCAGGTGTTACCCGCAATGTGATAATCGACAGGGAAGGGAATATTGTCTTCCTGACACGGTTATTTGAGATGGATGAGTTTAATGAAATGAAAGACCTTATCTTCAGGGAGCTGAAAAAAGAATAAATTATTCCCTATGAACAATGATCATATAATATTGCTGGTTGATGATGAGGAGGATATAAGGGAATTTTTATCCTATACCCTGCGTAAGGAAGGTTTCAGCGTTTATACTGCCAGCAATGGAAAAAGCGGTATCAAAAGGGCCAGGGAGGTAAAGCCACATCTTATACTTCTTGACGTTATGATGCCCGGCATAGACGGTATTGATGCATGCCAGCAGATAAGGTCCGATCCTGAAATGAACCCTGTTATCATATGTTTCCTTACGGCCCGCAGCGAGGATTATTCACAGATAGCAGGATTTGAGGCAGGGGGTGATGATTATATTATTAAGCCGGTAAGACCAAAGGTGCTGGTGAGCAGGGTGAAGGCTTTGCTGAGGAGGTATAGTCCCGGTAAAGAACCCTCTGATGACAGTCCACGTATCCTGAGCTCGGGCACATTGAGTCTGGACAGGGAGAGGTTTATACTGCATCATGATGACAGGGATATCTTTTTGCCCAGGAAAGAATTTGAATTATTGTCTTTATTGCTAACAAAGCCTGGCAGGGTTTTCACCAGGCCTGAAATATTCAAAAAAGTATGGGGAGAGGATATTATAGTAGGAGACAGAACCATAGATGTGCATATCAGGAAGCTCAGGGAGAAGGTAGGTGAAAATATTATAAAAACAATAAAAGGAGTAGGCTATAAGATAATGGAATAAGCAAGATCATACGCAACCTTTTGTATCTTTATACTGTCATTTAGAATAAACCGGTATTTAAAATATATGCAGTAAATAACCAAAATAATATGATTATGAAAAAATTAGTTCTTATCCTTTTTGCCGCAATAATTTCATCAGGAGCTTTTGCGCAGTTCAGCTGGGGCTTAAAAGCAGGTGCCTCATCAAATAATTTTAAGCTTGAAGATCCTGTTAATGTTACCGCAGGCCAGACAATAGAGAGTGCCGAGAGTGCATCCTGGGGTTTTCACGGGGGTGCTTTTGTCAGGATATCCGCACTTGGGTTAATGGTTCAGCCCGAACTGTTATTCTCCATGTCAGAAAATAATATGCTGATCACAGAAGACGGAGTTGAAGAGGTAAGGAGCCAGAAGTTCAACAAGCTGGATGTGCCCATTATGCTGGGGATAAAATTTGGACCCCTGCGTTTGATGGCCGGACCGGCTGCTTCAGTCATGCTCAGTTCTGACAGTGACTTTTTTGCCGATGCTGAAGAACTGTATAATGCAGCTACCTTTGGTTACCAGGCCGGTGTGGGAGTAGACCTGCTGAAGAAGATAACCATTGATGTAAGGTATGAAGGAGGCCTCAATACTTTTGGAGATGAAGTTCAGGTGGGTACCGAAACTGTTACCCTCGATGGAAGGGCCAATGCAGTTGTTGTAAGCGCAGGAATAATGTTTTAATATCAGTTATTTACAGATAATAAACTCTCTTGTTTTACAGGAGAGTTTTTTTTTATTTTACTCCATATAATTTTAATTTATGGATGCTGATCCCGGTAGCGGCTTTTTTTCCCTGCAGGTCATACTTTCAATATTATACCTTATAACCGTTATTTTTGTATGCCTGTTAATAATTTTTGAGAACAGGGCCCCCGTAAAAACACTGTCCTGGGTACTGGTTATTGCCCTTGTACCCTTTATAGGTGTCCTGATATATATTTTCTTTGGACAGAACTATCGTAAGCGCAAGATATTCTCCTCGAAAGGTGTGGTCGACACTGATTATCTTCATATGGCTGCCATCAAGCAGATTGAATCACTTGATACACGTCTTGAGACTAAACCGGATGAGATAAAATCGAGAAGACACCTGATGACACTGATGCTTAATAATGAAAAATCGGTGCTTACTGAGAATAATCACATAAGCCTTCTGAATAATGCTGATGAGACATATTCATCAATGCTTGAAGAAATTAGAAAGGCCAGGCATTATATACATCTGCAGGTCTACAGGTTTGAGCCAGACAGCACCGGTAATGAGTTTCTAGACCTGCTTGTTCAAAAAGTTTCCGAAGGTGTTGAGGTGCGTATGATAATTGATGATGTAGGCAGCTGGTCATTCAAGAAAAGGAATGTAGAAAAAATGCGTGAGGCCGGGATTCAGATCTTCCCTTTCTTCCCGGTACGCTTTCCCCTGCTGGCAAGCAAGATTAATTACCGAAATCACAGGAAGATACTGGTGGTAGATGGGAAAACCGGTTTTATCGGGGGGATGAATATTGCAGATAAATATCTGTATGGTCTCCCCCGGCTTGGTAAATGGAGGGATACTCATCTCATGATAAGAGGTGATGCAGTGGCAGGTATGAACAGGATTTTTTTAACAGACTGGTATTTCCTGAGCGGAGAGATACTGGTAAGACAGAAAAAGTATTTTCCGGTACAGGAGGGAGTTGAGGGTGACAGCTGGATACAGCTGGCAAGCAGCGGTCCTGACAGCGAATGGGCAAGTATAATGCAGGCTTATTTCTATGCAATAGCCACTGCCGGGGAGAAGGTGTACCTGTGCACACCTTATTTCTCACCCAATGAGAGTATACTTAATGCCCTGAAGACTGCAGCTCTCAGTGGCAGAGATGTGCGGCTGCTTCTCCCTGAAAAATCTGATTCACTGGTGGCCAACTGGAATACACGCTCTTATGTTTCAGAACTGCTTAATGCCGGTATCAGGGTTTACTTTTATGTGTCAGGATTCAATCACTCCAAGTATATTGTTGTTGACGGTGTCTTTTCGTCTGTAGGCTCAGTGAATATAGATATGAGAAGCTTTGATATGAATTTTGAGATAACAGCCCTGATATATGATGAGGAGTTTGCAGCTAAACTGGAAGAGCTTTTTATGGACGACCTGCGTAATAGCAAGGAGGTATTACCTGATCTCTGGGAAGGGAGGAGAAGAAGCGATAAATATAAGGAGAGCCTTTTCAGAATATTCGGGCCCTTATATTAAAAGGCTGAATTTCCAGGGAGGTGGACTGGTTTTTTTTTTGGTATTAAAAATGTGAGAGAAGTTAATAAGTTGTTTAAGCCTTTGCGGACCGGTTCTTGCAGGTTTTTGTGACAAAAGATTAAAGCTATGAAACTGAAGGAAGGTAAAAGGTATGATTTCCTGGTTGAGAAAACCGTCAGGGTGGGGGATAATGATTATTACCTTCTTAAAGGCCCTTCAGGCGGTAAATATTTATTGCCACACAAACACTATTTGCATTATGGCATACAGGTAAACAGTACTGTTAACTGCCGTGTTGATAAGATAAACTGCCGGGGGGAGGTATTCCTTGAACCGGCTAATCCCTTTTATGAGGAGGGGAAGGAGTATGATTTTAAGATAAAGGGAAGGGATGTGCGTGTTAATGATTACGGTGAGCTGATACCCGTTCTGCTGCTGTATGATAAATCCGGTAATGAGTTGATTATGCCGCTAAATGAGGCCGGACTTTACCATCCGCAGGAAAGTGATCATATAAGGCTGTCCGTTAAAAAGATAAATAAGGGACGGCTTATTTTTACAGGGCATAACGAGCAAGCAAAGGGTGACCGTATTGAGGAAGACCTTGTATATGAGTTTTTTATATATGACAGGAAGAGGGGGGTGGATGGCAAGGATTATTTTCTTATCCGCGATCAGAATAATTCACACCATATACTGCCTGCAGACCAGTACTCTTACTACGGACTTGAGACAGGAAAATCTTTCAGGGGCAGGTTTATAAGATATCATGCTGCGGGTAAATATAAAATTGAACCGCTTAACCCGTATTATAAGCCCGGAGAAGTATATGAGTTTGACCTGGTATCAGAAAGTTATATTCCTGGCGGGGGAGGTAAGTTGCTTATAGTGGCAGATAAGCACGGATTAAAGCATGAGGTCCATGTAGCAGGTGATTACTGTCCGGGTAAAACCTTGCATCTAAAGGTTGAGAAAATAAGAAAGGGATGGCCTTTGCTTATTCCTGCAGTTTAAAGTCTGACACTGTTGTCATATAAAGCGGCATTGATTCACCCGTAGGCATAACCATAGAACCTTCCGCCTCCATATCCATATGGTCTGATATAATAATACCTTCCCTGTAGGCGAAATAGTAATAGCCGCTACCACTGATATCAACATTGCTTATTATTGTTCCCTGGGGGGTCTGACTGCTGCCGTCCCTTGAGCCCTTTATAGTGTAATTTATCTTATAACAGTCATATCCTGATATTTTTTCCTTCGAATCGACTGTATTGACATTGCTCATTATCATTTCAGCATTCTCAGTATCGGTATTGATAATTACCGTATCGGTATGCTGCCAGCTATATCCGGTTTGTATGCTCTCACCGGGCAGCACCGGGAAAAGATTGGCGAAGCTGGATTTCATATTTGCCGTTTGTAAACCTGCTATGGAATAACTCAAACTCTCAGCATTATCAAGGTCTTTATTATCACCATTCCGGTCCATGGTCATCATAAAACTCTTACCCTTCATGCTGCTGATGTCCTCAGTTATATTACCCTGCATGGAACTTATCTTTACCCCCAGGGTATCAATTATAACTTCAAGTATCATTGTACCGCTTGAGATTCCTTTGCCGGTGGCAGTGAAGCCCAGATCTGAGTTAATAACGGTGCTTATTTCCTGTCCGTTAACTTCAACGGTCTGGCTTGTCTTGGAGCTCTGCAGATAGGGATATGTTTCATCTCCTGTAAAGAGGTATTCAAGATTATCCCCATCTGAAGACCCTGCGGTCATTATTTTACTGCATGAAATTGATGCCAGGCTTATTATTAAAGCCGTACTCAGTATTATTAATGCTCGGGTATTTTTCATCATATTATATTATATTAGTAATAAAAGACTATTCATTGTTTTACAGGATCAAAAAACACAAGCCATCCATGTTATTCAGCCTGTTATAATGGCAGACTCTTATATTGCCATACTTAATTACAAATTTACTTTTTATCACAGAATATTTTAAATATGTTGCTTAATTAATTTCACTTAATTTATATCAGCCAGCGGGAGTGATCAGGCTTCTTGTATGCAATCCCTCATTTTGTATAATCACCAGGTCCCGGTCTTTCACCTGCATTATATTCCTGTTTTTTTCGGAATTGTATTATTTTTGTTCCTTAAATTCATTAATCATGAAGAAGGGGAGATTATTTAAACGGGTATTCATATTACTTGCAATTATGTTGCTGGCGGCTGCCCTCTTTATCTGGAAGTCATTATTCTCTCCTATAAAAGTGGCCGGGGAAGGTACTCATATCTATATTGCAGATGATGCTGTTTATGAAGATGTAAAAGATTCCCTGCGTGTTGAAGGCATACTGGTTAATGAGCCGGCATTTGATTTGCTCGCCACCAGGAAGAGGTATATATCGAGTATAAAACCTGGGCACTATGTTATTACTGATAATATGAATAATAATGACATAGTTAACCTGTTACGGTCAGGCAGCCAGACACCGGAGAGGATAACATTCAATAATATCAGAACATTGGCAGAGTTATCAGGGAACCTGGGAAAGCAGCTGGCTATTGATTCAGCCGATATGCACCAGGCATTGATTAATGAAAGCCTGTACAGCGATGAGGGTTTTGTTAAAGAGACCATAATAGCCGCTTTTATACCGGATACATATGAGGTTTACTGGACTGTAACAGCCCCGGACCTTATATCCAGGATGATAAGGGAGTTCAGGGCTTACTGGAACAATGAGCGAACGAAGAAGGCGAAGGAACTGGGACTCAATCCGGTTGAGGTGAGCATACTGGCATCTATTGTGGATGATGAAGTTTTGAAGGCTGATGAAAAGCCGAAGATTGCCGGTGTTTACCTGAACAGGTTGAAAAGGAATATCCCTTTGCAGGCCTGTCCGACTATAAAATTTGCACTGAATGATTTTACCATACGCAGGGTACTGAATAAGCATCTTAAGGTGGACTCACCGTATAATACTTATACACATACCGGCATGCCACCCGGACCGGTACGTGCTGCCTCAAAGGAAGGTATCAGTGCAGTACTCAATGCAGAGGATCATAATTACCTGTATTTCGTTGCCCGTCATGATTTCTCGGGTTACCACCATTTCTCTACCAATTTGCGTGATCATATCAATTATTCCAATAAGTACCACCTGGAGCTTGACCGGCTGGATATATACAAATGATTATCAGATAATATTAACCTCCCTGCTGAGCCTTATTCCCGACATCTCCTCTACCGAGTCCATTATCATGCGGCTAAGCTTGAGTATCTCACTGCCTTTTGCGCCCCCAAGGTTAACCAGAACAAGGGCCTGCCTGTGGTGTACAGCTGCCCTTCCCACCTGCCTGCCTTTCCATCCTGCTTTTTCTATAAGCCAGGCGGCAGGAACCTTATACAGGCCGTTTCCCAGCTCCCATGATGGCATATCACTGAATTTTTTCTTCAGTTTTGTATACTGATCAGTTTCAAGGACAGGATTCTTAAAAAAGCTGCCTGCATTACCTGTAAGGGAAGGATCAGGCAGCTTGTCATTACGTATTTTAATGACTGCATCTCTTACCGCTGCAAGCGTGGGCTGCCCCCGACCTTTAATTTCCTGTTCAAGATTGCCGTATGACAGTTTAATGTTATGATGGTCTCTGCTAAGTCTGAATTCAACCCTGGTGATCAGGTATTTACCTTTCATCTCATTTTTAAAAATGCTGTCCCGGTATCCAAATCTGCATTCCTCAGCAGAAAAAACCCTTCGGTCTCCGTTCTCGAGGGAAATGGCATGAACGGCATTTATCATTTCCGACACCTCTGCCCCGTAAGCTCCTATATTTTGTATAGGTGCTGCCCCTGTATGTCCGGGGATACCTGAAAGATTCTCAAGTCCTCCCAGCCCGTTCTTAACTGCCCATTCCACAAGTTTGTCCCATTCCAGTCCGGCATCAGCTGTTATTATGGCACTGTCAGTGCTTATCTCCAGGATCTTAACATCCCTGAAGAGGGCCTGTATTACTGTACCATCATAATCCCCGGAAAAAAGTATATTGCTGCCGCCTCCAAGTATGAGACAGTTGTCCGAAAAGAATGTACCTTCTTTAAACAGCTCGGTGGCCTGTTGTTCATTGTCCAGTCTGACAAACTTCCTGGTATGTATATCAATCCCAAAAGTATTATATTTTTTCAGAGGGTAGTTATACTTTATCATCTGCATGTATTATTGGGCGGCTATTCTGATCATCTGTGAATATTATCAGGGCTGCTGTTTTGATCATCTGAATATATTATTAATTCGACGGCTAATTTTTAATATAATTATTTTCCCTGAACCAGTCCAGGGCTTCTTTTATAGCCATCCGGATATCAGATTGTGGGAAGTTAAGCTCTTTTATTGCTTTATCCGCCCTGTAAAAGTTTTTAACCGTAAGTATCCTGGAATTATTATTATTCAGTAGAACAGCTTTTCCTGTCTGTGCGGCCAGGGAACCCAGCATTCCTGTTCCCCTTATCAGCCAGGGCGGTATTATCACTTTTTCCCTTTTAAAGCCTGTAACATCATCAACAATATCATAAAATTCACTATAGCTCAGATTGGAATTGGTAAGCAGGTATTTTTCCCCTGACCTCCCTGCAGTCAGAGCATTGCAGGCAGCAACAGCAACATCCCTGGCAGGAACAAAATTCCTGCCGCCCGGGGTAATAAAGACAAGCCTGTCACGATAGCCCATCAATAACAGTTTGCCTGAACTGGGCTTTGAGTCATAGGGGCCTATCATAAATGATGGATTCAGTATAAGCGCATCAAGTCCGGATCCATCTACTGCTTTCTTTACTTCCTGCTCTGCCCGGTATTTACTTATTGCGTAGTATGATTCTGTATAGGGCTTCATGGGTGGTTTGTCTTCCGTACCGGGATGTTCCCTGTCGCCATAACCAATGGAATTAGTGGTGCTTATATACACCAGTCGCTTAATGCCATTCTTTATACAGGCATCAATGATGTTCTTTGTGCCATCCACATTGACTTTAAGGTAGTGTTCAAGGCGGGTCAGTGTAGGGTCTGTTATGGCTGCTGTATGAATAATATAATCACATCCTGAAGATGCCTTAAACATATCTTCTTTGGAAATAAGGTTGCCAAAAAAATATTCAGGACTGGTACCTTTCAGGGAAAGCAACCTTGCATTTTCCCTTACAAGTGCTCTTACTTTTATATTTCTTTGTTCAAGTTGTCTTATTATATTAGAACCAAGCAGACCGTTTGCTCCAGTTACAAGTACTTTCATGTTTGTTTTCAGGTTAGTTTTTATATAAAACCCCGGAACAATAAACCTAAAGGTATTAATACCCCGCCATAATAAAAAGCTGCTTTAAAGAAATTTTATGTTTTTCATGGGTGTATCCGGACTTCAGTATATTTATTGTGTTATAACTGCTTCACCCTCAATTGAACTGCTTACATTATTTTTTCAGCTTCGTTAAAAAGTTCTCACTGCGCTGATAAGGGCTGCTGACCCGCCTTTATAACCGTTTCGTACACAAGAACAGAGGCAAGAAGATCAAACAGTGCCATTCCCACTGATTTAAAAACCCTGGTTGTGCCGGGTAAGTCTCTATCGTTTAACAGGCTGACGGCTTCAAGAAAATCAGTCTTATCCATTATCATGTTTTCGAGTGGATAAATCAGGTCGCCACTCTCTTTTAATCCATGCAATGTATCAGTGTATATTCTGTCTGCCAGTCTGAAGAGTGAATCAGGAAACTCTCTCATATCCTTTTTATATGAGCCTATGCCTATAAATGTTTTTCCCCTGAGAATATCTTCATCATCAGGCAATACAGGTTCTTTTGAATTAGTAGCGGTTATTATTATCTCTGACTGTTTGCAGACGCGCTCTGTACTCTCCGCAATACTGATCTTAATATCAGGGTATACAGCATTGAAATTCCGGATAAACAACTGGCAGGAGTCATTCCGGCAGTCAAAAACTGTTATTTCCTTTATTTTTCTCTCTGCACAGGCAAAGAGAGCCTGGTGCAGGCCCTGGGTGCCAAGACCTATAACGCCGAGAGAAGAGGCATCCGCCGGGGAAAGGTGTCTTACTGCAAAGCCGCCCACGGCAGCTGTTCTCATTGCTGTTATGGCCGGTCCGTCAAGTATAGCCAGCGGTTCACCGTCTGTCCGATCATTCAGTACTATCATGCCTTTCAGGGGAGGCTTGCCGGCAGAGGCATTGCCGGGGTATAGTGAGACCAGCTTGGTCGAAAAGTATTTTTTTGCTATGCAGGGCATCAGCAGCAGTGTGTTATCATCAAAGTCGATGTGCGTGCGTAAAGGCATAATATAATCATGCCCTGGCTTAAGCAGCATGGCTTCTTCTATTGTATCTATCCACCTGGAATAAGGACGCAGACCTCTTATTGTTTTGCTGTCAATATAATTCATCTTATTTTTTGAATGTTTATCTTGCGGTGCGGACAAAGATATAAATTTTTATTTTCCATGAGGGGCAGTATCATTATCTCGGTAACGAATGATATAATCACAGATCAAAGGGTTTTAAAAATGGCTGAAGTGTTGTCAGGCACCGGTAATGATATAATTATTGTTGGCCGGCAGCTACCGGGAAGCCTGCCTGCCGGTAAATTACCATATACCGTTAAACGGTTCCGTATGCTATTCAGAAAAGGGTTTTTATTTTATAAGTTTTTTAATATCAGACTTTTCTTTTTCCTTCTTTTTCACCGCTCATGCCTGCTGGTATCAAATGATCTTGATACTTTGCTTCCGAATTACCTGGTGTCAAAAATTAAGAAGGTCCGGCTGGTATTCGACTCACATGAATATTTTACCGGTGTACCTGAGCTGGAAGACAGACCTTTTGTTAAGAGTATCTGGAAGAGCATTGAACGGTTTATTATTCCCCGCCTGGAATATATTATCACTGTAAATGATTCATTAGCAGATATATATAGGGATGAGTACGGTATAGATGTTAAAGTTGTCCGGAATATTGGCAAAAGTTACGGTGGAACTGCGGCAGGGCGTAGTAAACTGGGTGTACAGGAAAATGACCTGCTCCTTGTCCTGCAGGGCAGGGGTATTAATAAGGAGAGGGGTGCTGAGGAACTGGTCGATGCTATAGCTTTATGTGAAGGAGTGCACCTTTTGATTATAGGGGCGGGCGATATTATTGATAATCTGAAAAAGAGAGTGGTCTCTGAAAACACAGGGAATAGAATCTCTTTTTTACCTGTGATGGAATGGAGTGAAATGATGTTTTATACTGCCACCGCAGATGCAGGCTTAAGTCTGGATAAGGGTGATTATATAAATTCAAGATATAGTCTGCCAAATAAGATTTTCGATTATATTAATGCCGGCATTGCTGTTATAGCCAGTGAACTGCCTGAGATTGAGGCTGTAATAACCAGGTATAACTGCGGGTTGCTTATTAAATCCGTTGATCCCCGATCAATTAGTGATATTATTTGTTTACTAAGGGATGAGCCAGGATTGCTCGAAAGGCTGAAAGAAAATTCAGTGAATGCAGGCCGTGAGCTAAACTGGGAAAATGAGAGAAGGAAAGTGAAAGAAATTTATGAAAAAGCCGGGATGGAATTTTTAAGGTAAGTGAGCTGGAATGAGTGGGGTGGTTTTATTAACTGAGGGGACTCATGAACGGAACTGTTTCATTAACGCTGCTCTTTCATCGTGATAGGTTTATTATAAACATTAACAGGAAAATTATTAATAATGATGATAAAGAGAATTATTGAAAAGGCGAAAAGAGGGAAAGGACCATACCTGGTAATATTCACCATTACAGGTGGTATTGCCGGCTTCCTGTACTGGAAATTTGTGGGTTGTAATACAGGCAGCTGTCCCATAAAGTCAAACTGGTACCTTATGACTGCTTATGGCCTGGTATTCGGGTACCTTGCCGGTGATCTTATATCCGGCTTCATACTGAAAAGAAGAAGCAGGGATGTAAAAGAACAATAATCATATATTGCACTTAGTTTTTCCGTAAAGTTTTATATTTTGGTGAATATTTTTAAATGAGATCCATTAGAATATTAATTCACCGGAAATATGAAAACTGACAGAAGAAATTTCCTGAAGACAGCAGCTTTTGCAGGAGCAGGTGCGCTGTCCGTAAACAGCATCAATTCGTGTAAGCAGGCGGAGGGCGAAGGCAATCTCCGGCATATAAAAGAGGCTGCAGGCAGGCGATACAGCCAGCAATTCAATATGTGCGGATACAGGGCGCCCGCCATTGAAACGGTAAGGGTAGGCTTTATAGGTCTTGGCAGCAGGGGCTCCGGTGCTGTAAGAAGGATGATGAATATTGAAGGAACCGAGGTAAGGGCACTTTGTGATAAAAGACCTGCCGCGGTTAACAGTTCACTGGAGGATGTTATTGAATATGGCTTTCCGGCCGCTGAGACATACAGTGGTGATGAGAATATATGGAAGGAGCTGTGCCAGAGAGATGACATCGACCTTGTATATATATGTACCCCATGGAGCTTACATACACCGATGGCAGTCTATGCCATGGAGCACGGTAAGCATGTGGCCTGTGAGATCCCGGCAGCTGTAAGCATTGATGAGGCCTGGCAGCTGGTTGAGACATCCGAACGTACAAAAAAGCACTGCATGCAACTTGAGAACTGCTGCTACGATTTTTTTGAACTGCTGACACTGAATATGGCACGGCAGGGCCTCTTCGGGGATATTGTGCATGGTGAAGGAGCATATATACATGACCTGACAGGCTTTAATTTTGATATGTATGATAATGAGGTCCCAACCGGCAGCGGGTATATTGATATGTGGAGACTGAAACAGAATTACAGACGTAATGGCAGCCTTTATCCCACCCACGGTCTGGGTCCCGTATGCCAGGCTATGAACATCAACCGTGGCGACAGTATGGATTACCTTACCTCAATGTCAACAAATGACTTTACCATGCAAAAGATAGCTGTTGAGATGGCTGAGGAAGACAGCTTTTTTGACGCTTACACTGAAGACCGGTACAGGGGTAATATGAATACCTCACTTATCCGTACAAATAAGGGTCGTACAATAATGGTGCAGCATGATGTTTCAAGTCTAAGGCCCTATTCGCGTATACACCTTATAAGCGGCACAAAGGGCATAGCCCGCAAATGGCCGTCGCCGGCAAGGATTGCACTGGGACACAGCTGGCTGAAAAAGGAAGCTTTTGATGAGCTGAGTGAAAGGTATGAACCGGAGATAACAAGGCGCGTTGGCAAGATGGCCCGCCTGGTGGGCGGCCACGGGGGTATGGATTTTATAATGGACTGGCGTCTTATTGACTGCCTGCGCAATGGCCTGCCACTGGATCAGGATGTATATGATGCTGCTCTGTGGAGCGTGATAGCACCACTGAGCGAGTGGTCTGTGGCCAACAGGTCAGACTCCATTGATGTACCCGATTTTACCTGTGGCGCATGGAAGGTCAACAGGCCTCATGACATAAACCTGGAGGAAGGAGGCACAACGGGTATGAGGAACCCGGAGAAAGCCGATGCATCAATGCAGCTTAATGTATGATATATAATTAATAACCCGTTGCCTGGCTGCATTCACTTTTCAATAACCTGCTGCCTGACCGTCTATCCTTTTTAATAGCCTGCTG
>JAWLFR010000001.1:73421-130516 GCA_041685495.1 Bacteroidales bacterium
CCGTCTATCCTTTTTAATAGCCTGCTGCCTGACCGTCTTTCCTTGACTCGGAGGCACCATAATAGACACCTGTAACAGGATCTCTCATGATAGCCTGGTATCCACCATACCCGCCCAGGTTCCATTGAACACTATGTCCTTTTCTGATCAGTTTCTGTATCTCCTCCCAGCGGAATCCGTCCTCCAGGTTAACATCCCCGCCGTCGGTCATAATACCACCTGTTGGCTGCGATGATCCCACATGCCTGATGCGTGGCGCGTCTCCCGCCTCCTGCAGGTTCATGCCGAAGTCAACGATATTGACCACTATCTGGGCATGTCCCTGTGGCTGCATGGCTCCACCCATAACACCAAAACTGATTAGTGGCTCTTCATCCTTTGTGATAAAGGCAGGTATAATGGTGTGAAAAGGTCTTTTCCCGGGAGCATAAACATTGAAATGCCCTTCTTCCAGGCTGAAAAGCTCGCCCCTGTCCTGCAGGATAAATCCCAGTCCGGTCGGACACATACCTGAACCCATTCCGCGGTAGTTACTCTGTATGAGTGATACCATATTACCCTCTTTATCAGCAACCGTCAGATATATGGTGTTGCCTTTTTCTGGGTTGCCGGCATCCACAATCCTGGCTGCACGCCCGGACTTGATCAGCTTCCTTCTTTCATCAGCATATTCTTTTGAGATAAGCTGTTCAACAGGTATATCGTTAAAGGCCGGGTCCGAGTAGTATTTGGCGCGGTCTTCAAAAGCCAGCTTTTTGGCTTCAACAAAATGATGGATATATTCAGAGGAGCCAAAGCCCATATTCTTTATATCATATCCTTCCAGTATATTAAGCATCTGCAGTGCCGCTGTTCCCTGTCCGTTGGGTGGCAGCTCCCATACCGTATAGCCCCTGTAGTCGGTGCTAATGGGTTCAACCCACTCGGAACGGTGCTTTGCCATATCTTCATATGTCAGAAATCCGCCCTGTTCCTGTACAAAATCAGTTATTATCCTCGCAATGGATCCCCTGTAAAATTCCTCTCTTCCCCCTTCGGCAATCTGTTCCAGTGTATTGGCCAGGGCCGGGTTTTTGAATATCTCTCCCTTACGGGGTGCCTTACCGCCGGGCATATAGATATCGGCTACATTAGGAAACTTCTTAAGATTGGCTGTGCCTGCATTCATGTAGTAAGCTATTAATTCCGATACGGGAAAGCCATCCCTTGCATAATCAATGGCTGGCTGCAGTATGTTTTCCATGGGGAGCCTGCCAAACATGCCGTGCATCTCATACCAGCCGTCAACGCATCCCGGAACGGATACAGGGAGCGGACCGTAAGCCGGTATCTTTTCATATCCGTTCTCCTTAAAATATTCCAGTTTAAGGGACCGGGGTGAGCGCCCACTGGCATTCAGTCCATACAGCTGCTGTTTTTCGCTGCTCCATATAATGGCGAAAAGGTCCCCGCCGATACCAGAACCTGTCGGTTCAACCAGTCCGAGTACAGCATTGGCTGCTATGGCAGCATCAATAGCATTGCCACCATTTTTAAGTATATCAATGGCAACCTGGGTGGCCAGGGGCTGGCTTGTGCAGGCCATGCCATTGCTTGCTATGACTTCAGAACGGGTGGCAAAATCATGTCCCGTAATCCTGTCCTGGCTCATAATGGCCACAGGCAACAGGCTAATCAGCGTTATCAGAATTTGTTTTTTCATCAGGTACATATTTTTGTGATATACAGGCAAAATTACAAGAATTAAGGCAAATGGGAAAACAGACCTTTAATATAGTCCGGATTCCTGAGACATTATTAGTGCCGGTCAGGCAGATGGGAAAAATATTTCGATTATATTAGTAAGATAATTAATATCATGGTGCAGGCATTGTTTTGTTTTTGCTATATCGCAGGTATTGAATTTGTTAAGCATTATGACGTACAGAATTCTTATAGTTGATGATGAGCCTGATGTCAGGGAAATATTGCTTTTTAACCTGAGGTCGGAGGGATATGATGTAGACAGTGCCGGATCATCAGAGGAAGTGCTGCCAATGGATCTGGGCATCTATGATCTGTTTATCCTGGACGTGATGATGGGTAAAATGTCCGGTTTTAAGCTTGCAGACAGGATAAGAAATGAGCTTAAAATTAGTAAGCCCATTGTCTTTCTGACGGCAAGGGATGCGGAGAACGATATGCTGACAGGATTCAGTCTGGGTGCCGATGACTATATACGTAAGCCTTTCTCAATAGTGGAATTAAAAGCAAGGGTAAAGGCCATACTGGCCAGGAGCAGGGACGATCAAAAGAATGATAAGAATATCAGTATAGCATCACTTAATATTGATGATAACAGGAAAGAGGTTAAATATGATGGTAAGGTAATAGAGCTTACAAAGAAAGAATACCAGATATTACTTATGCTTGTAAAAAACCCGGGACATTATATCACACGCGAAGAAATACTGGACTCCATATGGCCAGATACCTTTGTAACTGAAAGAACGGTGGATGTACACATTGCCAGGATGAGGAAGCGCCTGGGTAAATTCGGAGATATGATAAAGTCCAGAACGGGATATGGTTACTTTATTGATGAAAAGAGATCCGATTAATGATTATTAATACCTTCAGGAACAGGATATTCACCTATTACTTCATAGTCTTCATTGTTTTTACAGTGTTTATTGTCCTGTTCCAGTACTACCGTGAAAGAGAGTACAGGCATGACAGGTTTGAGGCCGTGCTGGATAATGTTTCGGGCATGGCACATAATTATATAGAGAAGAACGGTCTCGGGGAGTCAGGTGATTTTAATGAGCTGAATGAGCTTGTTGAGATTGTTCCGGTACCCAATGTGCGCTTAACCATAATTGACAAAACCGGCAGGGTGCTTTTTGACAGCGACGTAAGCGATTATGAGGAGATGGAGAATCATATTGGCAGACCTGAGGTCAGAGAGGCGCTCAGCTCTGACAACGGCTCATCAGTGAGGCGATCGGCCTCCACGGGAAAAAAATATTTTTATTATGCCAGTAATTTTGATGATTACCTTACAAGGACGGCAGCCGAGTATACTTTTGAGATTAAGTCAATACTTAAGATAGATAAATTATTCCTGCTGGTTATAATAATTCTTTTTGCCATAGTCTGGGCTGCACTCATATATATTAACGAGAGGATGGGCTCATCAGTCAGGCAGCTAAAGAATTTTGCTGCCAGTGCACTTGAGAACAGGGAGCTGGGTAATATAGATTTTCCCAGGAATGAGCTGGGTAATATAGGCAACCAGATAACAGAGATCTACAGTGAGTTGAAGAAGACACGCGATGAGCTTATCACCGAGCAGGAAAAGATATTCCGCCACCTGCAGACAATGGACGAAGGTGTTGCTGTCTTTTCCGCGGCCAGGGAGATTCTGGTCTCAAATAATGCCTTTATACAGAATGCCAACCTTATCTCTGATATAAGCCTGCAATCGCCGGAAGATGTTCTTAATATAGAGGAGATAAAGCCTATAGTTGCTTACCTCGATAAAAAAAGCAGCGAACTGAAGCTAAGCATAAGCGGAGAGGTACCGTATAAGGAAATAGTATGCCAGAAGAAAAACAGGTATTTTCTTATAAGGGCCAATATATTCAAGGATAACAGTTTTGAGATAGTTATAAAAGATATTACCAAATCAGAAAAGAACAGGGTGCTCAAACAGCAGTTAACCTCAAATATAGCACATGAACTGCGTACACCTGTAACATCAATAATAGGTTACCTGGACACGCTTCTCAATACTGAAATTGAGGAGAGGCAAAAAAAGCAGTTTATGGAGAGAACGCGCGACCAGGCCATGAGGCTGTCTGAATTGATAGATCATATATCCGTTCTTAATAAGCTGGAGGAAGGTCCCGGATTCTATACGATTGAGAAGGTGTCTGTGTATGATGTGGTAAAGGGCGTGGTTGACAGTATGCGGATGAATCTTGAGTCAAAAAATATGAAGGTGGAGATTGACATTGATGAGGACCTTATGGTCAGGGGGAACAGGATACTTATGCACTCCATTTTCCAGAACCTGTTCGAGAATACCATCAATTATGCCGGAGAAAACGTGACTATCAGGACCGTGTTACATTACGAGGATGACAATTACTATTATTTCAGGTATACCAATGATGGAAGAAGCATACCGGAAGAGCATATACCCAGGTTGTTTGAAAGGTTTTACAGGATTGATGAAGGCCGTTCGCGTAAGAAAGGTGGTACAGGACTGGGCCTTGCCATAGTCAAGCATGCTGTGCAGTTTCACAGGGGACAAATATCAGTGAAGAATATGGAAGGGGGCGGACTGGAATTTCTTTTTTCATTCAGTAAGGAGCTGTAGTAACCGTAATTTCAGAATTTGATAAACTTACAATTTTTGTTATCTCTAAGATGTGCCTTGAGTATTACCTGTATATCCCTGTTAGTGGCTGCAGGCATGATGCAGTCATGCAGCGCCTGGAGTCCAAAACCCATCTCATTGATATCAAAAAAGCCATAACCGCTATACTGTCCGTTTATTATCTTAATGGCCGATCTCTCATCATCATTTCGTCCCCTGTCAATAATGAAAAAGTTATCCCTGCTGAAGACAAACTCATCCATGGCTTTCCGGGCCCTCATATTATATGAGGCGGCATTTTCATCACCCACGCAGGCACCCCTGCATATGCCTACCTGCCTGTGGAAACAACCATTACCGGATTTGTAAAGTCCACATAACTGCTGGCATAATTCATATTTGCTTACCAGTCCCGCCAGCCTGGACTTTGCTTTCTCTTTTGATGTAAACACAGAGAGGGCCTGTTCTTCACCCTTTCCTGTATCCCTTATCTCAAAGGTGATATATCCTTTTGTATCCTGACAGGTGTAAATACCCCAGGTAAAACCTGTTCTCCGCTGCGCCCTGTTGTACACCGGCTTTTTCAGTTTTATCTCTGCAGATTCTTTCAGCAGCGCAACAAGCTCATTGCCAGTCAGCTCAAAATCTATATCCGCTATTTCATCCCTCATCTGCATGGCCCTTTTGGAAGTATTGTTTGAAAGGTGCGACATTACCCGCTGATGGATATTCCTGCTCTTTCCCGTATATATAAGCTCCTTTTTATCATTATAGAAATAGTAAACCCCCGGTTCTTCCGGCAGACTGTCAAGTCCTGCCGTATCGAGTGCAGGGTGCAGCTTCGATAATTTACTGTTATTAATTAAGCTCTCCTGACCTGATTCTTTCTCCGCCAGCAATAATAATTCAAAAAGCTTAACTGTTGCCATGGCATCACCTGCCGCCCGGTGCCTGCCGTTAATATCAATCTCCAGCTCCTCACATAGCCTGCCCAGTGAATATGATTTATGTCCGGGCAGCAAGCTCCGGCTCAGGCTAACTGTATCTATGATATTTCTTTTATATGTATAGCCCAGGTTCTTAAATTCCTGCCTTATAAACGAATAATCGAACCTGGCATTATGGGCAACAAATATCTTATCCTTTGTTATTTCAACTATGTCTTTTGCTATCTCATAGAACCTCGGGGCTTCAGCCACCATCTCATTGGTGATGCCTGTAAGGCCTGTGATATAGTAAGGGATATTCCTTTCCGGGTTCACCAGGCTGCAGAATTCATCAGTTATATGCCCGTCATTATATATATATATGGCTATCTCCGTTATCCTCTCCTGCCTGGGACTGCCACCTGTTGTTTCTATGTCAACTATTGCATACAATATTTACAAAAATAGATGCTAATATATGCAGTTTTTGAGTCCTGCTTAAAATATTTGTTACTTTTATAATTTAACAGAGATTATTATGGGTGAGTGTTACAGCAAGATGTTTATTGAGAATGGAGAGGTGCATGACTGCTCAGTATTTGATAACAGCAAGGTGTTTGAAGGCCTTGTTATATACGAGGTTATAAGGATAAGGGAAGGTATACCCATTTTCCTGAATGATCATTTTCAGCGATTGTGCAGCAGCGCGGAACTGATAGATAACCTGATGCTTATTGAATTTGATGAGCTCAGGGACCAGATATTGAGACTCACAGGGATAACAGGTATCAGGGAAGGAAATGTTAAGGTCAGCCTTAAATATTCTGAGTCCTACACCGGCTATCTTATTTATTTTGTTGACACTCATTATCCAACACCGGAGATGTATAAAAACGGGGTAAGGGGTATTCTGTACTACGCTGAAAGGAAAAACCCGGTGGTTAAGGAGTTCAATCATAAGCTCAGATCATCTATATATACGGAGCTGATACAGGCCAATGCCTATGAAGCCCTGCTGGTTAACCGTGATGCTTGCATAACTGAGGGGAGCAGGTCCAATATTTTTTTTATAAAGGGTGATAACATCATCACTGCCCCGGACGATTGTGTGCTGGGAGGCATTACAAGGGGAAAAATACTTGCTATCTGCAGGGAAAAAGAGTTCAGTGTTGACTTCAGGTGCCTGCATACCGGTGAACTGAGCAGTGTTGATTCCGTCTTCCTTACCGGAACATCCCCCAATGTATTGCCTTTTCGTGAAATTGAGGGCTATAAGTTCAGTGCCGTAAACAGTATGCTGAAAAGGATAGCTGACAGTTATATAAAGATGGTGGAAGACTATATGAAAGATTTTGTTTTAAAAATATGACAGATGCCGGGTTTTCTTCAGTCTGTTTCCTGTCCGGACACTGCTTACTTTTTACGTTTTCCCCTGATCTTATTCCTTTTCTGATTCCTGTTCGCCCGCCTGTGCTTCCTTATATTGGTGTCATGGTTTGAAGTGACGGTAAACCCTGTGGCCACATTCCGAACAACTACCATCAAGGGTGTTAAGGTGCTTTATGCCGTAGCCTTTACGGGTGCTTATCACTGTTCCGCATGCCGGGCACAGGGTATCTGTACTTCCAGGCAGCATAATATTTCCCGGGTAAACATAATCCAGCTTCGCGGATGCTATATCATACATATCCTTAATAGTGGAAGCAGTGGTGGCAGGTGCATCGAAATTATAGGAAGGAAAATACCTGCTCAGGTGCAGTACGGTATCACTCCCCAGGTTTTTATCTATCCATGATATGGCATTTGAAAACTCCTCCCTGTCATCATTATTGCCGGGTATCACAAGGTATGTTATCTCAAGATGCCTGCCGGCAGCCCTGATGGCCTGCAGTGTGTTTAACACGGGTTTTATGGCCGATCCCGTGAGCTTCCTGTAAAAATGGTCATTGAAAGCCTTAAGGTCTATATTGAATGCATCGATAACAGCTGTCAGTTCATCCAGGGGTTTTTTGTTAACAAAGCCATTGCTTACCATAACGGTTGACAGCCCTTCCTCCTGTGCCATTACCGCCAGGTCTTTCATAAACTCGAACCAGACAACCGGCTCATTATATGTAAAGGCAAGACCTGCATTTGATTTGACCTTTTTTGCCTCTTTAATAATCTCCGCTGTGCCAATCTCATTTCTACGCCTCCTCATAACAGCAGCCGAAGGCTGTGATATATCATGGTTCTGGCAGAAGACACAGCTCATATTACAGCCGAATGATCCAACTGACAGTATATCATAGCCGGGATAAAAATGGTACAGCGGTTTTTTTTCAACAGGGTCTACCGAGAGGGCTGATACATTATTATAAACATCCGTCTGCAGTATTCCGTCCTTATTATGTCTCACCCTGCATTTGCCTGCCTGTCCGGGTTCGATAAGGCAGTTATGCGGACAGAGCGTGCACTGTACCCTGTTATTTTCACGTGTTTTAAAATATAAAGCCTTCATTCTGATCCCATTTTTTTTATAAAGTTAATAATTATATCAAACTCCTGTTTTGGACAATTAAGCAGAAGTGATAAATTTGCCTTTTCTCAATTATGATTATTCAATAAGCGGAACTGATGATATTAAAAAATGATTATAGCAGAATACAGCTCATTATGCTGGTTGTGCTGCGTGTGTTAATAGGATGGCATTTTCTTTATGAAGGCCTGTCCAAACTTGTTAATCCCGATTGGTCCTCAGTGGGTTTCCTGCTTGATTCGGAAGGTTTTCTTGCCCCGCTGTTTCATTCAATGGCTTCCGATCCCGGACTTTTGAAGATTGTTGATTTTCTTAATATATGGGGATTGATACTTATAGGGCTGGGATTAATGCTGGGCCTGTTATCACGTGTTTCGATAATTGCGGGGATGGCCCTGCTGGGGATGTATTACCTGTCACATCCTCCCTTTGTGGGATACAGCTTTTCCGTACCCTCCGAAGGATCGTACCTGTGGGTTAATAAGAACCTTATTGAGATGGCTGCACTGGCAGTCCTGCTTGTTTTCCCTACTTCCAGGCAAACAGGCATTGACAGGTTTATTTTTAAAAGAATATAAATAGATATGAGTGACAGCACAGATAAAATAAACGGTGAATCATCAGGGCTGAGTCGCCGCGACCTGATTAAAGGAATGGCTACCGTACCCGTCATGGGTGCTTTTGCCTTTGCTTATTACAGGAAAAGGAAATATTCAAGGCAGCTTAAAAGCAGTATACTGGACGACCTGAACCTTTCAGAAGAAGAGCCCCTGCCTTCTGATGATCCCTCAGCCGGTAAAAGGATAAGGCTGGGAATAATAGGCTTCGGCATCAGGGGTCCGCAGATAGCAAAGGCTGCCGGGTTCATGCATCCGGATAATGTAGAGAAGATGAAGGAAGATGCAGTCGCCAACAGGGCAGACACCCGGTACCGCGAGTTTATGGAGCAGGAGGATCTTAACGTGGAGATAAGGGCTGTTTGCGATATTTTCAGCGTTTATGCGAAAAAAGCCCAGGAGACAGCAGCCAACAAAGAAAGGAAAGGCAAAGAAGCTTCATCCTCTGATATGCCTGTAATATATGATGATTACAGGGACCTGATCAATGATAGAAATGTGGATGCCATTATTATAGCCACCCCTGATCACTGGCATGCACCCATGGCTATTGAAGCGGCCAGGGCGGGTAAGCATATCTACTGTGAGAAGCCTATGAGCTGGTCGGTGGAAGAGACATACGAGCTGCGCAGTGCGGTAAAAGAGTCGGGGGTAGTGTTCCAGCTGGGGCACCAGGGCAGACAGACAGAAGCTTATAATAAGGCAAGAGAGGTAATAGATAATAATGTTATCGGCAGTGTTAACCTGATAGAGGTAACAACAAACAGGAATACACCTAACGGAGCATGGGTGTACCCCATACACCCACAGGCCGGTCAGGATACCATCGACTGGGAGAAATTTATCGGCCAGGCACCCTGGCATGATTTCAGTCTGGAGCGTTTCTTCAGGTGGAGATGCTGGTGGGATTACAGTACAGGCCTGTCCGGAGACCTCCTTACACATGAGTATGATGCCATGAACCAGATAATGGGTCTGGGTATTCCGGATAAAGCAGTATCTTCAGGAGGTATATATCATTTTAAGGACGGACGAACGGTGCCCGATGTGCTGCATACCGTTTTTGAGTTTGATGATTATGACCTGACCATGATGTACAGCGCCACACTGGCCAACAGTAAACAGAGGGGCAAAGTGATTATGGGACATGACGGGTATATGGATTTAGGGGATACGATGACTGTTTACCCCGACCGCAACAGCAGGCGTTACAGGGATAAGCTCAACAGCGGTATTATTGATCCCTCGCTGCCATTATTATCGTATGTCCCGGGAAAGAAAAATATTGATGCCGTGACCTCGGCCACGGAACAGTATTTTGCGGGACGCGGACTGCTGTATACATACCGGGGCGGAAAAAGGGTGGATACCACCCATCTGCATATAAGGGAATGGCTCAGCTGCATAAGAAGCGGCGAAACCCCGTCATGTGATATAGATCAGGGCTTTGAGGAAGCCATCACAGCTCATATGGGTACAATAGCATACCGCGAGGGCAGGAGAGTGGAATGGGACAGGGATAATGAGAAGATAATATAATCTGTGATAATTCAGTAAACACCTAATACCTCCATAATATGGAAAGACGTCAGTTTATCAGAACAACGGTAGCAGGGGCAACGGCTGCCGTAATCATGCCATCTTTTTCCTGTACTCCCGGAACGAAGGAAACGGGATTGATATTATACACTGTACGTGACGGGATGAACAAAGACCCCGGGGCTACACTGGACCGTATTGCCGGGATAGGTTATAACTGGCTGGAAGCTGCCAGCTATAGTGAAGGCAGGTACTACGGACATAAACCTTCGGATTTCAGGAAGATGGTTGAAAGCAGGGGAATGAAGCTTGTAAGCAGCCATAACAGCTTAAGCAGGGATAACCTTGACGAGGTGGTGGGTGCGGCTGCTGAAGCTGGACTCCAATACACTGTTATTCCCTCACTGCCGGATCAGTGGATAAGCAGCGCTGATGAAATAAAAAGGACGGCTGACTTTATGAATATGGCAGGAGAGAAATGCCGGGATAACGGTATTAAGCTCTGCTTTCATAATCATACCATTGAGTTTAAGCCGGTGGAAGGGGTGGTACCTTATGATATCTTTCTTAATAATACTGAACCCGGACTGGTAAGTTTCCAGCTTGACCTGGCATGGATCAAGTCATCGGGCAATGATCCGCTCGACTATTTCAGCAGGTTCCCCGGCCGCTTTGAATTATGGCATGTTAAAGATCTCACTGAAGATCATAAGGATGCCACACTGGGCGAGGGGATCATCGATTTCAGACCCATTTTTGATATGGCAGGCACCGCGGGAATGAAATATTTCTTTGTGGAACATGACCACAGCCGGAATCATACCCCAATGGAGAGCATCGAGATAAGCAGGAATTATCTTGTAAATAATATCCTGTAATTAAATTTTACACTGCTGTCCACTTTTCCTTTTTTGATGAGCTGACCACAGCTTCCAGGAACCTCATACCCCTTATACCGTCTTCTATACCCGGGTAGTCATAATCAGGGTCAGATTGCCTGCCCTGACTCCGTGCTTCCATGCTGAGTGCGAAATTCCTGTAAACATTGGCGAAGGCTTCGATAAATCCTTCGGGATGACCGGCAGGCAGGCGGCTGTGACTGTCTGCAATATGCCCTGTTGAACTGAATCCTGTTGCCGTACGGTACACCTGCAGCGGCTTGTCTTTCCACCGTACCAGCAGGCTGTTGGGTTCCATCTGCTTCCAGCTGATGCTCCCCCTTGTGCCGTAGATCCTTATGCTGAAACTGTTTTCCTCCCCCAACGCCACCTGGCTGGCCAGCAGGGTGCCACGTATGCCATCCTCAAAATCGAGCATCACATTACCATCATCATCCAGCAGCCGGCCTTCCACAAAGGTGTTCAGCCGGCTGTACAGCTTTTCGACTTTTCTGCCTGTGATATATTCTGAGAGCTGGAAAGCATGGGTGCCTATATCTCCCATGCATCCTGCATTGCCTGCTTTTGACGGGTCGGCACGCCACTCAGCCTGCTTATTGCCCCTGTCCTCTTCCTTATCGGACAGCCAGCCCTGGAGATATTCCACATGCACCTTGCGTATATCACCCAGCTCGCCGCTCCTTACCATCTCCCTGGCTTTCTTTACCATGGGATAGCCCGTGTAATTATGTGTAAGGCAGAACAGTGTATTATTCTGCTTAATGGCATCACTGAGCTCATATGCTTCCTTAACGGTCATGCACAGAGGTTTGTCACATACAACATGGAAGCCGGCTTTAATTGATTCAAGTGCAGGTTTGAAGTGCAGGTAGTTGGGTGTGACTATACATATAAAATCAGGACGCTCTGCCTCAGGCATCTGGCTTTCCTCTTCGATCATCTCCCGCCATCCGGTATAGATTCTCTTCCTGTCCAGTCCGTATTCAAGACCGCTGCGCACTGAATTTTCTGCATCGCTGCTGAAAGCACCGGCAACAAGCTCAACCATCCCGTCAAGCCTGGCAGCCATAAGATGAACCGGCCCGATGAAAGAGCCTGCACCGCCGCCTATCATAGCCATTTTAAATTTCATAAAGCTTCGTGTTTATAAAAGATCTCAATATAATTATCCTCTGCCCATCTTGTAACAAATTCTTTGACCTGCTGTCCGAGGTCGGGGTACCTTATCCCCAGCTTTATCCTGAGTCGTGATGAGTCCGTCCCGTGCAGAACCATATCCATGGATCTTATTTCCAGTTGTCTCAGCTGCGAGGCCTGCAGCTTCTTTGCAGGCATAAGGCTGTTCTGTCTTACCTCTAATCCACCGTTTGTCCTGCTGATATACCTTTTTGTATATCCAAGTCCTGATAAAAGCTGGTATAAACCGAAAAGAAGCAGGAATATGCTTCCTGCCCAGAAAATATTTTCATTATCGGGGTATCTTACCAGGAAAACAGTCCACCATCCCGCTGTTATTATACACATTATACCGAAGATAACGACCATTATCTTCACAAAGGGTTTATCTTCTCTTTCACCCAGTAGAATAGTTTGCTCTTCCATAATTCAGTAATTGAATCGCAATTTATTCTTTTTTAACGAGTATAAAAAGTCAATTTTTATTCTAATAAGACAGTTAATTCTTATGAAATTCATATTTTTATATGTTTCAAAACTTAAAATCACCTTATAATGAAAGAAAAAGCAGGTTCTATTTCAAGACGATCGTTTATCGGTAAGACCACTGCAGCTGCTGCCGGGCTTACTGTTATACCCAGTTCTGTGGTAAGCGGATTGGGACATACACCACCGAGTGATAGATTAAATATAGCGGGAATAGGCGTTGGAGGCATGGGTAATGCTAACCTTATGAAACTGAAGGATAATGAAAATATCGTTGCCGTTTGTGATGTTGACTGGGCCTATGCAAAACCCAAGTTTGTTAATTACCCGCGTGCAAAGAAGTACTGGGACTGGAGGAAGATGTATGATGAGATGGGAAAGGATATTGATGCGGTAGTTATAGCCACAGCCGATCATACACATGCCATTACAGCGGCCAATGCCATTGACATGGGTAAGCATGTCTACCTGCAAAAGCCCCTCACCCATACTGTTTATGAATCGCGCCTGCTTACCCGCCTTGCAGCAAAAAACAGGGTAGCAACGCAGATGGGTAACCAGGGAGCATCTGATGAGGGAGTGAACAGGGTTATCGAATGGATACAGAATGGTGAGATAGGGGAGGTAAGACGCGTTGAGGCTTTCACCGACCGCCCCATATGGCCGCAGGGACTGAACAGGCCTTCTGAAAAGATGGATATTCCCGAAACACTTGACTGGGACCTGTTTATAGGTCCGGCTGCCCGGAGGCCCTATCACAGCATCTATACGCCGTGGAACTGGCGCGGATGGTGGGATTTTGGTACCGGCGCACTGGGCGATATGGCCTGTCATATATTGCATCCTGTCTTTGAAGGTCTTAAACTGACTTACCCGGATAAGGTACAGGGCAGCTCAACCCTGCTGCTTACTGATTCCGCACCCAATGCAGAGATGGTTAAGCTTACCTATCCTTCCCGTCCCGACCGGACTGATTATAAGGTTGCGCTGCCGGAGGTTGAGGTGACCTGGTATGATGGCGGTCTGGAGCCCATGAAGCCGGAAGGATGGCCAGCGGGCAGGGATATGAATGATGCCGGCGGTGGTGTTATATTCCACGGTACAAAGGATAAGCTTATATGCGGATGTTATGGCAAGGACCCATGGTTACTGTCGGGTCGTGAACCCAGTGCTCCAAAAACACAGCGCAGGGTTGAGGTAAGCCATGAGGAAGACTGGGTACGTGCATGCAAGGAAGATCCTTCAGGCCGCGTTCCGGCTAAATCCGATTTTGCCCAGGCCGGACCGTTTAACGAGATGGTGGTGATGGGAGTGCTGGCTGTGAGGCTGCAGGGACTCAACAAGGAACTTGAATGGAACGGTGCGAATATGCAGTTCACCAATATCAGCGACAGCGAGGAAATAAAGATTGTTGTGGAAGATAATTTCAGTATCAAAGATGGTCACCCCACCTTTAATAAGGTGATGACCGATCCCATCAATGCCAGGGAATTTGCAGATGAGATGATAAAGCATACTTACCGTGACGGCTGGACATTGCCTGCAATGCCTGTATAAAATTATCTTTTAACCAATAAAAACTGATTAATATGAAAATTGCAAAAAAACTGATTTTATTAATGATTATTGCTGCGGTGGCCGCATCATGTGGCTCAGGCGATGGCGATAAAGAAAAAGAAAAAACCGCTATGGGCGAAGAAGAATGGACAATCCTTTTTGACGGAACAACAACCGGAAATTTCAGGGGCTACGGACAGGAACAGTTCCCTGAGGAGGGATGGGAGATAGTTGACGGTACCCTGCATTGCATTGGTTCAGGCCAGGGCGAGGCAGGCGGAAAGGGAGGTGATATTATTACCAGGGAGAAATATGGTAATTTTGAACTCTCACTGGAATGGAAGGTGTCAGAAGGAGGGAACAGCGGTATTTTCTACCTGGCCCAGGAGCTCGAAGACAAGCCCATATACATGTCGGCTCCCGAGATGCAGATACTGGATAATGAAAAACATCCGGATGCCAAACTGGGTGAGGACGGTAACCGGAAGGCAGGCGCCTTATATGACCTTATACCGGCTGATCCTCAGAACACAAAGCCTGCCGGTGAATGGAACAAGGTGAAAATACTGGTTTATAAAGGCACCGTGGTACATTACCAGAACGGAGAGGAAATACTTGAATACCATCTCTGGACCGACCAGTGGAAAGATATGGTCGCCGATTCAAAATTTGCCGACTGGCCGGAATTTGTTAACCCGGCAAAAGAAGGGTATATAGGTCTACAGGACCATGGTGATGATGTGTGGTTCAGGAATATCAAAATTAAAAAGCTCTGATTGCTGGCAGGATTTCTTTCGAAAATTTAAATAATTAAGGTTGGTGCGGCAGCATGATCGCACTAACCTTAGTTTTATACGGCTATTGGCTCAGTTGTCAGGATTGCCCTTCAGGCCAATTTCATCCGCAACTTCCCTCATACCAGCTATACAATCCTGTATCAGGTCACTAATCTCAACTCCCAGCAATTCAGCTCCCTTTTCTATTATTGACCTGTCAACACCGGCGGCAAAACGTTTGTCGTTCCATTTTTTCTTTACTGACTTAACCTTCATATCCATTACGCTCCTGGAAGGACGCACAAGGGCAGTGGTGGTTACCAGTCCCGTTAACTCATCCATGGCATAAAGGGTCTTCTCAAGCAGGCTTTCGGGTTTAACATCGGTGACTATCTCCCATCCGTGACTCATTACAGCCCTGATATAATCCTCAGGCCAGTTATTTTCCTTCAGTATCTCTTCTGTTTTGCTGCAATGCTGCTCAGGGTACATTTCGTAATCAAGGTCATGAATAAAACCGATAATACCCCATTTGTCGGGGTCTTCACCGTTTTTCCGGGCCATATAACGCATTACCCCTTCAACGGCAAGGGCATGCTTATAGAGACTTTCTGATTTATTATACTTTTTGAAAAGCTTAACGGCATCTTCACGACCTGGTATATAATCACTCATAAGGTGTTTTTTATGCAAATATACTAAACAGGGATTATAAACAGGCTTTAATAATGGGAAGTATTTATAGTGAGTTTGTCAGAGACTGAGGAAACGGTAAATGTAATCATCATGACCGGTTCTTATCCTCAGGATATAGCTTCCTTTTGGCAGATGTCCGGGGTTCAGGGTTATTACCTGGCCTGCAGCAATATGTTGGATATGCTTTTTATAAATCATCATGCCAGATGAATTATATACCGTCAGCATATTATTATCTGAATGATCATAACATAGAATCCTTATATTGTCCTTTACCGGGTTGGGTGCTATAACAAAGCGTTTATCATCGCTGATAATTTCTCCTATATCTGTGTTCATAATGGTGATGCTGAGGGTGTCCTCCTTAAAGTAATTGTCAGGTTGGACGATAAAGACCCTGATATTATATGTGCCGGCCACTGACATGTCAATAGTCTGTGAGAAAGATACTTCAAGGGTGTCGCCCGGACTGAAATCCGTGTTAAAGGTTTCATGCACCGCAGCTGATTCGTTAATAATATAGCCCATTGAAAGGGAGCTGATGGTGTCGCGTCCCAGGTTGCACAGCTCAACAGATAATATCTCATCATCATAGCTCTTTCCCTGCTCTGGCGATTTAATCTTGTTGAGGCTTATTGCCGTCTGTATAAATGAATGCTCGGGGAAGCGCACCAGGTCAATCCAGGCGGCATCATCACCAAGATTAACCGATCCGTCTTTCTCATAAACCCATTTCAGCAGGTGCACTCCCTTTTTAAGGGGTACCACCGCCTCCTTCCATCCTGTCTCGCCCGACTGTTTTATCATATCAGCTGTGTCAGTCTCACCTGATAAAGGTATTATCAGTGCACTGTCAGGCAGGCTTAATTCATTATTGAGCATGAAGCTGAAAAAATCGTAGCCTTTTTCGGATGACACCTTAAACCAGAACCTGAGACTGTCATCCTCAGGTAAATTTAGCTTTATGCTGAGAACCGATTCCTTATTATGGCCTATAATGCCTGAACGTGCGGCATAAATATTGCTGTGCGCTCCTTCATCGCTTATAATCCATGGATGATCACTGCTGTTGTCCCAGGGGAAGGTGGTGAAGTTCTGCAGTTCAAAGTCATCGGCTGTTTTGCCGGCTATGATACTTAATGACCTGTTTGTGCTGTAAGGCGTGCATATCAGTTCGGTATCAAAGCTCAGCCGGGTGGATTCAGGTGTGTACTCACTTATAGAGGCAAACACTTCAATTTCTTTAGTGATGCCGGGATTCATAACGCCGGTGACGAGTACTGTTGCATCGAAATCCAGATAGTCTGATATATTGCTGATAATAAGATTGCCCGAAGTTGAGCTGCTACCCTGGTTAAGCACCCTGAACACTATCTTCACCCTTTCGCCGGCCTCGGCCAGACCGTTGCCGTTGCCCTGCAGTGTATCATCAACCACACAGTTAAGTATAACCGGTTCAGGGGCATGGAGGGTGATATCGGTGGTGTGACTGCTGATATTGCCATTGTAATAGAGATCAATTTTTAGTCCCGCCAGAGCCAGGTCGGGTATACTGTCGGCCACAAGTATATCAAAACCTGTTTCTATATTTTCGCTGTTGCCTCCCACGCTGCCTATATACAGGGAGTCGCTTACTATCTCCAGGTATCCGGAAGCTGAGGATACTTTCATATAAACGTCATCAGCACCTGTATTACCCGCATTCTGCAGCTCAATGTCCAGCGATACCGTCTCATTATAATCGGCCTGCCCGTTATTATTAGCTTCAAGGTCCTGTACCTTTACATCATTTATGCTTATCCATGCCGTGTCTGATTCTTCAAAATATATTGTTTTGATCAGAGGTATGCCGTTCTGGCGGCTTATAACCAGCAGGCCTGAATCCTTTTCAAGCTGCGGCAGCTCAAGGTACAGCGATCCGGAGGAGGAAGCATGGCCTCCGTCCCACAGGCTGTCAGCCGCTGATAATCCTGCATATGCAAAAGGCAGCGTTTCAATATTTAATGATGTAAGTGATGGTGGTATGGTATCGGGTACCTGAGCCGTGATAATTTCAGGTGTGCCTATGTATGGCGACAAAGAAGGATCGCCCAGCAGTACATAATTTTCCCAGTAATACTGTTTATATGGGCTGCTGCTGGATGATACGGCCATATTACCGGCAAACATTATCTGGCCCATGGTGGTGTACCAGTCGGATGGCATTTCACCGTTAATGTGAAACAACCTGTCATAAAAACCCAGTCCAGTTTCATCATATTCAGGCTGCGAGACCACTTCGCTGGCTCCTACGGCCCAGTAATAGTCTGGATCCCAGTATGTATCATTGCTGCTGCCTATAAAAGCCAGCGCCCCCCTGTCCACTGCCCTTACCATGCTGGAGCCCAGGCAGTTTTCATCACTGTAATTGGCTGTCAGGCAGGCATTACTGATAATGACAGGGTAGCGTGAAATATTATCCATGTTACCGGCAAAAGAGTGGTTTATGCCTGTATGCATCCATTCTGTTGCTGTGCCATGACCGGTATAGTTAATAAAACCCACACCTTCTTTCATCATTGCTTTGAGGGAATCGTAACGTGCATTCCTGACGGAATCACTTGACTCGTGGTTGAAAACGTATGCCTCCGTCTCATACGGGTTGGTTTCAAAATAGCGGCCGGCATAATTAACCTGCCCGTCCATATGCTTAACCCAGCCTGCATCCAGCCCGGTAAAAGCCACAGCCTTTTTGAAATGTGTGATGCTGTCGCCAAACAGAAAACTTTCATACTGTATTATCTTATCCACTATGGCTTTCATCTGGCTGCTGTCTTTTGCCGGCAGTCTGCCTGTGAACATATCAGGAATAAAATCACCTCCGCCGTCAAATTCGGCATAATACATATCTGTAAGGTAGCCTGTGCCTTCCGATGCAGGTATAAAATTAAGGTCGCCGGCCAGAATGAGGTAGGTGGGAGCGGGATTGTCAGCGGTGGCATTATTATATATATAGCTGAGGCTGTCCTTAATATCGCTGAAACTTCTTTCCAGCCCGTTCTCTCCTATGTACAGCTCTGTTACCCTGAAGCCTTTTCTTGTCTTCCATTCAACAAGCGGCCGCAGGTGTTTTTTCATTGATGTATCTGATACTATCACCATACCGGCTGCTGCAAGGGAGAATCCGGGCACCACATCATCCGAGTTGTAATTAATAAGGCCTTTGGACATCAGCTCATCAAAAGTATATGAGTAGCTTCCCTTTTCTTCACCGTCCGGCATATAAGGTTCTACATATTCAATTTTAATATCCATTGAAAGGATGATATCAAGATATTTCTCTCCCGGATGGTAGATTACGGGGTTGATTTCCAGCCGTCCTATGCTTTTACCCCTCATGGTGCCTATCCTTTCAATGATCACGGTATCCCTGGTATAGGGCCTGTCAGAGTTATATATTTTCCTGTCAATAACAAAAGGTCTGTCCTGTGGATCCTGGTTCTTGGTGGCTGAGGGCTGGCTGGGGTACAGCCTGTCAAAGACGGCCATATCCTCAAGGCTTTTTCTTATACTTATAACATTGCTTATTATGATACGGGCATCCCTGGCCCTGTCATAATCAATAAGCCTTGTCATTACCGGTAGTTCGGGTTTACCCGGACTGCTGGTATGGGAATGGTTGGCAAGCATGAGTCTTGAGTAACCATCCTCATCCACTCGTATTTCACTGAATCCATAGCTGCCGGAATTATATGAAAGGTCCATTCCATCATTGTGGTCCGATATAATCCGCAGGGTGGATGAGGCAATATCCTGGTTACCGGTCAGTGGTGATAGCTGGCCGGAAACCTCTCCAGACGGTAATAGCAGAGGTAACAGAATCAATATAATGTACCTGGCGATACCCAAAATTACCTGCTGTGAATTAATTAACCTAAATCGGAAGACAATATACCAAATTTGTTTAATATTAAAAACAGAAGCTGATTATGATAATATAATGATATTTGTATCTTTATATTTCATAATTTTATCAGGAGCAATAATACATTAAGGTAATAATTAATAAAATGACAATCAGGCATATTCTTATGCTTTTTATTGCAGTATTGTTATCGCTGTTATCTCATAAAGCTGCAGCCCAGGAGTTTAAGGGTGGTGAAAGGCAGGTCTTTAATTACAGCACCATGAATACACCCGGGGTTGAACAGAACTGGTGTATAGTCAGGGATTCCAGGGGGGTCATGTATTTCGGTAACCAGGATAATGGTGTTATTACATATGACGGTAACAGCTGGGCACGAATAGAAATACAGAATAACCCGAGGGTATTATCACTGGAGACCGATTCAGCGGGTTATATTTATGTGGGAGCGGCTTCCGAGTTCGGATACCTGAGCCCTGACAGTAAAGGACAAATGGCTTATACTTCCTTACTGACCCGGCTGGATTCAGCCGAAGCTGATAATCTGGGAGTCGTTTACAGCATCCTGGTTGATGGGGACAGCGTTATATATTCTACTAATAAGAAATTTTTTGTCTACTACCCGGAATCAGGCAATCTGAATGTAATTGATCATTCGGAAGCGTACAGGACTGTAAACCTTATATGGAAAGTTGACGGACGAATAATAGCAGGTGATAATACAGCCGGTCTTGTTGAACTGAAAGGTAATGAACTTGTACCAATGGAAGGGGGTGATTTTTTTGCTTATACGCTTGTGCGCAGTGTTATTCCCGGCAGGGAGGAAGGCGAACTATTCGTAGGCACCTATAACAAAGGTATTATTTTATATAACTATCTCACAGGAGAGGTAAATGAGGATATTATAGATGCAGAGGTTAACCGCGAGCTGAAGGAGTATAAGCTTTACCAGGGGGTGGCATTGTCGGATGACCGCTTTGCCGTAAGCACAACCACCAACGGAGTTTATATCTTTGATACCGGCGGGGTTTTCCGGGAGAGTTTAAATACAGGCAATTCCGGACTGATGGATGACCAGATCTATGCTATCTACCTTGATCCCAATAATGGATTTCCGGTGTTATGGATGACCAACTGGGGCTATATCAGCAAGGTTTATCTTGGACTGCCCTATAAGGTAATAGATATATCCGAATGGTATAATTATGCACTGAATGAGATATGTACCTATAAAGGCGATCTTTACCTTTCAAATGATGCCGGGGTGATAAAAAGTTTTGAGACTGACAGGGGGTACGGCTTTTCAAAGCTGGAAGGTTATACAAACCAGACTTTTCCCTTATTGAATTTTAAATATACCGGTACTGATCTTCTGTTAATAGGTACAATAAGCGGACTGTACAGTTATGACGGTACTACTCTCAGGAGGCTGGATAAGGGTGAGGAAGGCCTGTATGTCAGGGAGCTGTACCAGATGGAATCAAATCCCGCCCTGGTGGCTATTGGCCTTGAGAAAGGAGGAATGCAGTTTATGAAATATACCGGGGGGCAATGGGTATTCAGGAATAAGGTGTCATCTACTGATTCTGACAGTGAGAATGTGATTAAAGGTATTGTAAACATAATTACAGAAGACACAAACGGACTGATCTGGTTTCTTACTGATGATCCATCAGCACTGTACCGCCTTGAAATATCGGGTCAGGACACTATCTGTACAAAGATGAATCAGGACAATGGAATTGCATCGTCAGTGTATATGCTTAACAGGATAGGGGATAAGCTGATGATTTCCACTGAAGAGGGGATGATGTCATATGATTATGACAATGAAGTTTTTGTTAATGATACGACCTATATGAGTAATGAGCTGCCAGCGGGTACAGGCGTTTCATTGGTATATGAAGACCCTGAAGGTGATCTCTGGTTCGGCACGCACAAGCCTCGGAATATGACTTATTATTATCCGGAAAATAAGGAAGAAGAAAAGAAATTTATCCATAAGCCATTTTCCCTGCTTCCCAATACCACCACACCTGATATGGGTTTTTTTGATGGTCATGTCTGGATAATCAAGTCCAAGCAGCTTTTTATTGTTGATAAACAAAGTCTTGATGCAGAATACAGTATTACTAACACCCTTATCCGCAGGGTTGTGATAAATAATGATTCAACTATTTTCGGTGGATCGTTTTATTCCGGGCGCAATGGTGGTAAAATTATGCCTTCAGCTTCTCAGACTGATATAAATATTCCGGAGATAAAATATTCTGAAAATGATATCTCTTTCTTTTTCTCCTCTCCATTTTACCTGGTGGAAGACAGTATAAGGTACAGCTATAAACTGGAAGGCTTCGACAGGGAATGGTCGCGCTGGGATTATGCCAATTACCGTGATTATACCAATCTGCCAAACGGCAGCTATAAATTCATGGTGAGGTCGCGGGATATTACCGGCTCAGAGGGAAGTACAGCAGAATATAAGTTTGTGATTCTCAGGCCATGGTACCTGTCAATAACAGCTATCATCGGATATATGATACTGGCTGTATTGCTGGTGTACCTGATTATCAAGCTCTATACCCGAAGGCTATTGCATGAGAATATCAGGCTGGAGGGTATTGTGGCAGAGAGGACAAAGGAAGTGGTGCGGCAGAAGGAAGAGCTTGAGGCAAGTATTCATTATGCCAGCCGGATACAGAGAGCCATACTGCCCGCAGAAGGATCACTGAAGGGTAAGGTTGATGATTATTTTATCCTTTTCAAACCGCGCGATATCGTGAGTGGCGATTTCTACTGGGTATCGGAGAAAGGTCCACGACTCTTTATTGTTGCAGCCGACTGTACGGGACATGGTGTTCCAGGGGCTTTTATGAGCATACTGGGTATTTCTTTTCTTGATGAGATCATAAACAAATCCGATTATACCAATACAGATGAGATACTGAACACCTTGAGAACCCATGTCACAGCCTCACTTAAGCAGATGGGTGAGGATGACGAGGAGACAAAAGACGGTATGGATATGGGTATCCTGGTTATTAATCATAAGGAGGAGAAGATAGAGTTTTCAGGTGCTTATAACCCTTGCTGGAAGGTAAGGCCGCTGAGCGACGAGGAAAAAGAGAAATATCGCAAGGGTGAGCTGGAGGAAGACAGGGGTGAATTGAGCAATGGTGAATATATGCTTGAGACCATTGATGCAGACCGCATGCCTATAGGCATATCAAGCCGCATGGGACAATCCTTTACGATGCATAGTCAGAAGCTGGAGGAAGGGGCTACATATTATCTTTTCTCAGATGGCTATAGTGATCAGTTCGGTGGTGATTACGGCCGTAAATTCCTAAAGAAGAATCTTAAAAAACTTATACTTGATATTCAGGGTGTGCCTGTAAAGCAGCAGAAAGATCTGCTGGATAAACGCCTTATTGACTGGATGGGGGATATGGAGCAGGTTGATGATATACTTGTTATGGGCATAAGAATTTCTTCCTGATCCAGCCTTTACTTTTCAGATTCCATGATTATACCCGGGATTCCCCGGATAGAATTATCAGTACTGTCCGGATTCATTCAGCCATACGATCTGACACATTGTTTCTATATCTTCTATATCTCCAGGTTGGTCACTTCCCCGCTTGTCACAAAATCATATTCAGGGTATTCAAATATCGGGGAACGCGACTCGGTTTCACCCATCGAATAACCCCATACATCCTTGTAATCTTCAGGATCATCCCCCATGGATTTCATCTGGTCGATATAATGCTTAACCGGCTTTGACTCAATAATATGCACCTTTCCCATCTTATTGATGATAGGAGAGTGTGTCCTGTGGGAGTCATGATCGAATTCGAGTATTCTCCTGCCTCTTCTTGTAATGCCTATAGTCCTGAATGTAAGACTTTTGCCCACGCCCGGGAGGTTCATTACATTCCTGTCTGTACTGAGGAAAGGCAGATCATGTTTTTTCATAATATTTTCAAGTTCTGATACTATGCTTTTTGCATGAGACGGCATATCTCTTATTGTATCCTGCTCCTGATCAGGTATCCTGCCGAAAATTTTTTCCTCGCTCTGCTCCTGTATAGCGCGCTCGTTTGTGGCGAAATTATGATAGTTCTCCATAAAACCTTTTACAGTAAAGGTATAATATGGCAGTATGCCCACACTGTTAAGTGTTTGCCTGAGCTTTGCAGCATATCCTCTCCTTGAGGCAGCTGCAGTGAAAACCATCTGGTTAACTACTATCCAACCGGCTGAATTAAGTTTCTGAACTGCTTCTTTCACCGCAGGGGTTATCTCCATGGGCGACACGAAATGTGTTTGTATTATAAACTGTTTGACACCTATTTTTGAGGCTTTCTTTTTGAAATCAACAAGCACTGACAGCAGTCCATCCGTGATGCGGTATGGTATGTATACAGGAAGTCTTGTTCCAAGTCTTACCCTGAGCATTTCTGCATACTTCAAGCCATCTTCCCGCTTTTCATTATCTTCCTTTTTCTTCAGTGCCATCTGGTATACTGCATCCAGTATCTGCTTCATTGACCTGTCAGAGCTCATAAAGGCATCACCGCCTGTAATAAGTATATCCCTCAGCTGGCTGTCCGACTCAAAATATTCCATAAGCCAGGGCAGTTTCTCCCTCCATGTTTCATCAGGCTTCAGTTTGCTGAGATTAAAATTTAACCTGCCATTCTGAAAATCATACATCCTCTGGCATGATACGCACAATCCACCGCAGGCCCTGCCCACCGTGTCGGGAATCAGTATGGCCACCTCAGGGTAGCGGCGGTGTATATTATAACTGTTGGGCAGCAGCCATCCTGCAGCATTGGGTTTGCCCGGTTCAACCTTATCTTCCTTTTCCCAGGCTATGATACTTCCGAACTCATCAATCAGTTCACGGCTGTATAATACATAATCACGTATTGCAAGGTCTGCTTTCCTTACAAATCCGGGTGCATTGACATTGATCAGTGAAAGATAATAGGGATTGACAAAGAAGGGAATGCCTGCTTCCTTAGCCTCCTCCATGCGGAACATTGTATCCGTGTCAAGCGAGTAGTCAAGCATCTCGTTCAGTAATTCAGGCGTCCTCACCGCAAACTTAAGATGAAAACGGTGATCTTCCCACCACTCCAGGGCCATCTCATATTTTTGCTTCGGTGATATACCGGCAGGGAAGCTGAACCTGCTGCTGCTGATCTTTCCCTCATCAATATTCCTGATGATAATTTTTAATATTCTTTCTTTATTCTCTTCCCTGATGCTTATTATCTCTTCATCCAGTCCCGTAAAATGTCTCGACATCCATTCAAGTACCTGGTCCTTATCAGGCTTTATCCTTTTCTCCGAACCTGTGAACTGGCGAAACAGGTGTATCATATCCCAGAAAAACTCCGGTTTGCCACCTCCTTTACCCATGTGCCAGGCTAACCATACAAGCCTGACAGGATCGGATACCGATTTTTTAATCTTTTTGTTCAGGTTCTCAAATTCCTTTCCTGCATTATTGATATAATCAAGTATTCTTATGGCACCTACTTCCTGCCAGCTGAGTGCCTCATATGCCTCTCTGCCCCTTATTTTATACATGAAATAATCGATGGCATCCTTATGGCCGTCTTTCATCCATCCGTAAACCCAGTCATAAACCTTTTTGTTGGCTTCAATGGGTGTTGCGGTATCGCTTATAATACTCTTAAGCTCAGGATTCTCTTTCATTAAACGGTCCAATAAGATAACTGACCTCGGGGGGATATTTATTTTTTCTATTTTTTCTAATAAATGCATATTGTTTTGCTTGTTTTGAGCGTTTGTAAAGGATTGAAAATCAGGTATATGGGATTTTCTGCAATGCAATACAAAGATAGCAAAAAAATACCTTTCTGCAAAATTGTGAGAGCCTGTAATAGAATAAAGTCAATAGCCGGAATCAGTAGCGTAAATAACTCTCCGGAGGGTTTTGATCAATATCCCCGCCGGCAAAATACCTGCATCCTTTTTCTGTGATATCATAATCGATGATGCCGCAGGTTATCAGGTCTGAAAGTATGTTTTCGGCTTTATATACCGGTAATTTTGACAGTTTCCTGAATTTAGAAAGTGTGATGTCAACGTTATTGCGCAGGTAATCAAAAAGAATAATCTCGGGTTTCCTTACTTTTATAAACAGTCCGTCCTTCCTGTTCTCTTTTTTCCATACTTTCAGGATGACGCTGTTAATGGCCAGGTTCTGGTCATCTTTCCTGGTATAGGCTATCCATCTTCCTGATTCGTCCTTTGAATAGACCGGACGTATATCTGATTTTTCAATAGCAACCTCAAGCACGGATCTTCCCTCTGTCTGATGCTGGCTTACCGTATATTTAACGGCCGGGGAACAAAACAGACTGGCGGCCGCATCTATCATATAAAACTCTTCATCGCTGCGTACGCCGGCTATGCTCCCGTTATCGCGAACACCTATCAGTAATTTCCCACCATCAGTATTCGCAAAGGCGGCCAGTGTTTTTGCTATCTTCCTTGAATCGGATATGCAATATTTAAAATCAAGTACCTGGCTCTCCCCCTGGTTTATAAGCCTGTGTAATTCTCTCACAACTGAATAATTTTCGTTTACAAAATTACCTTAAATTTTGTTAAATGACGAATGTGAGATGGCTGAAGAACCATAGTTAAAGTAATTTTTCTTATATTTTGCAAAATTTAAACAGTAGTATCTTTATGATAGTAATAAAAACAGTCTTTTTTTTATAATTTTTATTTTGCCGCCCGGTATTATCCGGGAACGGACTGCCTTGGAGCGGTCTGAATGAACTGGCGGAGGATATTTATATGGAATTGCAGATAAAGGTGTTACGGTAATCAAAAACAGTAAATTAAAAACCGAAAAATATGAAACCATTGAAAAAGATTGATCGCAGGAATTTTTTACGCACCGGCGCTGCCGGCGCTGCAACATTTATGGCTGCAAGCAGCGGGGCTTACTCAATGCTGCCAGCATCCGGCGGTAAGGATGATATTATTCACCGTACACTTGGGAAGACAGGTATAAAGGTGCCTGTTGTCAGTATGGGCGTTATGAGAGCTGATAATCCCAGTCTCGTAAGAGCCGCCATTGAGAATGGAATGACACATTTTGATACGGCCAATGGTTACCAGGGAGGTCAGAATGAAAAGATGCTGGGAGAGGTGTTCAGGGATTACCCGAGGGATTCTTTCACACTGGCCACCAAGGTTAAGCCGGCAGGCGAGGAGAGACGCACCGGTCTTCCTACGGAACAGACAACGGTGGAGGATTTTATGAAGAAATTTGAAGAAAGTATGGAAAGACTGCAAATGGATTATGTTGACATTCTGTACCTTCACGCAGTTTCCTCCGTTGAGATGGCCAATCATAAGGAGATAACAGATGCCATGAAAAAGTTAAAGAAGGAGGGAAGAGTCAGGCATATAGGTATCTCAACGCACAGTAATGAACCGGAAGTGATAGATGCTATGGTTGAAGCCGGATTCTGGGATGTGGTGCTTACACGATATAATTTTAACCTGGATTACCTGGATAAGCTGGAGCCTGCTATTAAGAGAGCTGCAGAATCAGGCATAGGGGTTGTGGCCATGAAGACCATGGCCGGTGCTTATTTCGACAGGGAAAAGACAAAGCCGGTCAATACCACAGCAGCATTGAAATGGTCGCTGCAAAACAAGGATATTTGTACAACTATTCCGGGCATGACTTCTTTTGATATGCTTGAGGAAAACCTTGCTGTGATGGTTGATCTCAATATGTCCGATAAGGAAAGGCAGGATATAATGATAGCCGGTAATGAGCCCGGACTGTTTTGTACTACCTGCAATAACTGTATCGATAAGTGCAAAAATTCCTTACCGGTACCTGACCTGATGAGGGCCTATATGTATGCCTACGGATATACCAATATGGAGAAGGCATACAGCCTGCTTTCCGATCTTGAGACAGGCTCCGATCCATGTGTTGACTGCAGCGATTGTGGTATAGATAATTGCAGCAAAGGATTTGATATCCCAGCAAAAATTGCTGATATTAGCCGGCTGGCAGATGTGCCCCGCGATTTTATAAGCTAGGCGGAACAAGTTCACAAAAGGCAGGATTGTTTTGTGAGCTTGAACAGGGACTTATGGGCTGGCTGAAAGATGGTGAGTACAGAAAGTTAAGAAGCAAAGGCTTAAAATGACCATGGAAGAGGCGGGTAACGGGCTTATGTTGTAATTGTAATTTTATTTTTTAATAATTAAATATTAATTCTTAAGTATATGACTGAGAAAAAAATATGGAGGATGATGACCCTTCTCCTTGCTCTTTCTGTTATGCCATTTATGGCAGGCAGGGCCCAGGATATTGAATTTCCTGAACTGAAAGGTTTCGATACTGATAAAAGCTATCCCGTTTATACACCTGATAACCTGTGGGATTATATTAACGGGGGTGCCGATAGTTATAATGCCCTTGGTTTCTCGGATCTGCATATTGCTGATTATAAGAAGGGCAAGCACAGTATTAAGCTGGAGATATATCATCATGCCAGTGAGAACCTGGCTTTTGGTATCTATGCCATGGAAAGGGCTCCCTCCTATGATTTTTTTGACCTGGGTGTACAGGGATATAAGGAAAAGGGAATGATACACTTTCTCAAAGGTGAGTATTATGTTAAGCTTACAACATATTCTGATAATAAACGCATACTGTCAGGCATGGAAGATCTGGCTGTTAAAACTGAAGCCATGCTGGATGGTGCGGATGAATTTCCTGCAGCACTGGATCTTTTTCCTGAGAAAGGGAAGCAGGAATATTCGGAGATGTACATAGCGGATAATGTGATGGGTCATGAATTCCTGGAGAATGCTTTCAGGGCAAATTACCAGCTTGACGATAAGCGTTTTACTATATATCTTTTTACTGAAATGCCGGATAAGGAAAACAGGGAGATGCTTGAAAAATATCTTTCCAGATATGAACTCTCACCGGGCGACAGCCCTGGCGGCAAATTCAGTTTTAAAGACGGTTATAATGGTTATGTATATATTGAATGGAGTCCGGGCATGGTAACTCTTATATCCGGACTGAAAGAAGACGACACAGAACTGGCAAATGAATATCTTAACCTTATAAGCGAATAGAAGTAATGGCAAAGATTCTAGATAAGTCAACAGGGCAGAGGTTTGCCAGCAGATGGGGTCTTATTTTAAGTGCAATGGGTGTAGCCGTGGGAACGGGCAATATATGGCGTTTCCCACGCATAGCTGCACAGAATGCCGGAGAGGAAGGAGCCGGTGCCTTTTTGATTGCATGGTTGTGCTTCCTTTTCCTCTGGAGCATTCCTCTTATAATAGCAGAATATGCTTCGGGCCGTAAATTCAGGTCAGGCGTTGTGGGTGTTTTTATTAAGGGACTGGGCAGGAAATTTGCATGGATGGGTTCCTTTGTGGCTCTTGTACCACTTTTTATCACCTTTTTTTACACTGTGGTGGTGGGCTGGTGTATATATTATTTTGTTTATATGCTTACCAATCCCCTGCCTTCGGATTTTGAGTCGGCTATGATCATATGGGAATCATACCAGGGCAGTGCGTGGCCCCTGCTGACACATCTTATAGCTGTTGCTTTTGGTGCCCTGGCTATATGGAAAGGTATAAGCTCCATAGAGAAAGTAAACAAGATACTTATTCCTGCCCTGCTTGTTATTGTTATCCTGAGCGTTATAAGGGCTATTACCCTGCCCGGGTCAGGAGAAGGACTGGCTTACCTGTTCAGGCCACAGTGGGACCAGCTTGGTACACCGAGGATATGGCTTGATGCATTAACTCAGAATGCATGGGATACAGGTGCAGGCTGGGGATTATTTCTTACCTATGCTGCATATATGAAGAAAGAGCACGGGGCTGTTGGCAATGCTTTTCTTACCGGTATAGGGAATAACACGGTATCCATACTATCAGGTATAATGATCTTCGGCACTGTTTTCGCAGTTCTCAAACATGAGATGGGCATGAGCAGTCCTGAGGTGCTTGATATAATGAAAACAAGCGGACCGGCGTCAACCGGACTTACCTTTATATGGATGCCGCAGTTGTTTGAGAAAATGCTGGGTGGCGGTTTGCTGGCAATACTGTTCTTCCTGGGTCTTACCTTTGCAGGCTTCTCATCGCTTATAGCCCAGCTTGAGCTGCCTACAAGAGTGCTGATTGATACAGGACTGAAGCGGAACAAGGCAATAGCAATTATTGTTATTGCAGTCTTTCTCTTTGGCATACCCTCGGCACGCAACCTTAATTTCCTGAGCAACCAGGACTTTGTATGGGGTATTGCCCTGATGATATCAGGTGCCCTGATAGCCTTCCTGATAATAAGGCAGGGTACAGAGAAGATCAGGCTGGAGATCAATGAATCGGAGACAACACGCAGGATAGGTAAATGGTGGACTTATGTGATAAGTTACTTTATACCGGTGGCCGCTATAATATTACTTTTCTGGTGGTTATCACAGTCATTCATTCCGGGCGAATGGTATAATCCTTTCAGTGCCTATTCGTTTATGTCTTGCATCTTCCAGTGGAGCGTGGTACTTATTGTATTATTAATATTTAATAAGAGGATAGCCAGGCTTTTCTGAGTCTCTCATGCAGCATATATTCATAAGCACCAGTCTTTGATGTGTTCATGTCAGGTTCTGGTGTTATCATGGACAGGGGTGAGTTCCGCTTCGGCGGGACCACCCTTTTTCCTATCCGGCCCTGCTGTTCTGTTCTTTTTCCTCTATGATAAGCACTATTCCTTTTCCGGGATCAACAGGTATCCTGTCCCAGAGGCTGAAGCTTTGTTCCTCCTGGAAATCACTGATAAAGGGAGCACTGATAACAGCTTTATTTTTGTCTATCCCGGCCCTGTTCCAGTCAATATTAAGCCAGAGTTCTTTATGCTCATCATACCAGCTGGCAATGGCCACCATCATTCTTTTTTCCTTTAAGTAGACAGTGGCAGGGGCCTGCCTGTAGCCTGTTGATACCGGGCAGTCATCCGACCAGTAGCCTTTAAAGACAGAACCTGTGATATCAAATTCATCGAAGAGTTCCCATATATTGGAGGGATCGCCGGACCAGGGAGCACGTGATGTCATACCGTATAAGAGTCCGCGATACTGGTTGCCTCCGTCCTGAAGCATCTCACCCATAATACCGAAGGGTATACCTGACATTTCAACAAGCCATGAAGCCGGTGGCAGTCCGGGATCAAAATATTCACCGAACCATAACCTGTCAACATAGGGAAAATGTTCCATATACAGGTTTGCACTGTTTGTATATCCGTCCCGCACATTATACTGGTTGGCTGAATGAAGGTCTATTATTGCATCGTCCCTGTTCCTGTCAAGCACCTTTCTTACACGTTTCATTGTTGTGCGGTCAAAAGCAATATCATCGAGATACAGTCCGTCTATGCCCATATTATTGCTCAGCCAGTTGATGCCTTCCACATAATAATTATGCCATCTCGACATGCCTGAATTGATAATGGCAGCATCTTTATATTCCGGCACAAACCAGGCTGCAATATAATCGTCAACAAGGTGTTCCTGCAGCCAGTTAAAGCCCTTACCCGGACCCGGACTGATAATCTCATGCCCGAGGCTTCTTAAGGCAAAAAGTTCGGGTGCCCTGTTCGACAGTTCACGTATGGTATTGTATATTTTAACTTTCATATTCCTGTCGTGGGCCTTATCAATATAATCCTTCATTTTCTCCTGTTCCAGGAAAGGGTAATTAATCCAGGGATTGATCTCAGTGGCATGGTGAACATTCACTACGTTGGCTCCCCGGGCCTGTATGGAGTCCAGGTTTCCGTAACGGTGCCAGAATCTTGTATTCCATTGTGAGTCTGTGTCAAGCAGTTTAAAGGGGGTGAACAGCAGGTTTACCCTGAAAACAAGTTCATCACCTTCTTTCATTATGCGGCTGCCGCTGTAACAGTTTACCATTGCAGTATTGTTTCCGGAGCTGATATTTATACCTCCTTTCCCTTCATTATACCAGCTTTCAGGCATAACAAGAGGCTTTTCCCGGTAGAAGTTAGTGTTAAGCGGCCTTTCATAATTATCGTCGCGCAGAGCAAACTGAATGCCCCCGTTAACACCGCCAATCCATGCACCCTCCTGGTGCTTCATCCTGTTCCATTTCCAGTTAAGGTAATACGGTCTTTCGCCTCCCCGCATTCCCAGTCCCATGATATATTCCGCAAACTTCTTTCTCAGCTGCATGGATAACCTGATATCGGAAAGATCAATCTCAGTATTTGCTTTTATGCTTATCCTCAGTGATGAAAAGCCGTCAAATTCAAGAGTGCCCTCTGTTCTCATCTCCAGGGCAGCACTCCTGCTTACTGTCTGCCACCTGTACTGACCCGGTCCGTTTCTCTCAAATACGGGCTCTTCATTTACAAAATATATCTTCGATCCGTTTGCGCGGTAAATACTCAATGTCATGGGGGAAGCCAGAATATTTTCTCCTTTTTCCTCCAGCGCAGTGTTTGAAGGGTTGAACCAGCTGATATATCTTGAAGGCAATCCGCCGGAGCCTATATCTACCTGTCTGCCGGTTATTTTAAGGGATCTGTCTTTTTTTTCAAGAGGCATAAAGGGATAAGTGATCTCATTATCAAGAGCCATTTTTGAATTAAGCCACCTGAGGCGGGTCATCATCTCCGGGTCATCATCTCCGTGGTTATGTATAAGCCTGTCAGATATACTTATCCGTATTTTCAGTGTCTCGGGCTTATGTCCTGCAGGTTTGATAATTATATGCCCTTTTATCTTTCCTGCGTCTGTATTTTCCGGTATCAAAAAGCCAAACCAGAGAGGCTGTACCATTCCTTCAGCCACAGTGACTTTTTTCCTGAACGGCTGCCCGTTCCAGCCTGTACCCCCTGTGTTAAATGAATGTATACTGTCAGGAGGGATAATAAGCCTGTTTCTGCCGGCACTGAGACCTGAAAAGCTTATATCAATATCTTCAATCCCTTCTCTTATACAATAAAGACCAAGCTGGAATGTAAAAAATTCACCCCTTAATGCCTTCCCTTCAACAATGCCGGAAGGGCCTTCCCTGACCCATCTGAGGGGCAGATAGTCATTCATCCTTATAGAATGGCTGCGATCTTCGGGAAACACCAGGTATGTCTTATCAGGGTTATCATCAAGCAAGTCCCTTATTTCATCCTCTGTGGCTATCACCTCCATAGGCCAGAAGGAGTTGAATTCATTCCTTGACTGTATTGCCGTAACCCTGGCTGCAGGCAATGATGCCACAGAAGCGCTGTCATTAAGCCTGTGAATTTCCAGCCAGGCATTATCTGCGGTTTGTTCCGGTGCAGGATAATTAACGGTAGGATAATTGCTGCGGCCCTCCATCTTTCCCGGCAGGTGATACATAAAATATTTACCTGCTCCGTTTACCGGCTGGAAAACAAAACGGCCCTTTTCATTATCTGATGAAAGGCATTTTTTATTGGTTATCACATCCTGCCCTTCTCCGGCGGTTATTATTACAGCTTTATTCCATGGTTCCCTGTCGCGTCTGCGCCAGGGCACTTCAACAAATACAGCATCAGCATCCGTATAGCATTCAATAACTATCCTGTGATAGCCCAGGGTATCTTCATCCCATTCTCCTGTTGTATATTTGATTACACCGTCCTGTTTATTGCAAGCGGCCAATAGGAAAATAGTTATGAGTACTGTCAGTGATTCCTTATATCTGATACTTTGTCCGGTAAACATAGCTGTCTGTTTTTTAATTACCTGATATTTTTGTCCGTACCGGCAAGGTCAATAATGGAAAGAAGCATCAGCTGCGCCATGTCTTCCATAATCTCAGGTTTTATATAGTCCATATTATCCCATGGGATATGGTAATATGACTCTGAACCGTATGTGTTAAAGCTTAGCGAAGGTATTCCTGCACTGAGGAATATAGCTGCATCGAGTCGCGGGCGCCCAAGGTTTGCGAATGAACGTGGTCTCATGCTGCGGTGTATATAGCTGTCATTCGCCTTTTTGAAGCTTTCATATAACAATGGAAAGTCGTTTCCTGCTGTGATACCTATTTTATCACCTACACCAACACCGTCCATATTGATCAGTACTGAGCTTTCCAGCGGCCTTACGGGATCATTAATATACTTCTTTGCACCCAGCAGAGCCTGCTCTTCAGCTCCGAAAGACAGGAAAAGGACTGACCTTTTGAGCTCTATATCAAAATCATTGAGTGCTTTGGCTACGGCCATCATCACTGCCACCGCGGAAGCATTATCATTTGCCCCGGGAATTATTTCATAGCATTTCCCAAGATGGTCAAGGTGGGCACCTATTATTATGGTCTCTTTGCTGAGTTCGGGGTCTGTACCTTTCTTCAGACCTATGATATTCACTCCTTTTCCGTCAGGATAATGGGTGGTGCTCATCTTTATGCTTACTTTTTTACCGGTGGCAAAGGAGCGGGGCTTTAGTTTTTCCCTTATTTCTCCTTTGACTTCGGAATGGGTTTTGCCGGTTCCGCTGAAAATATCCCTGACAACGGAATCTCCAACATGCACGTAGATAAAGTCTTTAACATATGCGTTATTGGGATTGGCTATGGGGCCGTAGTTATAAATCATGCCGGCAGCACCGTGTTTAACGGCATTATGCAATTTTTTCTGGTGGAAGGAGTGCTCCCTCCATGGCTTGAATTCTTCAGCCCCTGCCGAAGGGTTAACTGGTGCTTCAGGCTCAATGAGTATTATCCTGCCCTCAACATCTATACCTTTATAATCGTCATATCCCAGTTCAGGTGCTGTTATGCCGTAGCCGGCATATACTACTTCAGCTTCTATTACGCCGTCACCCGAAGTAGATCCAGGCATATACTCAGTTATATATTCATAATGCTTCTCCACTGTACCGTTTTTTCCTGCAGGCAGCTCCAGCGACAGCCCGCAATCGGGCTGTACTGTAGTATAGGCTATGTCAAAATACTGGAACCAGCTCTTATTATCCCCGGCAGGTTCAAGTCCGCAGTCATCAAAGAATGATGCCAGCCATTCAGCACACTCCATATATTCGTCGGTTCCCGTCAGGCGTCCTTCATAGCGCTCATCGCATTGTATGCTGACATACTCCAGCAGGTCGTGACTCGATATGGAATGCATGGCGGAAATAACATTATTATCCGGCGTTTTTTGTGAAAATGATGTGTAAAAAACAAAGAATGCAAACAGAAATACGATCAGATTTTTCATAGCTTAATTTTTTAGCACAGATGCTGCAAAGAAGGATATTCTTAATCCTTCAAAAGACAGGCTTACTGGGTCCATGCTCGATTAATATCTGAGGTTTTAGGTAATTAATGAGCTAAAGATACGAAAAAGTAGTGATCCGGAACACGGTGCCGGCAAGATCAGGGATTATCTTTCCGGGTAGTGTTATTTGTTTTCAATAAGATCGGCCAGTTTTTCCTCCAGCTTTGCAAATTCGCTTTCGGTATAACCTATGGACTGTACAGCAATCCTCCCGTCCCGTCCTATTATTACATTCCTGGGAATGGACTGGCTGGCATATCTGCTGAATATCTCACGTTCTTCATCAGGAGCAAAGGGGAGGTCCAGACCCGTACTTTCAGCAAATCTCTCCATCTCTTCCATTGTATGTTCGCGTCCCAGTACCACCAGTACAAAATCAGGGTTGTCCCTGTATTTTTCCATAACATTTTTCTGAAGTACGGGTAACTCTTTTTTACAGGGTGGACACCAGGTGGCAAAGAAATTAATCCATATTACCTTCCCTTTCATTTCCTCGCTGTTAATAACAGTGCCGTCAATTGTAGTACAGGTGAATGCCGGGGCCACCTGTCCCACTTCAGTAAGTGTGCTCTCCCCGTCCTGGGCACTGATGCCCGTTATAAGTAAAAATACTGCTGTCAGGCTTATTACTAATTTCTTCATCATTATATATTTTTAAAAGTTATTTACATGGTTGATGAGACTGTTATGCTATATTAATATACATCTCATTTTACCTGCAATGATAAATAATTAATCCTCACAGCGGAGAAAAAGCGATAAATATCATAGAGGGTATTGCCGGCTGCCGACGGTCTTTTGCAGTCCGGGCTGCTTTATGTGGTGATAATGAATAAATTTCTGTGAAAACTGATTTTTCCCTGTAACAATTGCAAATTTCCCCTTTTTGGCTATTTTTGTCAATCTTTAACCAACCGGTAACATTATTATGAGTAAAGATAGTGTATCAGCATCAGGTACGGGAGTGGGAAAAGGTGGCGGACTGCTTCGCTGGATAGAAGTAATGGGGAATAAACTTCCCCATCCTTTCTGGCTTTTTGTATGGATTATTGGATTTATAATAGTAATAAGCTTTATTGCCTCTCTCACAGGCCTGAGTGCTGTAGATCCGGGAACGGGAGATGTTGTTAAGCCCGTGAATCTCATCTCGGGCGAGGGTCTGAGAAGGTTTGTGCAGGAGATGGTGACCAATTTCGCCCATTTTGCACCCTTCGGACTTGTCCTGGTAATGCTTATGGGGGTCTCCATTGCAGAAAAAAGCGGCCTGCTCACAATCATTTTAAGAACCATGGCTTTTGCAGTGCCACGGAAAGTGGTGCTTCCTGTTATATTCATAATTGGTGCATGCGGTAATATAGGTTCTGATGCCGGGGTAGTGGTTGTTCCCCCGATAGCCGCGCTCATATTCATGCAGATGGGACTGCATCCTATTGCGGGACTTATTGCAGGATATGCCGGGGCAACGGCAGGTTTTACGGCCAACCTCTTTATTGCCGGAACAGATGTTCTGCTTGCCGGCATAAGTACCGAGGTGATACAGCAGATAGATCCCGCAATTGAGGTAAGTGCCACTGCCAACTGGTATTTTATGATAGTGTCTACCCTCATGCTGGGAGCGGTAGGTGCATTTATAGTTTCACGCTTCACAATACCCAGGTGCAAAGGTTTCAGTATGGGTAATGAGGGCGTGCCGGTCTATGAAGAGAAGCCAAGACTTACTGAGGCCGAAAAACGCGGTCTCAAAAAGGCCGGTATTGGGGTGCTGATCTATATCGGCCTTATCCTGCTTCTTACCGTACCATCCTGGGCACCATTGCGTGACCAGGAGACCGGGGGACTTGTACCATCGCCTTTTCTGAGGGGACTGGTACCTATTCTCTTTTTCTTTTTTGCTATCCCGGGATATATTTATGGTAAAATAACCGGAAGCATTAAGGAGCCCGATGACGCTCTTAAGCTAATGGAAGAAGGCATGAAAGACCTCTCCGGCTATATCGTACTGATGCTTATAGTGGCACAGTTTGTCAACCTTTTCAGCTGGAGCCGCCTTGATACAATCCTTGCCATTAACGGAGCCGAATTTCTTCAGGCAACCGGACTTACAGGACCATTGCTGTTTGTCCTCTTTATGGTAATCATTGCAGTCATCAATATTTTTATGGGCAGCGGTTCAGCCAAGTGGGCCATCTTTGCGCCTATCTTCATACCTATGCTCGCGCAGCTGAATTACAGTCCCGCTTTTATACAGCTCGTATACAGGATTGGCGACTCCATTACAAACAGTATAAGCCCGTTATATCCCTACTTCCCCCTTCTTATAGGGTGGGTACGTAAATATGATAAGAGTGTTGGTATAGGCACCATTCTTTCATTGCTTATACCTTATGCCATTATTCTTTTTGTAATGTGGGCTATTATTCTGTTTGCCTGGTACTGGCTCAATGTGCCTATAGGTCCGGGTGAAGGAATATATATGCAGTGATATGGTCATAAGCACCATGCGCTCTGAAGGCTGGAAATTTGCTCTCGTATTTCTTTAATATGTAATTTGGTCTTACATTTGTATTAAACAAGTATAATAAATTGACCATGAAGATATTCACCTCGGATAAGATAAGAGAGATCGATGCCTATACAATAGAGCATGAGCCGATAAAACCGGTTGACCTGATGGAGAGGGCTGCCTCAGTTATGTTTAAATGGTTTGTTTCCCAGTTCGAGAGATCAGGGGAGGTAAATGTGTTCAGCGGACCGGGTAATAATGGTGGTGACGGACTGGCACTGGCCAGGATGCTGGCAGATGCAGGATACAGGGTGCGGGTATTCTATGCGGCTTTTACAGACAGCAAAAGTGAGAGCTGGTCTGTTAACCATGAGCGGCTGATCCGTCAGGATAAGGTTGAATACAAGGAAATAAATGGATCAGATGACTTTCCTTATATCAGTCCGGGCGGGGTTATAATAGACGCTATTTTTGGTTCCGGGCTAACAAGAGCTGCTGAAGGCCTGCCTGCAGAGATAATAAGAGGGATAAACAATACTGAAGCGAGGGTGGTGTCAGTGGACATACCTTCCGGCCTGTTCAGCGAAGATAACACAGGTAATGATCCGGACAGCATCGTAAGAGCAGACTATACCCTCAGCCTGCAGTTTCCGAAGCTGTCGTTTTTCTTCGCTGAAAATCAGCATTTTGTAGGTCGTTTTGAGGTCCTGCCGATAGGCCTGCACCCCGGGAAGATTAATAAAACGGCCACCGATTATAATCTGACAGACAGCGCCTTCGTTGCAGGAATACTGAAAAACAGGAATAAGTTTGATCATAAAGGCCATTTCGGGCATGCTTTAATGGTTGCCGGTTCATCCGGCAAAACAGGTGCTGCTATTCTTTCTTCTCATGCTGCACTACGCACAGGGGCTGGTTTGCTGACGGCTCATGTTCCGCGTCCTGCTGCCGGTATCATCCATTCAGCCCTGCCTGAGGCAATGGTTCAGTGCGATCAGTCTGATATCATGGTTACCGGCATTTATGACATTGAAAAATACAATGCAGTGGGTATAGGTCCGGGACTGGGAACAAAACCCAATACAAAGAAAGGACTGCATGAGCTGCTTGAAAACTATAAAAGTCCTGTTGTTATCGATGCTGATGCCCTGAATATTATATCCGCCGGGGAAGAGATGAAGCAGCTACTCTCAGAAAACACTGTATTAACACCCCATCCGGGTGAGTTCAAAAGGCTCAGCGGATCGGACGATACAGCTTATGCCAGGATGCAAAGGCAAAGGGAATTCTCCATGCATTACGGATGTATTACCGTGCTCAAAGGAGCGCACACCGCCGTATGCCTTCCTGACGGGCGGGTGTGGTTCAATACAACCGGTAACCCGGGGATGGCCACGGCAGGCAGCGGGGATGTGCTTACCGGCATGATACTGGGATTGCTGGCCCAGGGTTACCGACCCTCAGAGGCTGCCATAGCCGCTGTTTTCATTCACGGTCTCGCCGGCGATATAGCCTGTGCAGGGACAGCTTATGAATCATTGATTGCTTCAGATATTATTTATAATATTGGAAAGTCTTTTGAGCACATAAGACAGATTAAAAATAAATACCCGGGATAAAAATGAGATGGGGTTTTTAACTAAGATTTAATCAACTGAGTATAAAATTTTAAACGAATGAAAAGTACAGTGAGATATCTATTGCCGGTTTTACTTATAACTGCGTTTTATTCCTGCACTACCGTTAAAGAAGTACCCCTTAAGGTGGAAACAAAGGTGCTGCCCCTGGGCGATTCGGTAAAGCTTACCGGGGGCAGCCTGGTTTATGCCCTGCCCCATACAGTGCTTGATTTTACGGTAGTGGCTGAAAAGACAGTGCAAAAGGCAGGTCCATACAGTGAATACGCGGAAGGGATGCTGGGATTACGTGATGTGATAGGCAGTGACCGGGTTGTGTGGAAGCTGAAAGAGGTAAGACTTAACTCGGTACAGGAGCTTGACCCTGATGAATTTTATGTGATAGAAAGCGATGGCCTGGTACAGACAAATGCGATTAGCATGATAAACGCGGGACTCATAATGGATGTTAACCCCTCTGTTTATGCTAAGCGCGAATTTGACAGCCGTAACATGTCTGCAGATGATAATAGAATGATGTACCGGGATATGGGCTCGGATGTATACTATGATGTTGAGCAGGATACTGCATACAGGGTGGTGGATGTTGACACTGCCTTTGTAAGGATACCCTATGTACTGGAAAGACGCAGGCAGCTGAGCCTGGCTGAGCAGGCCGAGAACACCGCAAGAATACTGCTTGAGCTAAGAGAGGGCAGGCATCTGATACTTACCGGCGAAGCAACAGTATTTCCTCAGGATAAGGCAGCCATAGATGAAATAAACAGGCTTGAGGAACAATATATAAGTCTTTTTGCCGGCAAGTCGTGGACAAGGGAGGAGAGATTTAACTTTTCCTTTGTGCCGGATGCAGGTATGAAGAACAAGCCCGTGGTCATCTTCCGTTTTTCACCCGAAAAAGGAGTGCTCGAGATGGATGATTTGAGTGGCAGACCAGTGGTTGCGGAATTAATGAGCAATAACGGCACTGACTCCCTGAATATTATATCCGGCAGTAATAATGAGGATACTTATGATAAGATATTTTACAGGGTGCCCGAGGTGGTGGATATCAGGATAACCGACGGCAGGCGGAACCTGGGGGGTAAAAGGCAGCTGATATACCAGTTCGGTAAAAAAGTAGCCCTGCCCGCCAACTTTATACTTGGCAAATAAAATATTCTCCCGTCAGTTAGCAGCAGGCAGACTTTTGACTGCTAAAACATGTTATACAACAACATTAAAAAGCCCGTTTAAATTTGTTGAGCAGGAAAGGGATATATAATATTGATCTTTCTTTTCATAAAACTTTTTTTTATTACATTTATGCTCAATTTCAAAAAAAATTAAACTGAAAAATTCTATGGAAACTGTGAAGAAGACTTTGCGTGATTCAGCAGCCATGAGATGGACTATGCTGTTATTACTTAGTGCCCTTATGTTTGCCACATACTGGTTCCAGGACTTCTACGGAAGCCTGAAAGGGCTGATGGAAAGTGAACTGGGTTTTACCAGTGAGGAGTTTGGCAGGGTTATCGGCCTTACCACCATTGCCAATATGTTCGGTATGATTATCATCGGGGGTATTATACTCGATAAGTGGGGTATAAGGACGGCCGGTCTTGTGTTTGGCGGACTGGCTGCACTGGGTGGTGCCATCAATGCCATGGCTGCAGCCGGTGTGTTTGGCAGTGATCATAATGTGCAGCTTAATATGATGATCTTCGGACGTATACTGTTCGGATCAGGACTGGAGGTAACCTGCGTGGTTGCTACACGTACAATCGTTAAATGGTTCAGGGGCTATGAGCTGGCACTGGCAATGGCCATAAATGTCGGTTTTGGACGTCTGGGTTCAGCCCTGGGTCTTGCAATATCACCCGATATAGCCAGTGGTTCGGTATCACCGGCTGTGACATTTGCTGCCACACTGATGGGACTGGCACTGATAATATTCATTGTTTACAGTTTCTTTGATATAAAGATTGACCGCCAGACCAAAGCCGCTGCTACAGGTGAAGGTGTACCGGATGAAGATTTCAGCTTCAAGGATCTTGTTAAGCTGGCTACAAATCCTTCATTTGTATATATAGCATTACTCTGCGTAACCTTCTATGCCGCTGTATTTCCCTTTATCCAGTACGCACCGGATATGCTTGTCAATGAATTCGGCTTTTCGTATAACCTGCCGGCAGATGGCAGCGGGGATATAACATTATTCGGAAGCCGGGCACTGGGTAATGCCAGTATTTATATAGCCTTCTTCCTTTTTGGTATACTTTTCTCCGCCGTACCGGCAAACCTAAGGACCAAGACCCAGAAATATACAACCATGGTGGTGGTGTTTTTTCTCTTTATGGGCTTCATATATATCCTCAGGGATACACTTGGACAGTGGCTTAATAACGGACCAAAAACAGCATCACTGATACCGCTGGGAACAATACTGTTCACACCAATCTTCGGTAATTATGTTGATAAGAAAGGCAAGGGTGCATCACTGATGATACTGGGCGCTGCCCTTCTTATATTTGCCCACCTGGCCCTGGCACTGACAGGTCTTAAACTGATGGCCTATGCCGGCCTGATAAGTCTTGGTATTGCCTTTTCACTGGTGCCCGCAGCCATGTGGCCATCCGTTGCAAAGATAGTGGCAGATAACCGCCTGGGTACTGCCTATGCAAGTATGTTTACGGTACAGAACTGGGGACTGGGTCTCTTTTTCTGGGGAATAGGTGCCTTGCTTGACCTTGTGAACAAAGGAAACCTTGAAGCGATCAGGGCAGGCGAGATGACCTATGATTATAAGATACCTATCCTTGTGCTTGTTTTAAGCGGGCTGATAGCTATGTTCCTTGCTTTTAAACTCAAGCAGGCCGACCGCAAGCAGGGCTACGGACTTGAGGAGCCCTCCTGATAATACCACAACTGTTTATAATAAACAATATAAGAAAGGACTGTCCCGGATTGCCGGGGCAGTCCTTTCCTATAGGTACTAAGAAGGGAGCAGGGTGTAAGTACTGTTCCCGATTAATCCCGGCAAATGCAAATGTCATTGATCACCGGGATTTCTCCGCAGAATGTTGCAATTATCAGTGATCACCATGTTTCTTTGATAATGCTTAAAGTTTTAACGGAGATCATCAATAATTGCTGTCTTTAATTTAGATGCTTGTGTAAATATTTATTAATTTTATAGCTTATTAAAATATAAACGTGATGAAACTAAAAATTTCAAACAGATGAAAAAAGTTGGAATTTTCTACGGCCCTGAGGGCGGAAATACAGAGAGTACTGCAAAAAAGATAGGCCACCTGCTGGGGCAGGAATACCATGAACTTATATCAATGAAAAATGCAAGTGCCGGTGATATAGAGAAGTTTGACAATATTATTTTTGGCGTTGCCACTATAGGGCAGGAGACCTGGGATGCGGAACCAGTTGAGAGCGGATGGTTCCGTTTTAAGACTGAACTGGAAAAAGCAGACCTGCAGGGCAGGAAGATAGCCATTTTCGGTCTTGGCGACCATGTAAGATGGCCCTCTCAATTCGTGGATTCAATGGGTGAGCTGTACAGATTACTGAAAAAAAGCGGAACAGATACTATAGGAAAGGTCAGTGCCGCTGATTATACTTTTGAAGAATCGACTGCACTTTTGGGCGATTTGTTTGCCGGTTTGCCCGTGGACGAAGACTTTGAACCGGAACTGACAGACAGAAGACTTGAAGCATGGGTTGCGCAGCTGAAGAAGGAGTTTGACAGCTGATAAAGATTATGACTTACACAGAAAGGCCTGTAAGTGGAATATTTGCATGGCAGACATGCGTAATGGTTTAAACCGGGAATAACGAGATAAGAGAATTTTTAAAATCTATCTAACTAATAAATTAAATAATATGAGTGATATTAAGAATTTGGAACCCCGTAGTCTCTGGGGTTATTTTTCAGAAATATGCCAGATACCGCATCCTTCAAAGAAGGAACAGAAGATGGTTGAATATGTAAAAAAATTCGGGGAAAGTAATAAGCTGGAAACACTGGTTGATGATTCAGGTAATGTGGTGATAAAAAAGCCTGCCACTCCTGGCTTCGAAGACAGAAAAACGGTTGTCCTGCAATCACATCTCGACATGGTACCCCAGAAAAACAGTGATAAGGACCATGACTTTGAAAAAGACCCCATTGAGGCTTTTGTTGATGGTGAATGGGTTACGGCCAGGGGAACCACACTGGGGGCTGATAATGGTATAGGGATTGCTGCTGCCATGGCAGTACTGTCTGCTGATGACCTTAAGCACGGACCCGTAGAGGCACTGTTTACCATTGATGAAGAAACGGGCATGACCGGTGCTTTTAATCTAAAGCCCGGTTACCTCGATGCCGAGATACTTATTAATATGGATTCGGAAGATGAGGGTGAGCTGTATGTCGGTTGTGCCGGAGGTATAGAGATTACGGCTAAAAAAGAATATAAGGAAGAGCCGGTGCCAGAAGGCGTGAAGGCTTACAGTATTGATGCTACAGGCATGAAGGGTGGACACTCAGGTATTGATATACCGCTGGGCAGGGCTAATGCCAACCAGGTGATGGCCCGCTTACTTCTGAAGGCAGAGGCCGAGCTGGATATTAAGGTGGCTGAAACAAAGGGAGGTGATCTCAGGAATGCCATACCGCGAGAGGCTCATGCCATTATAGTGGTTGAGGATAGCAAGGCGGCAGATTTTGAAAGCCTTGTTAAGGAATATGACGGTATTATGAAAGATGAGTACGGCGACAATGAGCCTGAGATATCTGTTAGCTGTAAGGAAACAGATAAGCCTTCAGGACTGCTGCCACAGGATGAGCAGTATGGTTTGCTAAGGGCTGTATTCACATGTCCCAATGGTGTGCAGCGTATGAGCACTTCCATGGAAGGCCTTGTTGAAACATCGAATAACCTTGCCGTAGTGAATATAGGCGATGGTTCTTTTGAGGCTCTCAGCCTTACACGCAGCTCTGTTGATACAGCCAAAGATGCCACTGCCTGGAAGATAGCTTCATCTTTCCAGCTTGCAGGCGCCGATATTGATATGAGCGGTTCATATCCTGGCTGGAAACCAAATATGGACTCAGCCATACTTAAGACAATGCAGGGTGTATATAATGATATGTTTGGTAAGATACCCGAGATAAAAGCCATACATGCAGGCCTTGAATGTGGTATAATTGCAGGAACTTATCCGAACCTTGATATGATATCTTTTGGTCCTACCATCCGTTATCCGCATTCACCTGATGAAAAAGTGAATATTGAAACGGTGAAAAAATTCTGGGACTTCCTGGTAGGAACACTGGAGAATATACCCGCTAAATAAAACCACTGAGAGATGGCCGGGTTTATAATGAAGAAGAGCACCGGGAGGCAGGCAGCATGATGAGAGTGAAAAGTCTTATCCTGCTGCTGCCACTGGTTCTTGCCTCTTGCGGCAGCCAGAATAATGACCTGGTAATAGCATGTGGCATGGATGAGGTGTTTATCTCCGATACAGGCTACGAGGTACCGGAGAAGATATGGTCATGGACAGCCGACAGTGCAGACAATCTGCCCGTAACCATGAGGAATAAATTTCTTACCACCAGTGAATGCAAGCCTGTTAATAACAGTAGTGATATTCTTGTTACAAGCAGTGGAGGAGGGGTGGCTGTTATCAATATTGAATCAAAGAATGTTACTTTCTGGGCCTCCCTGCCCAATGCTCACAGTGCAGAGCTTCTCCCCGGCGGTAAACTGGCGGTGGCAGCCTCCCTCAGCAGCATGGGCAACAGGATAAATATCTATGACCTTAAGAAACCCGGTGTTGTATTGTGTTCGGACAGTCTCTACAGTGCCCACGGCCTGGTGTGGGACGACAGTAAAAATGTTTTATGGGCCCTGGGATACGATGTACTGAGACGCTACAGCCTGGCAGAAGGTGATAGCGGAGATACCTCCCTGCATATGGAGCAGGAATACTCCCTTCCCGGCAGGGATGGTCACGACCTGCAGCCGGCAGCGGATGGTGAAAGCCTGTGCCTGTCAACCGAAAGTAATGTATGGCTGTTCAATACCTCCTCGGAGGAATTTGCAATGCACCCGCTGCTGGGTGATGAGGAAGGTGTCAAGTCAGTGAGCTATAACAGTAAAACAGGGAGAACGGCATATATGAAAGCCACAGAAGGCCGGTGGTGGGGTTATTATATAAGGATAGCCGAAACGGACCGTGTTAGTTACCTCCCGTTTGAGAAGTTGTATAAGGTACGCTGGCTGTACCGCGACTGAAATCTGCCTCCAGGGTTTCTCTTTGCCGGAATGAGGTGGCATTGACACCCTCAAAGACCTGCCAGTTGTCTGTGTCCGGATCGCCTGTCTCTATCCTGTAACTGCCCCATGCAAAAACCCCGGGCTGGAATGTGTTGCCCCTGATCCTTATTGCATAAACCAGCTCTTCCGTTCTTTCGCGGTAGACTTTAATCACCGGCATATCCATGCCGGTGCAGACTATTTCCGGAAGCCATGCAAGAGCATCTTTTCCGTAATTATCCAGCTGGTTAAAACTAAGGGGCCAGAAAGGGAATGGTTCACCCTTGCCAGGAGCCGCATAATATGGCCAGTTTGCAATTTCTATATCACGTGTATCCCTGTTGAATATTATTGAGCTGTAGCCCGCACTATTCTGATTAAGCTCTGTCGGCTCTATGGTCGATTTATGTGGATTGGCAACAGCCCTGACCCTTATCTTATTGCCAAAGCCGTCCTCAAAATCACCCAGCACCGGAGGCCATCCCTCTTCACGGTTGCGCCCGGCAAGGGGAGGAAACCATCTGCCTGTCGGAATGCATCCTGCTGCCGGTGTGGTAAGGGCATAGCCTGCGTCTCCCCGGTCATCAACACCGTATTGCACCGTGCTGCCCGCTGGCTGTCCGCCCGCTATATGCGTGGCAAAGGCTTTCCTGAACATACTGACAGCCCTGTCTCTTCCTGCCTGCGGCCATCCGTTTGAATCAAAGTCGGTGGCCATCCTGTCAGTGTTAACTGTGGTCCCTGAATCGGGCAGTTCCCTTACCGGAATGATATCATCATTTATTACATCACCGGGTATGGTTGTCATGTTGGCCAGCTGTGTATGTGATAATACCGCTTTCATCCAGCTGCCTCCTGACCAGTCTGCAAGCCAGTCTTCCAGGAAAAGGAGCTGCCTTTCACCCAGCAGTGTGGTATCGGTCGCTGACCGTCGCCTGGCATTCCAGTCGCGGTTCACAGGCCAGCCGCTGACTATATTTGCTTCGGGGAACATGCTTCCCGGTGCCGGCTTGAATTTCCGGTCTTCCAGGATGGCTAAGCTGAGGCCACCGATATTATAGTCGGTATAATAGACCTTAATACCCTGCTCAGTGGAAGTGGGGTCATAAGGGTCTGGCAGGTGACCGGTCTGGGTAGCCTGCACCATATTGACAAAGGCAGGGCTCATTATATAGCCCCCGGCATCCTCTGCCTCTTTTGTACTGAGTCCGGAAGGGGCAGCTTTGCCACCGGCACCCCACAGATTGTCCTGGTACACATCATGGTTACCGGTAATTATCACGGAGGGGATCTTTGATGTCAGGTCTTTAAAGGTCTGGCACCACAGGTACCATTTATAAAGGTAATCCAGGCGGCATTGCTCCCGGCTGATATCTGCCTGTTCCGGCAGCTCGCCGTATACCTGGTTGCCGGCAAAGAATAATATATCAGCATCGAAGCGTTCCAGGTTGCCTGTAAGCTGATCATGGGGATATAAGAGGTCCCTGTCCCATGCAAAAGGGCCTGCATCGGTACCCTGCCTGCTGTTTTTGTCAGTCCTGATCATATGCTGAATGCCGGATAATGACAGCATTATTATGTCTTCCTTCTCAACAGGATCATGCTGTATGATCCCGTTTTCCGTGAATTCACGGGCTGACTTTCTTTTCAGCTTATACCTTACGCGGAAGGGTATGTCCGTCTCCTTGTCCCAGTTGCTGATACTGAAGAGGGCAGTATAGCTGGTGCTGTCAATACGGGCTTCCGCTATATTCTTCCATATCTCATCCTCCTTTATGTCGAGGTAAAGGGTAGGGTTTTCCTGTTCAGACAGGGGCATCATCTGCACATTAATCTTCAGTGTTGACCGGCTGAGCGTATATTGTATTCCGGCAATCGGACCTATTATATGTTCAGGCTTTTGATCCAGTTTGCTTCCTGACACCTGCCAGTCTTCAAAAGAAAAACTGATGCCCCGGTTTTCAGGAGTGTCTGAATGAGATACCAGGGCTATATTGCCGGGTATGCGGCCCGACTCAATATTATCCGCTTCCAGCCTGTCAATAACCTGGTTGGTCTGTGGATTGACGGCTGTAACATGCAGTGAATGACTATTATCACCCGGGGCAACAGTCATTATAAGATATGCCTTATCCCATGGTGTATTGTTATTACCGTTATATTCCAGGTATTCATTTTCTTTTTCGCAATCCCTGATAAAAAGGTTGGATGAGGCGTCCAGGCCGACAAACAGACCGGCCAGCTTACCGCTGTAATTATGTATAAGGGATGCAGCCCTGTAATCGAGTCCGCGACCTGCACCTATAAGGAAGCCGGCAGCAGCCGTGCCGCTGTATGACGGACCACGACTCATCATTATTGTAACACTGCTCTTGATATTGCCTTTGGTGTCTGTGGCCCGGCGGCTTGTAAGGTGGACGGTTCTCATGGGACTGCTGTTGACACAAACCAGTCGCCCATCCTCCACTTTCCAGTCCTGCAGCCTGTTGGCCCACAGCCGGGGCCCGACCCATACCCCGTCAGGTGCATTATGCCATTCGCTACTGTACTTCAGCCTCTGGTTCTTCATGCATCCGCCGAGGAACAGTGAGAGGAGGATTATGAGACAGACAGCTTTGTTTTTCATTATTGTTCAATACTTTTTGTATTTGTGTTTTGATTTCTATCCTTTGTTTGCCTCTCAGGTCAACATCATTATTTGTCCGTTTGGGTCTTAATCACTATTTGCCTGTTTTGATGGCTGTCTTTATTTGCCCGTTTTGATTTCTACCATAAGGTCATCTTTCATAACATTCTCGCCAGGCCTCACATTCAATGATTTTACTGTGCCGCTTACAGGACTTATTATCTCATTCTGCATCTTCATGGCTTCAAGTATAAGAAGAGATTCACCCCGGTTGATGTCAGCACCATCCTTTACCAGCACCTCAATTATCTTGCCCGGCATGGGTGCCAGGATCTTCTCTTCTTCGCTGATACCTTTCTCTTTATCGAGGTATTTCTTTCGCCTGAGTGAAAAAGGTGTCTCTATTGTAAAGGAATAGCTTATATAGTTGAGCAGTATCTCATACTTGTTCTGTTTGCCCATGATTACCTCCACCGGGTACCTTCTGTTCTTCCACAGTATATATGTACCGTGCTTTTCATCTTCCTTGATCATTATCTTATAATCGCGTTTACCGATCCTGATAGTTTCGGTAAGAGGAAGGTTGAAGCTGTATTTCTTTTTTCCGGCGAGGGCATATAATTTTTTCTTCTTCTTTTTAGCCATAGAAATGATCTGTTAAGATTATATTATCTTCCTATTCTTTTGTTTAAGAGCCATGGACTGAGGTTTTTGGCTTCTTCAGGATCTGTTTTCAGGTTACTCTCATCGAGATTTTCCCCGGCAAACAGCCATGTAGCCAGCCATGCAGCCAGCAATTCTTCATAATCACTGTTGACATAGCTATCCAGCTCGTTTTCAATAAAGGATGTTGTTATTGAGCCTTCAAGGAAGCGGTTGTTTCTTATAAGCATCCTGAAGAATGGCAGTGTTGTTTTCGTTCCTTTGATCCATACTTTGTCCAGGGCCTGTTTACAGTTGGCCAGTGCGTCTTTGCGGTCTTTGCCATATACTATCAGCTTGGCTATCATAGAATCAAAGTTGGCTGCTATAACAGAGCCTGCCTGCACTCCGGTATCAACTCGTATATTATCACCCGCCGGCATAATGATTTTATCTATCTTGCCCGGTACCGGACTGAATCCTGACTGCACATCCTCGGCATTGATCCTGCATTCAAAGGCCCAGCCCTTTAGTTTGATGTCTTTCTGTGCATGCCTTAGCTTTTTGCCTTCGGCTATCCTTATCTGTTCCTCAATAATGTCAATACCCGTGATGAATTCGGTTACAGGGTGCTCCACCTGTATTCTTGTGTTCATCTCCATAAAATAGTATTTACCGTCGGAGTCAAACAGAAATTCCACCGTGCCTGCAGAATAGTACCCTACAGCCGAGGCTATCTTCACCGATATTTCACCCATCTCTTTTCTCAGTTCCTGGTTCAGGGCAGGGGAGGGTGCCTCTTCCAGCAGCTTCTGGTGCTTTCTCTGCACTGAGCATTCCCTTTCTCCAAGGTGTATGATATTACCATTCTTGTCTCCCAGTATCTGGAACTCAATATGCCTGGGATTCTCAATATATTTTTCTATGAAAACCGAAGGGTCGGAGAAAGCTTTTTCGGCCTCGTTGGATGCCAGCCTGAACATCTGTGGCATCTCTTCTTCCTTCCTGACTATCCTCATGCCTCTTCCGCCACCGCCTGATGCTGCTTTGATAATAACAGGGTAACCTATCCTTGCTGCCACCCTGGCGGCATCTTTCCCGGTAGGTACCTGTCCCTCGCTCCCTATGGCCATAGGTATATTCTTGGCAAGGGCTATCTTCCTTGCTATTGTCTTATTACCCATCTTATATATGGAATCGGGTGAGGGGCCTATGAAGATAATATTATTATCAGCGCATTTCTGGGCGAAATAGGGGTTTTCGGCAAGGAAGCCATAGCCGGGATGTATGGCATCGGCTCCTGATTTGAGTGCTATGCTTATAATCCTGTCTATATCAAGGAAAACAGGTATCTCCGATATATTTTCAGTGTCGTCATACACCTCTCCGGCAAGTGAAAGGTACATAGCTGAAGGTTCGCTTGCCGTTTTTATCACTGTTGTTTTTATGCCCAGGCGGTCTGCGGTCTTCATTATGCGTACCGCTATCTCTCCCCTGTTGGCAATAAGTATATTACTGATTTTCATTGCTGATGAATATTTTTCAATGGTGAATATATAACAAAACTTATACTATAGGGGTATATTCCCATGTTTTCTTGACGGCTCTTCGACCCATTTATTTGTAAGGGCTTCGAAGGCATAAACCAGTTTGCGTCTTGTTACGGAAGGATCGATAACCTCATCAATAAAACCTTTCTCATTGGCTACAAATGGATTTGCAATCCTGTCGCGGTACTTCTTCACCAGCTCTGCCTTCAGCTTTTTCGGATCTTCAGATTCGGCCAGTTCCTTCCGGTACAGTATGGCCACCGCCCCCTCAGGTCCCATCACTGCTATCTCGGCCGTGGGCCATGCAAAATTAAAATCGCCCCCCAGGTTTTTGCTGTTCATAACTATATAAGCACCGCCGTAGGATTTTCTGAGTATAACGGTGATCTTGGGCACGGTAGCTTCGCTGTAGGCATAGAGCAGTTTGGCACCATGTCTTATAATACCTGAATGTTCCTGGTCTATACCCGGCAGGAATCCAGGCACATCCTCCAGTGTGAGCAGGGGTATATTAAATGAGTCGCAGAAACGTATGAATCTGGCTCCTTTAACCGATGAGTCGATGTCCAGTACTCCGGCAAGAACCCTGGGTTGGTTGGCTATGATGCCTATTGTTTTTCCGGCAAGGCGTGCAAAGCCTGTTATTAAGTTCTGGGCAAATAATTCAGATATCTCGAAAAAGCTGCCTTTATCGACTATATTGTCTATTACCTCCTTAACATCATATGCTTTGTTAGGGTCATCAGGCACTATGTCCAGCAGTTTCATATTGACATCCGGAGTCTGGTTTGTATCTTCCGCCTTTGGCGGGTTCTCCAGGTTATTGGAGGGTATATAGGAGAAAAACTTTTTCAGTCCCAGTATGGTATTTTCCTCGTCATCATAGATGAAGTGTGCCACACCGCTCTTCTTGGCATGCACCCCTGCACCTCCCAGACCTTCAAAGGTCACATCCTCGTTAAGTACTTCCTTCACCACGTTGGGTCCGGTAACGAACATATAGCTGGTGTAGCTTGTCATAAAAACAAAATCCATGAGTGCCGGTGAATATACCGCTCCTCCTGCTGCAGGTCCCATTATAATGGCTATCTGCGGTATGATACCTGATGAGCGTATTATATTATGGAAAATGCTGGCATAGCCGTTGAGTGAGGCGATGCCCTCCTGTATCCTGGCTCCACCTGAATCTATCAGTGCAATAATGGGGGCTCCCATCTTAAGTGCCATCTCCTGTATCTTGACTATCTTTTTCGCATGTACTATGCCCAGTGATCCACCCATTATAAGGAAGTCCTGGGCATATATAAACACCAGGCGACCGCTGATCATACCCATCCCTGCCACCACACCATCGCCATATTGCTTTTCCACTTTGCCGAATTCAATGCCGTGGGTGTCGGGTACGACAAAAGAGTCAATCTCTTCGAATGATCCCTCATCCAGCAGGAGGTCAAGCCTCTCACGTGCAGTAAGCTTTCCTTTGGCATGCTGCTTTTTTATTTTTTCTTTTGAATGCTGCTTTTCAAGCATCGCCTGTCTTTCCTTGAAAGCTTTGTAGTACTTGCCGTTAATATCCATATTCGGTTTTTTTCTGTTATTATTGTTTAAAGCAGATTTTAGTTTTTTTCTTCCCCCTCGTTTTTTTCCGGTTCTGATGCCCCCGGTTCTGATGTACTACCGGGCGAGGCTGTATACCCCGTCTCTGTAGTATCCCCCGGTTTATTATTACCGGCAGTGCTTTCAGTATTTACGGGTTCATGTATGCTTTTAAGATATTTATATATCTCTGTCTGTGATCTGAGGGGGGGCTTTCCGTTATCCGCTATTTTATTATCGAGATTTTTATCCAGTATCCTGGCCTTGATATTATCATTCCACTGTATATCAAAAATATCATGCAGCTCCTTCTTGAGCTCGTTGTTATACACCGGCACAGCTATTTCAACCCTCCTTTCAATATTCCTTGTCATAAGGTCTCCCGAGGTGATATATACCTTCTCATTGCCTTTATTGCCGAATATCATAATACGTGTATGCTCCAGAAACCGGTCTACAATGCCTATAGACCTGATATTAGTGCTTAGTCCTTCAATACCTGTGACCAGTGAGTACATGGCCCTGATATTAAGCCTGATATCAACTCCTGCAAGGCTGGCCTGGTACAGCAGGTCTATAATATCTTTATCAACCAGGTTGTTGAGTTTGAGGAAAATATATGCTCTTTCACCATTACGGGCATTCTCTGTTTCTTTTTTTATCAGCCTTGATATACGTGTCCGGGTATAAAAGGGCGAGGCTATGAGGTGGTAATAATTCTCTCTTTTGTAATTTTTTTCCAGGAATGCGAATGTTTTGCTTACCTCGTTGGTTATCTTGGTATCGGATGTCATCAGCAGGTGGTCAGTGTACAGTCTGGCAGTGTCCTCGTTGAAATTGCCGGTGCCCACGCAGGCAAAGCGTTGCACATTATCACTCTTTACCCTTGTTATAAGGCATAACTTGGCATGCACCTTCAGACCGGGAACACCGTGTATTACCTTAACGCCTTCCTCACGGAGCCTGTTGCTCCAGTATATATTGGCCTGTTCATCAAAACGGGCCTGCAGCTCAATAACTGCGGTTACCGACTTCCCGTTGCGCACCGCATTGGCAAGTGCATTTACCACGTTGCTGTTTGCTGCAACGCGGTATAAGGTGATTTTTATATCCCTTACTGCCGGGTCAAGGGATGCTTCCCTCAGCATGTTGATAAAGGTGTCAAAGGAGTGGTAAGGGAAGTAGAGGAGTATGTCTTTTTTCCTTATCCTTGAAAGAATGCTTTTTCCGGGCACAATATCGCGGTGCCTTATGGGAGGCCTCTGCTCATAAAGGTAATCATGGCTGCCGCCGGGTACCGGAAAATCGATCATATCCTTCAGGTTATGATACCTTCCTCCCGGTATGACGGTATCATCCTGGCTGAATTCAAGCTTTTCCGTAATGATATCCAGTGTCTCCGCGGGTATCTCCCTGTCATAGACAAGCCTGACGGGGGTGGCTACCTTACGCTGGTTAAGGCTGCGGTTAACGTTCTCTATATATGACTCGGATATATCATCAATGATATCCAGCTCGGCATCTTTATTAAGCTTGATGGTGTGGGCCTTTATGCTGCTGTTTTTAAAGACATAGAATATATCTTTCAGTCCCACCCTTATTATATCATCAAGGAATATGTAGTGGTTCTCATTTTCAGGTCCGGGCAGAGCAATGAAGCGGGACACAGTACCCACTGGCATTTCCAGCAGTGCATAGCGCACTTTTTTTGTTTTCCTTTTATGTTTAATGGTTATGGCAAGGTAAACGGCATCATCCTTCAGGGCAGGCAGGTCCATCTCTTTTCTGACCATAAAGGGCATTATTATCTGTGCCAGCTGCTTATTAAAGAAATCCTTTACAAATTCATACTGCCCGGTATCCAGTTCATTTTCATTCCTGATATAAATATTATTGGCGTCAAGATCTTTCTTCAGCCTTTCATACACCTGTTCATACTCGGCTCTCTGCTTCAGGACTATCCTGTTAACCTCCTTCAGTGTTGACTCGGCATTATAACCCAGAATATCATATGAATCATCCTTCAGCTTGGCTATCCTCCTGAGGGTGGCAACCCTGACCCTGAAAAATTCATCCAGGTTATTTGAATAGATGCCCAGGAATTTTATTCTTTCAATAAGGGGTACGGCCTTATTGTCAGCTTCCTGCAGCACCCTGTGGTTAAAGGAGAGCCAGCTTATTTCTTTTGGTGTATATGCACTGTCATTCATATTTACTTCCTAATCATCTTTGTTTCCCTTGTCTGCTTCAACCGTTGTCTTGCATCCAAAGCATGTTCCCATCCATTTTGCCTTAAGCATCAGGGGATGGTCTTCGCTTACGGTCTTGAGCCTGCCTGCCGTCTCTTCAAGTGTCATGGGTATTATTTCATCATTATTAAGTGTTACCATTTTACCATAGTCATTATCTGCTATCAGGTCAACGGCTGATGCACCGTATCTGGTAGCCAGTATACGGTCCATTGGTGATGGTGTGCCTCCCCGCTGTGTGTAGCCTAGCACTGTCTGCCTTGTTTCAAGTCCCGTTCTCTCACTTATCATCTTCGATACATACTGTGCTGCCGACTTCTTTTTTTTCTGCGGGACTATACCCTCTGCCACAACAACTATTGAATAATCTTTGTTCTTATAGGCCCGGTCTTCGAGGTACTTTGAAACATTATCCATATCTATCTCCAGCTCGGGGATAAGAATGACATCACCGCCCCCGGCTACCCCGGCATAGAGTGCTATCCAACCTGCATTATGGCCCATCACTTCAATAACAATGATCCTTTTATGGCTGTTGGCTGTTGAGTGGAGCCTGTCAACGGCCTCAGTGGCTATATCCACTGCTGAAGCAAAGCCGAATGACATCTCAGTGCCATATACGTCATTATCAATGGTTTTAGGTATACCAACCACATTGAGCCCTTCCTGTGACAGCCTGTATGCGGTTTTCTGTGTACCGTTACCCCCAATGCATACCAGGCAGTCGAGACCCATCTGCTCATAATGCTCCTTTATCAGTTCCGGCTTACTTATCGCCTTATCACCGTTTGATTTCTTTTTAAATGGCTTTACCCTTGAGGTGCCCAGTATGGTGCCGCCAAGGGTTAATATACCTGAAATACCTTTCTCAGTGAGCTCAATATATTCCTTGTTGATCATTCCCTGGAATCCGTCCGAGATACCGTACACCTTCATACCGTATTTCACTATGGCTGTCTTGGCAACCCCGCGTATCGCTGCGTTTAATCCCGGACAGTCACCTCCGGCAGTTAATATTCCTATTCTTTGTTTTCCGGCCATTGGTCCTTATTTGTTTTGTTGTTAAAAGCTGTTAAAAACTTACTAAAAATAATAATAATATGGCTCTTTTACAGAAATATGATTTAAATTGCCGTTTATCATATATTATAAACAATCCTTAAGCTCAAATTCTAACATTATCCTCATGAAAAAAATCATTCTCTTTATCCTGACTCTCACACTTGTAATAGCTGCAGATGCACAGAGCATTAAAGAAAGCGCTCTTAAAGCCGTTCATTACCGTTCAATAGGTCCAACCCGGCAGGGGGGCAGGTATGTTGACTTTGCTGTTGTTGACAAAAATCCGACAACATTTTATGCAGCACTGGCCACGGGCGGATTGTGGTTTACCGAAGATAACGGTATAACCTTCGATATTCTGTTCGAAGATGCCGGTGCCATAAGTATAGGCGATATTGCGGTTGACCAGAATAATCCTGACATTGTATGGGTAGGCACGGGTGAAGCCAATAACAGCCGGACAGCTTATTATGGCGACGGGATATACCGTTCGGATGACAGGGGTGAGACATGGAAAAACATGGGATTGCCCGAATCCGGACATATAGGCCGTATAATCATCCATCCAGATGATTCTGATATTGTATGGGTGGCTGCCCTGGGACATCTGTATTCAGAGAATGAGGAGCGTGGTGTCTATAAGACAACAAACGGTGGAAAGAGCTGGGAGAAGGTGCTTGATATTGTTGACCACGGTAAGCATATAGGTGTTGTTGACCTTGCAATTGATCCCACCGACCCCTCTGTCTTATATGCAGCAGCCTATGATAAGGTAAGGAGGCCCTGGACCTTTAATGCCGGCGGACCGGGCAGCGGTATTTATAAGACTGAAGACGGGGGACGTTCGTGGACGGAGCTGGCGGGTGGACTCCCATCCGGTATGCTTGGCAGGATAGGCATTGCCGTTTCACCATCCAATCCTGAAACAGTGTATGCCAATATTGAGAATAATAATATAGAGGGAGTATCTGATGATGAGAGGTACAGGCAGCTTCTGAACGGTATACCTCCTGAAGGCAAAGAGAAAGGTGACGAGGTGTACCGCTCTGATGACAAAGGCCGCACATGGCGCAAGGTTAGTCCCGATGGCGAAGATGTGGGTGGCGGACCTGCATATTACTACCAGCAGATGGCAATAAATCCCATTGACCCGGACCATGTTTATGTGCTGGGTGTAAGGATGTGGGAGACCGTTAACGGGGGAAAGGAATGGCGGAGGCCTTTTAACTTTGGGGGTGATAACCATGCCATGTGGATAGACCCGGAAGATCCGGAGCATATAATGCTGGGCTATGACCATGGTATGGGCATAAGCTATGATGGCGGCGATAACTGGTACCATCCTGATTTTAAGGATGTGGGACAGTTTGTGGCTGTGGGTTATGATATGGCATATCCCTATAATGTATACGGTGGAATGCAGGATAACGGATCGGTACGGGGACCCTCAACAAAGAAAGATGGCAGCCCGATTAAGCTTGAGGACTGGCAGAGTGTGGGAGGAGGAGACGGAATGTATAATGAGGTGGACCCGGATAATAACAGGTACCTGTATAATGAATCACAATTCGGACCAATAAGGAGACTGGACCTTGTTACAGGTGAGTCACAGGGTATAAGGTATAGTGATATGGACCGCTGGGCATGGAATGCACCAATAGTAATATCACCCCATAACAGCCGGGTAATATACCATGCGGGTAATAAGGTGGTAAGATCAGCTAACAGGGGTGAGTCCTGGGAGCTGATAAGCCCTGATCTGACAACTAACGATAAGGCAAAAATACAGGGCACCGGTAATATACAGTACTGTACCATTGTGACAATGGATGAGTCGCCGGTGACAGAGGGACTGCTATGGGTTGGCACCGATGACGGTAAGGTATGGGTGACAAAAGACGGGGGAGAGGAATGGAATGATGTTACGGATAATATACCCGGACACCCGGGCTACTGGGTAAGCAGGGTGGAACCATCAGCCCTGGATGCCGGTACGGCCTATGTAACTGTAACGGGTTACAGGCAGGATGATTTCAGGCCTTTTGTATGGAAAACCTCTGACTACGGTGAATCATGGGAAGCAATAAGTGATGGT
>JAWLFR010000146.1:0-4986 GCA_041685495.1 Bacteroidales bacterium
AAAGATACACTCAAGGCTTAAGGAATCGGATCTGAGAGCCAGCATGATAATGCAGGTTCATGATGAGCTGATCTTTGAGGTGGCTGAAAAAGATGAGGAAGCCCTGAGGGATATTGTTATTTATGAAATGGAGCATGCATGCAGACTGGATGTACCATTGCTTGTTGATTACGGAAGTGGCAAAAACTGGCTGGAGGCGCATTGAACCGATGCTCAGCTTCGCCGGGCTCGCAGGCTCGGTTGGCTTCGCCGGGCTAAAGGTTCCTCGCAGCTTACTTCCGGGAGAGTTAACTTAATTGATGTAAAAAAATGAAGATAAAAGTTTTATTGTTTGGTATACTTGCCGAAAAAGCGGGCAGTGCGGAGCTGGAAATTGAAGATGTATCATCGCTGGATGAACTGAAAAGGCATATTATAAAAAAGCACCCTTCTTTTGCCGGGTATAAATACCGCATTTCTGTGAATCAGAGTCTGGCCGATGAGGATGTCAGTCTGGCCGATGGTGACGAGGTAGCCTTACTGCCACCCTTTGCAGGTGGCTGATGGGTGTGACTACTGCCACCTGTGCGAATCATCATCGAACAGTTCCTTTTTCCATACGGGATAGCTGTCCTTTATCATCTCCAGCACATGCCTGCAGGCTCTCGTAGCCTGGTCGCGGTGACCCGCGCTTACAAGAACAAAAAGAGACAGCTTACCTGCCCTGACGATACCGGTGGAATGAATAATGATAATGTCCTTTACATCATTGAAGGCTGCTTTAACCGTTTCCCTGATCCTGTCCGCTTCCTTTTCCACCATCTCAGTGTATGCTGAATACTCAATGGCTTCAACCCTTTTGTCATTGACAATATCATCACGCACCTGGCCAAGAAAAAGGGAATGGGCCCCAATTGCTTTGTCTTCTGACACCTTTTCCAGGTATCTGGATATGGTGTCTGGACTGATAGCTCCATCAGTAAGTACGGTTTTTTTATCCATGTATATCAGTTTTTAATTGATAAGAGTCCGGATGTGCCTTCCAGGGTGGAAGAATACAGGCCGGCGTCATTGATTATTTCCAGGGCCCTGCCTACCTGCCTGTCATATTGCAGGCTGTGTTTGATCAGTCCCTCCTCATAATAATACCTTCCTACTATCTCGTCTTCCAGCAGTCGTGTTACCTCATCACGGAACAGTTCCAGGTCGTTTTCCAGCTTATGGCCCAGGTTTTTTTCCATTGTATCAAACAGGGACTTATTGTTTTTATAGTATTTCTCCTTTTTCGCCACTTCCTTAAGTTCATCCAGAGCATTTTCTGTTGCCGATTCGTAAGAGAAATCCCTTTCTTCAAGAAAATTACCAAAGCGCTGGTAGCTTTGATCGCTGAGACTGAATGTTCCGGGCTCCTCAATCTCAGCGTTCTGCCAGTAATAGTCGGTGGCAAAATCAAATATCAGTGACCTGCCATACAGCACTGAGGTAAACTGGCTCAGCTGTGTTGTTTCAACACTGTAATCAGGTGATATACCACCACCATCCTTTACAATACGCCCGTTGCGGGTCGTAAATTCAGAGGTGAGAGAATCCGGTATATACCCTATGCTGCCGTCTTCATTGCGCAGCGAGAAGTCAATGGCCTGTATGCATCTTCCCGAGGGTATATAGTATTCAGCAGTTGTCACTTTCAGTGTTGCATTATAGCTCAGGGGGCGGCTTATCTGCACCAGTCCCTTGCCGAATGATCTCTGTCCCACAACCACTCCCCTGTCAAGGTCCTGAATAGCACCTGCAACTATCTCTGCTGCAGATGCGGTGGCCTGGTTTATCATTACTACAAGGGGAATGTCCTTATCAACAGCTTTTTTTGTTGTTTTATGTGTATCATCAAATCTTTCCACCCTTCCTTTTGTGCTTACGACCTCGTTATCGGGACCCACAAAGAGATTTACAATATCAACGGCTTCGTTCAGGAGTCCCCCCGGGTTGGATCTTACATCAAGGATAATCTTCTCAGCGCCATGCTTTTCCTTGAGGGTGGTCAGTGCCGTTTTGACATTATTGCTACAGCCCTGTGTAAAATTGGTGAAGCGGATATAGCCTGTCTTATCATCCAGCATGCCATAATAGGGCACGGGAGTAATAGCCACCCTTTTACGTGTAAGTGTTTTTTCCAGTTCCTCACCCTGTCTTTCTATTATAATGTTGATTTCGGTACCGGGCTCTCCTTTCAGTTCATCACTTACCTTATCAGCAGGCATCCCTTTCAGGGACCTTCCGTTAACGGACTTAAGTATATCCCCGGCTTTAAGTCCTGCCTTATCGGCGGCAAAGTCTTTATATATACGGGTAAGCACCGTATAATCGCCGCCTGTTCTTATCTGTGATCCTATGCCCCCGTATTTTCCGGTAGTCATAAATGTAAACTCATCTCTTTCCGACTCCGGGTAATAAGTTGTATAAGGGTCAAGCTCACTGAGCATGTCATCAATAGTTTTCTTAAACAGTTTGTCAGGCTGCAGCTCGTCCACATAGAAAGCATTCAACTCCCTTATAAGGGAATAGAAGATATCCATGTTCTTCTGCAGCTTGAAATCTGTGGACTCATTACGGGATATAAATGCCGTGGTGACCACTGATATCATTATTACTGCTGCTGATATAAGAATTGTTTTATTCAAATACTTTTTCATGTTCATTTCTTTAAACGGTATATTATGAATGATCACAGGTGCGTGAAGCCTGTTGTTCTAACATAATGGCTTCCGGCCTGGTTCATTACTGTTTTTTACGATCTGCAAGAGCCTTCAAATGTAAAGAAAAATTCTTAACAAGAACCTCCATTTTCTCTTCGATATAGCTGTAATCAGGCACCCTGTCTCCTGTATATATTATAATAAGCAGAATCTGTATATCAAGGTCTGCAAGCTGCTTATAAAGAATATTCTTTTTCATACGCCAGGCTTCCCTTATCCTTCTTTTTGCCCTGTTGCGGTCAACGGCTCTTTTCAGGGATTTTTTCCTGGCGCTGATGGCTGAAAGGGCAGGGAAAAGCTGTTTGTCGGGGTTCTGCATCCATACTATCCTGAATGGCTCAGAGTAGAATGAAAAACCATCTTCAAATAACCGGGAAATAACTTCAGGGCTGCAAAGTTTCTCCTTTTTGCTGTAAGTGTGTCTATTACTGTACATAACAAAAGTCCCGCTGCGCCTTCAGAAGAAAATATTACCGGGGGATATACGGTAATATCTATTTACTCTTCTTTTGATCTTTTATGAACTGGTCAAGTGCCATTGTCATTGACGGTGCCTTGGCGTTTGGAGCATGTATATCAAGTCTCAGTCCCAGCTTATCCAGTGCCTGGGCCGTGGTCGGACCGAAGGCAGCTATTTTTGTCTTATTCTGTTCAAAATCGGGAAAATTTTCAAGCAATGACTTGGGTCCGGACGGACTGTAAAAAACAAGAATATCATAATACACATCAGCCAGGTCCGAAAGGTCGGCACTGATAGTCCTGTAAAGGTTGCCGATAGTATATTCGATCTTATACTTATCCAGCAATTCGGGTATCTCTGCCTTATGGGGCACTGATAAAGGCACAAAATATTTCTCATCCTTGTGCTTGGATATTACCGTGCACAGGTCGTTGAACTTGGAATGACCGAAGAATATCTTCCTTTTCCTGTAAACAATATACTTCTGAAGGTAAAATGCCACATTTTCGGTAATACAAAAGTATTTCATTGTGTCAGGCACCGTGATACGCAATTCCTCACATACCCTGAAAAAATGATCAATGGCTGTCTTGCTGGTGAAAATCACAGCACTGTGATCAAGAATATTGATCTTTTGTTGCCTGAATTCTTTTGAAGTAACGCCTATCACCTCAATGAAAGGCCTGAAATCGATCTTTAAACCGTGATTTCTGGCCAGTTCGTAATAGGGAGATTTTGGATTTTTTGGTTCTGGTTGTGATACCAGTATACTTTTTATCTTCAAAGCATTCCGTTTTTAGTTGTACAACAAATAGACTTTCTTAATGCTCCAGCCCGTTCAGATATTTGATTGCTAAAAGAACGGGTAAAATTTCCAGTGCGCAAAGATACAAAATCATATACGATAATGAAAGTCTGCTTATTATAAAAATATATACCAGTCGGATGACCCTGAAAACCAGTATTATCGCTATAAGCGCAAAAGCGGAATAGATAAGGTAGCTGTCAGGGACACTTACAAGGTATGATATGCAGAAATTGAGTATCATAAGCATTATGCCAATCAGCTTGTAACTGCGTGAGATATTAAAAAAATATTCTCTGAAAATATTCCTTGTACGTGTAAGACCGGCAATAATATTGTTTACCACATATCTGAAGCTTATGGCCAGGGATGCCAGTCCCAGGTTAAAAAGCCAGAGCATTGGAGGATTCAGGTCATAGAATATTATATCAAAGTGCAGTTCCGCAAAAAGCATGAAGGTGGCAATGCTGATAAGGCTCAGCAGGCCCAGCAACATCTGGAAGACCTGTGTGCCGGAGCTCATATTACGGTATGTGGTATGTGCAAACTTATTATTGAAGACAATCCTGATAATCCTGATAAGGGAGTATTTTTCATACAGGGAGACAAAGAGGTAAAGCAGCACGGGGAGCATCAGGAGGCCGAATATCCATTCCGACCTGAGAAAATCCTGTGCAAGCGGTTCACCGATATTCTGAACAGTATAATTCATCTAAAAATATTCCACGTTTCTTCCTTCCACATCCGTAAGTAAATTATTTGCCAGCCGGCTGGCGCCTATCCTGAACCTCTCAGGTATAAGCCAGCTGTTACCCAGTACCATCTCTACAAGCGAATAGTACTTTAAGGCATCGGATGCTTCAGCAATACCTCCTGCCGGTTTTATACCTGTCACCTTACCGCCTGCATGCTGAAAATCATTGATAGCATGGCACATTATATACACTGCTTCCAGGCTTGCTGACACTTTTTCTTTTCCGGATGAT
>JAWLFR010000034.1:0-20335 GCA_041685495.1 Bacteroidales bacterium
TTGCTTTGAAGTATGCCTGAGTTGTTTATAAGAATATCTCCATCTAATACAATAGCCCCCAACAAATTTTTATTACCGGCTCCTTTAATGTTCAGATTATAATAGATTGAAGATGATGGCAGTTTTATATCCTGGTCTCCCAGATTATTATATTCAACCGTATTACCAGGAGAATCGGCATTCAATATCCCGGTTGACAGGAGGCTGTTTCCAATGATAAGATATGAGTTATCATGATTGGTCCACACAGATGTTGTAGCGTTATTACCTTCGATATTACCTGTAACCTCTATATCCCCCTTATTAGTAACTGTTACGGAGTTATCCAGTAATACGTTACCATAAACCTTCAGATCACTTGAAGATAAAATAACAGCATTTTCTCCTACCACAAAATCATTGTTTGAAAAATCAATTATTATGCTGCCAGATCCTGCTAGTGTATCACCATTAAAATTTAAATCTTTGGCAGCGGCATTTTTAGATGTATAAGTGCCATTTATCAGAAATGTTCCATTTACTGTCAGGATCCTGTTTTCTCCGTTTACCACTGCACCAGTCTGTATAGTCAGATCATTTATTGTTTGATTTGGTTTATCCAGGCTTACAGTTGTTCCGGAAGATATTATTGCATTATCATTTGGACCTGGCACGACACCGCCTACCCAGGTAGTACCATCACTCCATTTGCCGGAAGAAGCCGAAGTATATGTGGTCTGACCATTAAGTAATAAAACATTAAAAACAAAAAATATACTGATCAGTAAAATTCTGGTACTGCTTTTCATATCTTGTTAGGTCTGCTGTTACTTTACATCAAAAAATATTCAATTGATTAACAAGCTTTTAATAGGCATAAAATAAAAAACGTCTGGCTGTTTATCAATCCTTAAAAATAGTTAATTTATTCAATTAACATAAATCATTTCTAATCAATAAAATGTTTCACTATTCTGACCTTAAAAATACGAATTAAGTTGCATCTGCTCATCATGGCAAACAGCCTGTTTGTCACAGTTTATGCACATTTCATAAAAAGTTATCAAAAACGGGCGTCTGTTTTCTCAGCATATTGAACTATTGATTCAATTTATGATAGTATATCAACATCTACCATAAAAAATTATATCCGCCTGTATATTTGACACTTACAATGTTTCGAATGAAAGAGAATCAATAATTTGTGAACTTTTTTTTCTGAACAAAATATTTGGCTTATATTTGCACTCTCATTCAGGGTGGTTAGCTCAGCTGGTTCAGAGCACCTGCCTTACAAGCAGGGGGTCACTGGTTCGAATCCAGTACTACCCACAGAACAAAATGCCGGTCACGAAAGTGACCGGTTTTTTTGTTTGCGGCTCCGTCAAAAGCTTGCTTTTGTAAGGAGCAGGAAGCAAAAAAACCGCACTCCGCGCAACGGAGCGGCTTATTTTGAATTATCACCCGTTACGGAGAGCGAGGTAATCCGACAATACCTCCTCATGAACCTCGCGATCCCGGTCACTATAAAGAACAAACCTGATCTTCTTACAGTATTCAAGCACCGGGGCAAGGTCAATAATTGTAGTAAAAGCAATCTTTGCCGCCTCTTCCATGGGGTAACCGAAAGCTCCCGTGGAAATAGCAGGAAAAGCAATTGAATCAATCTTTTTCTCCTCGGCTATCTTCAATGCATTGCGGTAACAGTCGGCCAGTAGTTTGTCTTCAGGTTTATCAGCCCCGTATACTGGTCCAAGGCAATGTATTATATATTTATTTGGCAGCTTATTTCCCGTAGTGATAACTGCCTCCCCAGGCTTAATGGGTGCCAGCGGAGCCGTCTCCTTTTCCAGTCCGGGTCCTGCTGCACGGTGAATAGCACCTGCCACACCACCCCCCATTCTGAGCTGTGCATTTGCAGCATTCACCACCGCTGTGATATCCTCCTGTGAGGCTATATCACCGCTTATCAATTCAAGTGTTATACCTGATACATTCTTTTTCATCATCTATCCTTTTTAAAGATTATTCGAGATTATTCTAATGGCATTTTCTGCCTGTTCCACCCTATCCCGCATTAAGTCGTGGCACTCCCACAGAACCTGGAAAAAATCATCCATATAAATATACAAAGTAATTGGCAGACGGTGTGCAGATCAGGTGAAATTAGCCACTGGTAAAAATTGAGAAACAAATTAAAATGTGTATCTAAACTCTTCAAACTGTGGCATTATTAGGCCATTAACATTAGCAGTGGCCGAGTATCTGATTATTATTTCTAAATTTGACTGCTAACCGATACAATAAACCACATCATGAAAAGAAAAAAATCAAACAGAACAGCTATTCTTGCAATATTATTCCTGATAATCTCTGCCGGTCTCAGCGGACAATCGATCAGCGGCGACTGGTACTCGCTGATGAAGGTACAGGGACTGGACATGCAGCTTTATATTCATATAGAAGAGAATGAATCCGGGCTGACAGGCACATTTGATGTACCGGAACAGGGTGCCTCAGGCATTCCTTTAAGCAGTGTAAACCTGGAAAACCAGCAATTCAGCTTCACTTTTGATCCTGCAGGATTTTCTTTTGAAGGGATTACCGATCGTGACTACTCACAGATCATTGGTTACTTCAGACAGGGCGATATAAACGTTATGACACGTTTCGGGCGGGAACCTGTTGAGCTTCCCGAGAGCAGTCCCGGTGCAATCAGAAAAATATACAATAAAGAAGAGTTATATATAGAGATGAGGGATGGTATTAAACTGTTTACATCAGTTTACTCGCCTAAAAATCCGTCCGGGGAGTCTCCTGTTCTCCTTTTCAGAACACCTTATAATGCAGAAGGCGGAGGGAAAGAAGCCTTTAATCATTTCGTTTCCATATACCACAGGTTTTTAAAAGAAAACTATATCCTTGTGTTCCAGGATGTCAGGGGCAGGTATATGAGTGAGGGTGAGTATGTTAATGTAAGGCCCTTCAATCCGGACAAGAAAAATGATGAGGTTGATGAAGCGTCCGACACATATGACACGGTGGAATGGCTTGTAAACAATGTAGAGAATAATAACGGGAAGGTAGGAGTAACAGGTATCTCATACCCCGGTTTCTATGCAACAATGGCCATCCTTGCCGATCATCCTGCCATAAAGGCAGTTTCTCCGCAGGCGCCTGTGACCAACTGGTTCCTCGGAGACGACTGGCATCATAACGGGGCCTTCTTTCTTATTGACGGATTCAGTTTCTATACCAGCTTCGGTGATCCACATCCCGGAGAGTCAAGAAGGAATTACCCCCTTAATTTTTCATGGGGCAGCGAGGACAACTACGAATTCTTTATGGATATGGGTCCGATAAAAAACACAAGGGAAATATTCCCTGATTCGGTTAAGTACTGGCATGAGCTGTTTGAGCATCCTAATTACGACGACTGGTGGAAAGCCACGGTGCCCCTGCCCCATCTGAAAAACGTAAAGCCTGCGGTTATGACTGTGGGAGGATGGTTTGATGCAGAAGACCTCTGGGGGACCCTGCATACCTACAAAGCAATAGAAGAACAAAATAATGAAGACATTCCCAACCACCTGGTTATGGGACCCTGGGCACATGGCCAGTGGGCCGGTGAAGGAGGTAAAAATCTTGGTAACATATACTGGGAAAGCAGTCCCAATGAGAGCTTTCATGAGCTGGAAGTTAACTTTTTCAATCATTATCTGAAAGATGGGAGTGAAGATGATTTTCCTGAAGCTTTTATCTATATGACAGGTGAGGACCGCTGGCATGAGTATAGCGACTGGCCTCCCGAGAAGGCTACTGAAGAAACCATCTACCTGCAGCCGGGTGGAGCTATAAGCTTCAGCAAGCCGTCTTATAAGAACATGTTTACGGAATATATCTCCGATCCGGACAGACCCGTTCCTTATATGGAAGGTGTGCATCTCCGAAGGGATCGTGCATATATGATAGATGATCAACGCTTTGCCTCCAGGCGTCCTGATGTGCTGGTTTTTGAAACAGAAACTCTGACGGAAGACCTGACACTTACCGGTCCGGTTACCGCCGACCTTTACGTGTCAACCACAGGCACAGATGCCGATTTTATTGTTAAGATTATTGATGTATTCCCCGACATGGTCAATCCACCCGCGGGGGCAGACATAGATGCCCCTCTGGGAGGTTACCAGATGCTGGTCAGGGGTGAAGTAATGAGAGGGAAGTACCGCAACAGCTTTGAGGAACCTGAGCCATTTGTGCCAGGAGAAATAACAAAAGTCAGCTTCAGCATACCTGATATAGCCCATAAATTCAGGGAAGGTCATAAGCTGATGATACAGATACAGAGCAGCTGGTTTCCCCTGGTCGACAGGAACCCCCAGAAATTCGTTAATATTTACGAGTGTGATAAGGGGGATTTTCAAAAGGCAGCTATCAGGATTTATCATGACAGCAGTCATCCCTCATCTGTTAAAGTGATGCAGATGAAACAGGAATAGCATGATCCCGGTTCGGGCTTTCTTTTCTCAGGAGCACTACTGTCAGGGGTAGAGATTGTTTGGAGGTGAAAATCGCCGATGATATCTTTTTTCTTCATCCGGCACCTTTTGCTATCTTTAGTCCCGATAAAACTGTAGCACAGTAAAAAATCATTATCCTATGAAGAAGATAAGCAGGAAAGAGTTTATTGCAAGAACAGGGGCAGGACTGGCAGGACTGGGACTACTGTCATCCGGGAGAATGCAGGATGATAATAACGAGCCGGTAAAGAACGAGCTGGGTAATACCGGAATATATGTCACACCCCTTTGCTTCGGTGCAGCAAGGACCAACGATGAGGGTCTTATACGCTTTGCCATCGACAGGGGAATAAATTTTCTTGACACCGGCCGGTCCTACGCAAGGGGCAATAATGAAAGGCTGGTAGGAAGGGCGGTAAGCGGAAAAAGAAAAGATGTTATTATACAGTCAAAGATGCATCTTGAGCCTGATGAGCTCAGTCACGGTGGAAAAGGCAGGCAGGGCCACAGGGAGATAACAGAGATACTGGATAAACGTATAGCCGAAAGCCTGGAGGCTCTTGACACCGATTATATTGATATAATGCTTTTTCACAGTGCTGACAGGGAGGACCTGACATACCATGAGGCAGTGCTTGAGTTCTATGACAGGCAAAAGAAAAACGGCACAATAAGGGCTCACGGTTTCTCCTCGCATGATTTCGGCCTGGGGCTGCTTAAGAAAAACAATACTGACAGGTTCTATGATGTTATAATGCACGCTTTCAACTATAAGGGAGGCTTCACCCATTCATTGTCCAACTGGTCAACTGAATGGGACCAGGAGGTGCTGATCAATGAACTGGATAAGGCGGCGGCCCGGGGAACTGGCATTATTGCCATGAAAACCTGCTCGGCCGGTCCTTATTCCTTCAAGCAGGGTGAAGAACCAACATATAAACAGGCGGTGGAATGGGTGCTGGGACATTCTTTTGTCCATTCAGCCGCAGTGGCTATGCCAAATTATGAACAGGTGAAAAGTTATATCTCCTGACACTATTGCAGCGGCACAAGGCTTAATCCCGGCGATTCATATTTTAACGGAAGGTCGGGTATACCATCATTATCAACATCCTTCATTGAGGATAGATAATTAAGCAGTGCAAGCCATTCCTTCCCCTCCTGCACACCCGGATTTGTACTTTCAAAATCAATAACAGCGGATGACATATCGGCTATCTCATTGCCATTTATATCTTTTGGTTTAACCCGTATCAGCCCAAAGGTCATCTTCTGTATTATACCTATAAACTCAAGCATATAAGAGTTAGCTGCAATGGAATACAGCGTATCATTATTCCGGGAAAGATCCACTGGTACCGGCACACCATTATCATTCCTAATGCTTATGGAGCCGATCTTCCTGAGAAGGCCTTTATCCGGATCATACTCTACCTCCAGGCCTGAATAATAGCAATAATTGGAAGGGGTTGATTTCCAGGCCACAAGCAGTATCTCCAGCACTCTTTTCAGCTCTTTGGCATTAACATATACCCTTGCCAGGGGATAACCCGGAACCTCATCCTCACCGGATCCAAGCGACATTATACGGAAAATATCCTGTGTGGTCTGAATGCCCGGCACCACCCTGTCACGTATAACCCCGGCAGCCACCATGGCGATATCAGTGCCCTCGCCGGTACCGGAATTCACATACTGATAAATTGCATCAGCCACCAGGGGTCCCAGGTTGCTCTCCCCCGGATCATCATACTCATCGCAAACCAGCTCAAATTTTGTACTCACAATAGTATCATCAAGCCTGTACCCGGTAATACCATGAAGTTTGCGTGAAATAAGATCTTTTTGATAATCTATCTTTGACTGCACATCAGCATCACCCTTCATATTATCGTCAACAGCTATAAGGGAGTAATCTGTCACACCGCAACCGTTTTCATTCATAATAATTTCCAGTTTCCCTATATTCCGGCCATAACTGCCCGTCTGCACTATAAGCGTATTATTAATTATAAGAGGCTCCATCAGTTCCGTATGGGTATGAGCGCTGATAATTATATCTATGTCGTCCACTTTTTCAGCCAGCTTAACATCCTCACCGGTCCATTGCCCGTCGTCACCTTTTTCCAGTCCACTATGCGACAGGCATATAATCAGTTCACATCCCTCTGCCATTAGTTCCCTGCATATCTTCCGGGCTGCCCTTGTGTTTTTACTGAAAGACAGTGGAGCAGCGAATGGTGCCACCTCATCAGCATCCTCCCCCATAAGTGAAAAGACGCCTGTTTTAACCCCTCCTTTTTCAAGAATAAAATGACGTTTTATAACTCCCTTATCAAAAAGATCCTGAAAACTATCGTCGGCCCTGTCTTTTTTATCAAAATCAACGTTCCCCAGCAATAAGCAGGGTATATCGGCTGCAGCCTTTGAATTACTGATTATATCCGCCATCCTGCCCGGACCGTAATCAAATTCGTGATTGCCCAGGGCAACAGCATCATATCCCATCTCTTTCATAAGGGACAGTTGTAAAGGCTTATATTCCTCCATATAATGAAAAATAGTACCCATCAGAAAATCCCCGGCATCAAAAACCAGGGTCCGGCCGGGATTCTCTCTCTTCACTTTCTCTATGATGGTGGCCAGGCGGCTGAATCCGCCTCTGGTATTATCATTACCGGTAAGCATTGGACTGTATTCAGTAGAAGGAGCATAACCATCCAGCCGTGAATGAAGATCATTGGTATGAAGTATTACAAGTTTTCCTGTTTCCTGTGAAAAAACACAATGAACGGGATTAATTATTATAAGCAGGATCAGTGAGCGCACAATCAGATTAAAATATTTCATTTTCCCTGGCTTAATATTATATTCACTTAACTCATATACATTACTGCTTTCATCGCTGTCTCACCTGTTCTCTTCTGTCAACAAGATATAAATAATTAAATAATGAATAAATGACATCACCACAATTATAGTGTTTTCAGAAAATCTGCAACTACAAAGGTGCTGCCCCCGATAAATATCACATCATTCTGTCCGGCTGCCTGCAAAGCAGCACCATAGGCTTTGGCCACTGATGCATAGGTGTTACCGGAGAGTGAATACCCGGAGGCTGCTTCCTTCAATGTATTCTGATCCATTGCCCTTGGTATGGATGCCCTGGTAAAATAATACTCAGCATCTTCGGGGAAAAGACCAAGTATTGTATCAGCATCCTTATCATTGACCATTCCCAGCACTATATGAAGCTTATCCTTTTGCAGTCTCACCAACTGTTCTGTCACAATTTTGAGTCCCGCGTAATTATGTGCCGGATCACAGATAACCAGGGGAGACTGCCTTACCATCATCCACCGGCCACTGAGCCCGGTGTCCTGTTTCACATTCCTTAAGCCCCTGCGTAATGAGTCCTTATCCAGGGTATTTCCGGCAATAAGCAGCTCTGCTACCTGGAGAACGGTGATAATATTCATCTCCTGGTAATTACCGGTCATATCCGTATGCAGCTTCTGCATAAATGGTTTTTTGCCTTTATAAACATTAAATACCTGCCTGTAATGATTACTTTCCCCACCGGGGAGTTCAAGCGAGAAATTTTTATCCGCGAAAAAGATGGCCGAGTCATGCTCACGTGCTTTCTCAATAAAAACAGGAGCCGTTTCAGGATCTGATTCACCAATAACCACAGGCACCTTATCCTTTATTATACCAGCTTTCTCCAATGCTATCTTCGCCAATGTATTACCAAGGTATTGAGTATGATCAAGGCCGATATTTGTTATTACCGATATTTCCGGCATTACAATATTTGTTGAATCAAGTCTCCCCCCCATACCAGTTTCGATAACTGCAATATCCACTTCCTGCTGTTTAAAGTACTGAAAAGCCATGGCAACAGTCATCTCAAAGAAGGAAGTCTTCAGTTCTTTTATCACATCCTTATTATCCACAACAAAATCAATAACATCGTTTCTGCCGATCATTTTTCCGTTTACCCTTATGCGCTCCCTGAAGTCAAGCAGATGCGGGGATGTATACAGACCGGTGGTGTATCCTTCAGCCTGCAATACGGAGGCCAGCATATGAGAAACCGACCCTTTCCCGTTAGTGCCGGCAACATGAATGGTCCTGAAACAACGATGCGGATTGCCAAAATAGTTATCCAGACTGATGGAAGTGCTCAGATCAGCTTTATATGCTGCTTTGCCTATGCGCTGATACATTGGCAGCGATGAATAAAGGAAATCGAGTACATCACTGTATTTCATCAAATTGTTAGTTAATTGTGCAAAATAAATAAATTTAGTATTTATAATAAGCCCTGCAGTACTTATTTTTGTTGTTGACAGATAATGAGCAGAAGGAACAGGGCCGGTAGCCGACAGGATAAAATTAAAGCATATGAAAAAGAAAAAGATCTTTATTATAGACACCAATGTCTTGCTTCATGATTACAGTTGTATCTATAAGTTCCAGGAGAATGATATTATAATTCCCATTGTTGTGCTTGAGGAGCTTGACAGGTTTAAGAAAGGCAATGATCTTATTAACTTCCATGCCAGGGAGTTTACCAGGGAGCTTGACAGGTTGTCCGGTGACAGTCTGCTCAATAACGGAATCAGCCTGGGCGGCAAGCTTGGAAAGCTGTATATTGAAACGGGGAAAGATTTTTCAGAACGTGTTTTTGCATCATTCCCTGAAAAGACGAGTGACCATCGTATACTGGCCATAGCGGACTATGTCTGCAATAAGCACAAGAGTGAAGATGTAATACTCATCACAAAAGACATCAATCTCAGGATGAAGGCAAAGTCGCTGGGACTTAAAGCACAGGACTACCAGAATGACAAGGTTGCAAATATTGATGATCTTTCCAGGGGTGTTGAAACGATCAGCGATATTGACAGCAAAATGATTGACAGGCTGTATGATGAACCCGAGGGCATATCTGCTGAAGATATGGGTCTGGATATACATCCTGAAGGACATCAGTTCTATATTTTAAAAAATAACGGTTCCAGTGCCCTGGCCCATTATAATCCGACAGACCAAATGGTCAACAGGATAATGAAACAGACCACTTATGGTATTGATCCGCGTAATGCGGAACAGACTTTTGCCCTTGAAGCCCTTACCAATCCTGAGATACAGCTGGTAGCCCTCACAGGCAAAGCGGGCACAGGGAAGACCCTGCTCGCACTGGCATCAGCACTGCAACAATATAAAAGATATAAGCAGATTTTTTTAGCAAGACCAATAGTACCCCTTGCCAACAGGGATCTGGGTTATCTTCCCGGTGATGTACAGGAAAAGATTGATCCTTACATGCAACCGCTTTTTGATAATCTCACTGTCATAAAGCATAAATTCAGCCACCAGAGCCCGGAATTCATAAGGATAAATGATATGATAAAGGAAGACAAGCTGGTAATTACACCCCTGGCATACATAAGGGGACGCAGCCTTTCAAGCATATTTTTCATTGTGGATGAGGCACAGAATTTGACACCGCACGAGATTAAAACCATTATCACCAGGGCAGGTGAAGACACCAAAATGATATTCACAGGAGATATAGAACAGATCGATTCACCATACCTTGATATAGGATCAAACGGCCTGTCCTACCTGACCGATAAAATGAAAGGACAGGATATATTTGCACATGTAAACCTTCTGAAAGGCGAAAGGAGCTATCTTTCCGAGCTGGCAAGCCGGTTGTTATAATTATAGAGATAAGCATTAAAGGACATGTTATAGACGGAAACCAGACGGGTGCGGCAATGTTGTAAACGAAATTAATAAAAATCAAAAAATATGAAAAGAACAATTATTCTTGTAAGGCATGGCAAGGCCTGCTCACCTGATGCATTTGAAAAAGATATTGACAGGGTGCTTACAAAAAGGGGGGTAAACGACGGGTACAAGGTTGCCAGAAAGATCATGAAATCAGGTCTTATACCTGAGCTTTTGCTTACCAGTCCAGCCGCCAGGGCCAATCACAGTGCACTGATCTTTGCCCGTGTAATGAAAACCGGCTCCCATAAAGTCAGACTAATCGATGAGATGTACCATGGTGCGGGCGAAAAAATGCTTGAAGAAATATCCCTGTTGACGGATGATATTAAAACCGTTGCTCTTTTTGCCCATAACCCGGGCATCACAGACCTTGCAGAAAACCTTACCGGGGGTGCCGTGAGTTTCCTACCAACAACAGGTGTTGCAATAATAAATTATAAAACCGGTAGCTGGTCTGATATTTATAAGGCCGGTCCCACAGATTTTAATTTAATCATACCGAAAGAGATCAAATAAACAAACACACCTTTATCTCCCTGAAAAATACTTATTTTTGCACTTCAATAATCAGCAGGAATGAGTGACAGGCAATTAAAGGTTGCATTCCACACCCTGGGATGCAAACTGAACTTTTCAGAAACGTCAGCCATAGGCATAAAGATGGAAAAGGCAGGCTACCTTAAAACATCTTTTGATGATAAGGCGGATATTTATATTATTCATGGCTGCACCGTAACCGGGTCGGCAGATAAAAAATGCCGGCAGGCAATAAAAAAGACCATACGCAGAAATCCGGATGCCCTGATTGTTGTTGCGGGATGCTATGCGCAGATAAGACATAAGGAGATTGCCCGGATAGAGGGTGTGGACCTGGTGCTTGGCACCAATGAGAAATATGATATACTGGAATACCTGGAGAACAGGGATAAAAGGCCTGTGCCGGAGGTGCATAACTGTGAGATGAATGAAAGAAACATATTCAATCCATCACATTCAGGTAGCGACCGCACAAGATCATTTTTAAAAATACAGGACGGATGTGATTATTCATGTTCATACTGCACAATACCGATGGCGAGAGGAAAGAGTCGCAACCAGCCGGTAAAGGAATGCTTAAAAGAGGCAGAGCAGATAGCCGGGAAAGGAGTAAAAGAGATAGTGTTAACCGGCGTCAATGTCGGTGATTTCGGAAGATCAAGCAATGAATCGCTCTACGGCCTGCTGAAGGAGCTTATTAATGTTAAAGGCATTGAAAGATACCGGATATCCTCTATTGAACCCAACCTCATCACAGACGAAATAATTAAGCTTGTAGCGGAGAATAAAAAGATAATGCCTCATTTTCATATACCTCTGCAAAGCGGATCAGATAAGATCCTTGCCGCTATGAGGAGGCGGTACAAAAGGGAGACCTTTGCATCAAGGGTGGAAAAGATAAGAAAGGCAATGCCTCTGGCGGGTATTGGAGCTGATATTATTGTGGGTTTTCCCGGCGAGACAGATGAAGATTTTAATGATACCTACCGGTTTATCCAGTCTCTTGAACTGTCATACCTTCATGTTTTCAGTTACAGTGAGAGAAAAGGCACTCCTGCCGCATCAATGGAAAATAAAGTTGATCACACAAGCAGGCAGAGCAGATCAAAAAAGCTGCAGGCTTTATCAGAATTTAAAAAAATGCAATTCAATAAAAAATGTGCCGGTATGGAGACTGACATCTTATGGGAGAGTGAGGATACACCGGGCAGGATTTCAGGGTTTACAGGCAACTACATCAGGGTATATACGACCTTTGACACGGAGCTTGAAGGAAAAATAAGCAGGCACATCCTTAAAGATACTGATGAAAATGGTAATTTTACGGTATAAAAAACATCTATGGATCTGAAAATCTTATGTAAGGAAGTTTGCGCTGTTGCAAGGCAAACGGGTGAATTTATAAAAAAGGAGTCTGCAGGTTTTGATGCTGATGATGCCAGGTTAAAAGGAAAGCATGATTTTGTTTCCTATGTTGATATAGAAGCTGAAAAACAATTGACTGCGGGACTGTCAGACTTGCTGCCACAGGCAGGCTTCATAGCAGAAGAAGGAACGGGTGAGATAGCAGAAAGCGGACTTAACTGGATCATAGACCCCCTGGATGGAACGACAAATTTTATGCACGGACTGCCTGTTTATTCGATAAGCATAGGTCTGGTACAGAAAGACAGAATATTGCTTGGTGTAATACTCAATGTGCCGGGTGATGAACTTTTTTACGCATATGACGGGGGTGGTGCATGGCTGAATGATAAAAGGATAAATGTTTCACAATCAGACAAGCTCGATGACAGTCTGATAGCAACAGGCTTCCCTTTTAAGAATTATGAAAGGCTGGATACCTTTATGGTCAGCCTGGAATACTTTATAAGGCACACAAGGGGTGTCAGAAGGATGGGATCAGCCGCTGTTGATCTTGCTTATGTTGCATGCGGTAGGTATGACGGCTTCTATGAATACGGACTTAAGCGCTGGGATGTGACAGCAGGCATTATTATCATCAGGGAAGCCGGTGGCCAGGCAAGCGATTTCAGCGGGGAGAAAAGTGATATTGACGGCTCAGAGATAGTAGCATCAAACAGTAATATTTTTGATGTCTTCAGGCTGGAAGTGGAAAGACATATGAATGATAAGATATCATGAGGCAAAAAAATCACAAAATAATAAACAGGAGATAATCGTGATAACCGGACAAATAGAGAATCAGAAGATAAAGAAACTGAGGTGACCAAATAAAGAAGAGAGAGAAGGATGAACGGACAAATTAAAAATCAGAAGAAAAACCAGAAAGACTAAAATGAAAGCAATATTATTCTATATCTTTTATGCTTTTAACCTGGTAATAACACTTTTACCCCTCAGGATACTGTACGGTTTTACACCCCTGTTCTATTTCATCCTTTATTATTTACCGGGTTACCGCAAAGATGTGGTAATGAAAAACCTGCGCAATTCCTTCCCGGATAAAACAGAAGAAGAACTGAAGACAATCTCAAAAAAATTCTACCGTCACCTGTCAGATATCTTCGTTGAGATAATGAAGCTGCAAAACATGAAGGCAGCTGAAATAAAAAAGAGGTATAAGGTGATGAATCCTGAACTGCTCGACAGGCTCAATGACGAAGGAAAAAGCACTGTTGCCGTGTTCGGACACTACGGAAACTGGGAGTGGATCATAAGCCTTCCCCTCAGCATTAAATATAAGTCATTAACAGTGTATAAGCCCCTGGCCAACGAATATTTTGACAGGTTCTTCAAGGAATTCAGGTCGCAATACGGTCTAGAGCTGATACCCATGATAAAAACCGGCAGGACATTATACCGCTACGAAAAAGAAGGTGTCAACACGCTTACCGGGCTGGTATCAGACCAGACACCTCCCAATGGGGAGATACAGTACTGGACAAAATTCCTGAACCAGGACACACCAGTATACCTGGGTATCGAAAAGATATCACACAAATTCGATATGGCTGTGGTTTTTTTCCATATCGATAAGGTAAAAAGAGGTTATTATGAGCTGACTGTTGAAATCATTACGGAAGAACCAACCAGCTTACAGCCATACGAGGTAACAGAAAGGCATGTCAGGCTGCTGGAGAACCAGATAAGAGAAAGACCGGAGCTATGGATGTGGTCACACAGGAGGTGGAAGCACAAAAAACCGGCCGGCAAATGATTAAAACAGCTGTAGTCATACTTAACTGGAACGGGAAAAGACACCTTGAACAATTTCTCGGCAATGCGATAAAACACTCTTCGTCTGATGACTGCAGGGTTTATGTTGCAGATAATGGCAGCAGCGACGATTCGTGTGAATATATAAGAAAGAATCATCCTGAAGCAGCTTTGCTGGAGATGGACCGTAACCATGGTTTTGCCGGTGGATATAACGAAGCACTGAAAAGGATAGACTCAGAATATTTTGTACTGCTTAATTCTGATGTTAAAGTAAGTCCCGGCTGGCTTGGTACGGTGACAGAGTATATGGACAATAACCTGGAAGTGGCAACCTGCCAGCCAAAGATACTCAGTTATAATGATCCTGATAAATTCGAATATGCCGGTGCTGCCGGTGGCTATATAGACAAATACGGCTATCCTTTCTGCAGGGGCAGGATAATGAATATTACCGAAGCGGATAATGGCCAGTATGATAATATAAAACAGATTTTTTGGGCGAGCGGTGCATGCATGTTCATCCGCTCGTCAGTCTGGAAGGAAACGGGCGGCTTCGACCCTGATTTTTTTGCCCATATGGAGGAGATAGACCTGTGCTGGAGGATAAATGCAAGAGGGAAAAAGATAATGTTTATCCCTGCTTCAGTGGTTTTCCATATCGGCGGAGGCACCCTCCCCTACCAGTCACCCGCCAAAGTGTTCTATAACTTCCGTAATAACCTGTACCTGCTCTATAAAAACCTGCCTGCCTCAGCTCTTGGCCCTGTACTCTTTGAAAGGAGAATTCTTGACGGTATTGCAGCAATACGTTTTCTGCTTACATTCAACATAAAGGCTTTCAGAAATGTAATAAAGGCGCACAAAGCTTTTTACAGGCATAAGAGAGCCCTTAAAGAAAAAAGAAAGGAAAATGTCATCAATGAACATGTTTACAGCAGCAAGCTGGTAATGAACAAAAGCCTGATTTTCAACTTTTATATAAAGAGGAAAAAAACATACAATGAACTGTTCACGGAATAAATAATAATCCTTAAAATGCGATCCAGAGATATCATTGTTTTCATTGTCATTGTATTTATTATTTATTCAGCAGCCTGCACATTCCTGTATTTCAAAGGAGCCATAGCCTTCAGTGGTATTATAGATAACAGCCTGTACACTATACTATTTATTATTATTTCTGTAACATTCATTGCCGGCAAGGTACTGGAAAGGGTTTCTTCATCTGTTATAGCCGATATACTCAATGTTATAGGGGGATTCTGGCTCTCATTCCTGCTGTACGGGGTATTAATAATCATATCCGCTGACCTGCTAAGGTTTGCCCTTGAATCCGGCAGCATAATACCGGAAGGTTCAGAAAGGCTGAAGCAGCAATCATACCTTATTTCTTTTGTCCTTACCATACTGATCATTATTGCAGGTTTTATCAATACTGTGTCCCCGGTAACGAGAAAATACCACATCAGTCTTGACAAGCCCGCAAAAACAAAGCAGATCAGGATAGCAGCCATATCGGACATACACCTGGGCAGTGTAATAAGAAAAAGAAGCATGAGGATTTTATCGCGCAGACTTAAGGCAATGGTCCCCGACATGGTGCTGTTCCTGGGAGATACCGTTGACGGTGAGATAGTCCCGGTCATAAGGGACGATCTGCTTGATTCGCTGAAAATACCTGAGAGTGTTAAATATGTATTTGCCATCACCGGCAACCATGAATATATAGGGGGTCATTCAAAGACAATACCCTATATTGAAAGCAAGGGAATACGGATGCTTATTGATGAAACGGTGACACTGGAAGAAGGCATACAGCTGGCAGGCAGGAAAGACCGTGATTCACAGAGATACACCGGTCAGCAGAGAAAAGACCTTGCAGATCTGCTGCAGGGAACAGACAGTAAAAAACCTCTTATTGTAATGGACCACCAGCCACCGGCAAAGAATGACGATAACAGATCCTCCGCTGACATCATACTTTCAGGGCATACACATAAGGGGCAGATGTGGCCCCTGACTTACCTGACAGCCAGAATATATAAGATCAGTTACGGACACAGGAAAATCGACGGAACACACCATATAGTATCATCAGGATACGGCACCTGGGGTCCCAGAGTCAGGCTGGGAAGCAGGTCGGAGCTGCTTGATATCACGCTCACTTTCAATGAGATTACAGATAACTAAAGGGATGAGACAGCATCATCAGCTGGCCCGGTCTTTTTCCGGATCCAATAATTGACTCTCCTCGCGGCTTGCCGCGAGGAACCGTCAGCTCGGCAAGGCCAACCGAGCCTGCGAGCTCAGCGTAGCTACATCATCCCGTAAACCTTCTCCAGTCCAAGTGCCCTGGAGCCCTTTATAAGTACAACATTACCAACTACAGGACTTTTTTCAAGGTGTTTGATCAGTTCATCCCTTGAACTGAAAGACAGCATATTATATTTGTCCGCCATGGAATGAAACACCTTTCCTGCGAGTATCACATTTATTCCATCCATTGCTGCCAGTTTGCGCAGGATATTCTCATGCTCCCTGTATTCATAATCTCCCAGCTCAAACATATCACCCAGTATCACAGTTTTTTTATTACCCGGAAAAATGGCAAATGCATCGAGCGACTTTTGCATACTGACAGGATTGGCATTATAGGAATCACATATAAGAATGTTTTTTCCTGTTTCCAGTATCTGGGACCTGTTATTATCAGGCATATATGATTCAATCTGCTGCTTTATTTTTTCTGCCGCAACACCAAAATACAGTCCGACTGACAGGGCGGCCAGCACATTCTCAAGGTTATGAATACCAAACAGGCCTGTTTCAATTGTGACATTTTTACCGTCTATATCTGACATTATTCTCAGCCCGGGATCCTGTCTTACTTCCAGTATTTCAATTTTATGTTCACCGGGTTGCAGATAAGGCACTGAATTAATGTCATCTCTGTTAACAAGATCTCTCAATGTGTCATCATTCTCATTATAGAAGGCTGTACCACCCACCGAGCTGATATAGTCATAGAGTTCAGATTTTGCTTTTTTAACACCTTCCAGGGATCCGAATCCCTCAAGGTGTGCTTTGCCTATATTGGTAATAAGTCCATAGTCCGGCATAGCTATATTACATAAATTACGTATCTCCCCCACATGGTTTGCCCCCATTTCGATAAGCATAAAACCTGTACCCGGTCTGCAGGACAGTATGGTCAGGGGCACCCCTATATGGTTATTCAGGTTACCCCTGGTATAGTGTACTATATAGCTGACAGAAAGCACCCTTGCCAGCATCTCCTTGGTTGTAGTCTTGCCGTTGCTTCCTGTTATTGCCAGCACTGGTATATCAAATTTTTTCCGGTGTATACGTGCTACAGCCTGTAATGCAGCCTCAGCATCTTTCACAATAATCGTCTTTTCGGTTTTATATGCCGGGTCATCTATTACTGCTGCCACCGCTCCCCTTTTCAAAGCTTCTCCTGCAAACTCATTACCATTGAAATTATCCCCCTTAAGGGCAAAAAAGACATCTCCCTGTTCCGTCTTCCTCGAATCAACAGAGATATTGAAACTGTTACTTTCCAGTATTTTATAAATATAGTCTTCCTTCATATGTTCAAAAAAAACCTCATTACGGTCTCCCATAATGAGGTAATGATTATACTAAACAATATTATTTAAAAGCCGGAGGGGCTACCCACTCTAATCATGGCGCAGCGGAACCCAAGGTCATCACGTGCTGCTTCCTGGTCAAGGAACCTGCGCGTAGAGGGATTCAGCCAGTAAGCCCTGTCTTTCCATGAACCACCTTTGATAACTCTTGCGCGGTCATTTACCAGCGACACGTACTGATCTTCATTCTGCAGATACATTGATCCGGTGCCTTCATCCTCTTCACCTGTCCATTCACCGCTTTCCTGTATATTGGATATATTATCACCGTCAAGATAGTTCCTGTAATCACCCTTCTGGTAGTTATACCTGTCGGCCACTTCCTCAGCCTGCACAGTATCTGTCTGCATGCGCCCCAGTTCGTCCTTGGTAACAAGGTTGCCATTTGCATCGCGTTCCAGATCGGTATATACATTACCCCTGAAAGGGTTAAACGCATCCACATCCTGTGCACTTAAGGGCCTGTAAACATCCTGTACCCATTCATTAACATTACCGGCCATACAATAAAGGCCATAATCATTAGGCCAGTATGATTTCACATCAACGGTGATTGACCCATTATCGTTCAGGCTGCCTGCTACACCCATCAGGTCACCTCTTCCCCTGACAAAGTTAGCCATAAACTCACCACGGTGTTTTTTACCGGAAAAGCGAACGTTATGACCATCCCAGGGATATACTCTCCTTTCAAAGATCCTCTCCTCGAAGGTATTACCCCTGAGAGCATATGCTGCAAACTCCCACTCTGCTTCTGTTGGCAGCCTGTATTTCGGCAACAGTATTCCATCTTCAATCATTACCCTTCTCTCCTCCTCGTTTGGGTCAAGGCTTGGAAGGTTCTGGTTAACCACACCTTCATACTGCCCGGCCAGGTAGGCATCCGTATTGAAATTATTTTCGTTTACCTGGTTGGGGTCATAACTTAAGATACCCTCATCTATCAATATCTGTTCATTGACCCTGTCTGTACGCCATAGACAATAGTCATTTGCCTGCAGCCAGTTTACACCAACAACAGGATAATTATTATACGAGGGATGACGGAAATAATACTGCACATAAGGCTCGTTATACCCGAGGGGCGACCGCCACACCAGTGTGTCGGGCAGGGCCCTGTCATGAACTTCGGGATAATCAACATATACCCTATTCAGCCACCACAGGTACATTTTATAGTCGACGTTGCGTATCTCTGTCTCATCCATGTAAAAAGATGAAACGGTAACCCTTCGCAGGGGATTATTCCAGTCATACATAACATCTTCCTGGATCCTTCCCATGGTAAAAGTTCCTCCTTCTATAAGTACCAGACCCGGACCTGTTTCCTGCTCAGCTCCTACTGTAACTTCAAAACCGCCATTATCCGGATCATTATAGTCCCATCCTGTTGTTGGTGACACATTTGGATTATCACCACGGTTACAGGAAGCAAACAGTAAAACTGTAAAAACGACCACTAGTGAGGATGCAAATTTATACATAACACGAAATGTTTTGGTCTTATTAATTAATTTCAAATATAACAAATTTTGATAAAAGTGCGTTTATTTCTCAAATATAACTACAATTTGGGGAATAATATTGCCTTTATCACATCTCTTTTTTCAACATTATTTAAACTTATTGCAATATATACCTGGTTTGACAATGTAACCGGCTGCATATTGCCGGCCGGTAAGGGGTTAAAATTATAGTTATAGCCCAGTTCCACTCTTCCGGCCTTAAAATGCAGTCCGGATTGCACAAAGCTTAAGCCTGTAGCCGGATCAAAGAAAGGCAGCAGGTTTATGGATATGTTGTTATAAGCGACAGCAACTCCTATGGCACTCATGATAAAATTATCCTGCATGCTGAATAAAAATGCAGGGGATATGCTCAGTCCCTCAGTACCCGGATACAGTTCTGCTCCACCGTGTACAGATATTCGCCTCCCCATACGTGATTCTTCCAGGCCGTTACCAACAAGGTCAGGCCGGAAGATATGGCTGGCAGATATACCTGAATGATAGTTGCGGTAGCTGAAAAGGAATCCTATGCCGGCATCAAAAACCGTACGTGAAACCGAATTTATTAGTTCACCTGGAGGCAGCACAGCACCCCTCAGGGGATCAATCTGATCCGGCAAAACAATATTACCGGCATCCATACCCCTGTGTATCAGTGATGCCATAAAACCGGCATTTATGTAAAAATCGCGGGTGGCTCTCAGGTGGTAGGAATAAGCCGCTCCGGCCCTGAAATCATTTAGTATGTCACCGAGAAGGTTTTCAGACAGGTATATACCAAGTCCGCCATGGGCCTTTTCCACAAAAGTATCGTATGAGCATGATATGGTATGAAGATTAAGGCCCCTGCCCGGGTAATAGTCGCGGTACACCAGTCTCAGCTTACCGGTCCCTTCTGCTCCAGTAAGAGCAGGGTTTGCCTGGACAGGATTACTATAAAAGTTAAGAATACCCGTATTCTGTGCCTGCGTTTGATATAAGGGTATCTCAAAACACAAAAATATAATGAGAATAATTATTTTTATGCCTTTTAACATTTAAAAATTATATAGGCCAGTACATATGCCTGTATTGATGCCGTGATTCCGAATATCATTGCAATATGAACAATAATACCACGTTAATTATTGTG
>JAWLFR010000035.1:0-20321 GCA_041685495.1 Bacteroidales bacterium
TTCAAGGTACCGGTCTACTTCCTTCCCGCTCATCTTTACCGTATAAAGCATATTCTCATAACGGTAGAGCTTAAACATATCAGATACGGTAACCGGACCCTTATCCAGTTTAACATCATATGAAAGAGGTGCTGCAAATGATATATCGGCACCACTTACTTCCATCTGTACATTATGGATAAGGTCCATAAACCCGGAATCGCCAAAATATGCATCCCTTGTGGTGATGGTTTCACTTATACTCCCAATCTCCCGGCTGACATATTCGCTGACTGCCACATAATCATCCCTGAAATTATCCACAAAGCCAATATCTGCCTCTCTGTCAGTAATATTAATAATATCCCCCTTCACGGAGATAATGTTTATTTTCCTTTTACCTGAATATGTGACTTTTGCCGCCGCTGCATATCTTGCCCTGCTACCGCCGTCGAGTATCAGCACGGAATCGCCCGCACTGTTAATAACATATTCATTCATTATATCATGGTCATGACCGATAAATATAAGATCAAAGCCTTCAACCTTTTCTGCAACGGCAAGTGAAGCATTGGTATTCAGGTAAGAACCCTTCTCTCCCTCGTATGTCTCATCCCAGCCGGCGTGAAACAGTCCTATGACCAGGTCGGGATTTTCTTTTTCTATAACAGGCATCCACATGGCTGCTGTCTCAACCATATCATCAAACCGCATGCCCTGGTAGAGTATTTCCGGCAGCCATCCCGGCACACCCGGTGTTATCAGTCCCATTACAGCTATCCTTAGTCCGTTCTTATCAATAATTGTATAAGGATCAAAATATGGTTTGCCTGTTTCCACATCCACAGCATTTGCTGCAAGTAAAGGAAAGTCATATTCCTTTCTTATCCTGTCATACACCTTATGACCTGCTTCAATATCATGGTTTCCGGCTGTTGATGCATCATATCCGAGATAATTCAATACCCCTGCCCATAAATGTTCAGCTGTGGTATCCTCGAAATTATAATAATAAACGGCAGGACTCCCCTGCAGGTTATCCCCGTTATCGAGTAAAACATACTCTCCTGGCTTATAATCCCGGAGAAAGGAAGAGAATTTTGCCATAGAAGAATAATTCTCCCTGCCGGTGAGCGGATCCCTGTCAAACACAGCTCCATGGACATCAGTTGAGGCAAATATGTATATATATTTTGATTTATCCGGACTCTCACATGATGTAAAAATCATTATTGTGATGAACAGAACAGTATATGCCGGGTATTTTAGATTTCTCATTTTATATGACTGCAAAGTTAATGTGTTTAATTTATTAATAAAGATTTTTTATTACTTTACCCTCACGGATCAGCACTTAAACATGATAATATGCACATATTTTCAAGCCGGAAGTTTACTATATTTAAACATAATATTATGGTGTTTTGTTTACCGCCCTTCTGCAGCCGCGAATGCATTTGTTATACAAGGGACATTAATACCGGCTGAAGAGTTTTGGTAAAGGTGGTGAAAAAATTAGCCGGATGGCATTATGAGCAGGATCATAACCGGACGCAATGAAATTATGAACATGATGCCTGGCTGAGCACAGAAATCTTAAGAACAAAGTGAATTATTTTTTAAGCATTTAATATGGTAACAACAGGATTGGATAATTTTGAAAAAGAGATATACCCTCTTACCAGAAACAAAAGGGCCGGACTGGTATGTCATGCTCCAAGCATCAACAGGAGGTATGAGCATATTACAGATATATTTCATAACAATTCCTCTACTGAACTGTCTGCTATTTTTGGTCCACAGCATGGCCTTTTCGGACAGACCCAGGATAATATGATAGAATGGGAAGGTTACCTGCATCCGGTTTATAAGGTGCCTGTATACAGCTTATACGGAAAAACCAGGAAACCAACACCCGGAATGCTGACAGGCACAGATATACTTATTTTTGACCTTCAGGATGTTGGTACAAGGCCATATACCTACGCATGGACACTGAAGCACTGCATGGAGGCCTGCGCTGAAAACAATATACCACTTATAGTAATTGACAGGCCCAACCCGATAGGTGGAATAAAAAGGGACGGACCTGTTCTGAAAGAAGGTTTTTACAGTTTTGTCGGGGGCGCAGGCATACCATTATGCCATGGGATGACCATGGGAGAGATTGCCATATGGCTTAAGGAGAAGGAAAGCATCAGTTGCAGGCTTGAGATAATAAAAATGCAGGGATGGCAGCGGGAGATGATGTGGACAGATACCGGTCTGCCATGGGTGCTGCCCTCCCCCAATATGCCATCGCCCGGTACCGCAATGGTATATCCCGGCATGGTGCTTATTGAAGCATTGAACATATCAGAGGGCCGCGGTACCACAATGCCTTTTGAACTCTGCGGAGCACCTTTTACTGAAATGGATACTGTAATAAGTGAACTAAACAAAATGAACCTTCCGGGTGCCATCTTCAGAAAGCATAACTTCATACCCGTATTCCATAAATTTGCGGAGCAGTACTGCTACGGTATGCAGGTGCATATCACTGATTTTAATATTTACGAACCTGTTTACACAGCTGCCTGTATCTTTAAAATGATTGCAGATATTGCAGGTAAGCTCAGATTTAATGACCCACCCTATGAATATGAGGATGAATTGATGCCCTTTGATATATTATCCGGGGACACGGGTCTGCGTACAAGTCTCGAAGGGCATATACCCCTGCCCGGTGAAAAGGAAAGGTGGCAGGAGGAGATCAATGAATTTAACAGGGAATTTGCCTGTTGTTCTTTATATTAACAAAAATATTTTATTACGGGCTTCCTTTCATGTGAGTCATTCTGATCTAACATTTTTAACAGCATCCAGTTCCAGTTCGAATAACAGATCCTTCCTGCATACGGTACCGGCTGTCAACAAAAAATATGAGCTGTCAATATTATTTTTGGAGCAATAATCGATGAAATACCTGGCATTCTCAAGGTCAGGAAAATAGGCGATACCGCGAACTGTATTATCCCACAAGTATCCATCCTTCTCAAGTATGGCGTTAACTACCTTCATAGTATGATCAACCTGCTTTATAACACTGTCCGGGTACAAAGTATGTCCTTCACTGTCAATAGATGCCGTGCCACTAATCATCAGTTTTTTTGATTTTTGCATATCTATTTCAACAGCCCTGCTGAATGAACTTTTATAATCCTGGGCCGGACACTGCATAGGAGACTCAATAACTCTCACTACTCTGTCTCTCCCCTTTTCTGACACTGCGAATGCGCTCAGCGACAGACAGGAACCACAATGATTTCCAAGACCTATACCTGTGCTTGCAGGTATAAGCTTATTATAAATATCCTCCTCATTAAAAAAATCAGATCGGGCGAGATTAAACTTATCATACCAGTCAAGAATATTATCTAAATACAACCAGGTACGTGCCAATCCTTTATAATCTATATGATTCTTTTCAAGACAAGTCTTTAATGTCATGAAAGCATCATAAGTCTGTGCATAGCCATCGCTGGATATGTTCGGCTGGATACCGGAAATATAATGCAGCCTGGAGTCATAGTGATTCATTGACCGGATATTGCATTTTTCGCCAGTCTCCATGGTTTCCATATTCTTTTTATCCGTACATGTCAGCTGGATATCGTATGTAAGCATCATATTATCTGACAGGTACACAAGGGGCAATATATCATGCAATGGCCCACATTCCATGCCAGGGTCTAAGCCAAATACAAAACCCGTCAGCAGTGTAAGATTGTTAATATCAAGCCATGATTTTATCTTGCTAAATACAGCGAGAATATTCTCCTTTTTTGTAATATTTGAGTTAATATAATAAAATGAATGTTCGTAATATTCTTCCCGTACCTGTGTTATAATTATATTCTTCTCAATAATTTTCTTCTCTCTGCTAATTTTCATTTTGCAACAGGCCGTTTAAGTGGTTTTGCAGCATCCCCCTTTGTTCTTCTCCAAGATTTTCATTTTCAAGCGCTTTCCGGATCAGGGCTAAGGCTTCGTCAACCTGGCTATTTGCCATTAAAATATTGCTCAGAAGAAAGTAAGCATCCATAAACAGGGGGTTTTCATCAATAATTGTCTCAAGCATCATTATAGCCGGCTCAGTCTGGCCTGACTGAAAAAGATAAAAAGCATGTGTATATGCATATTTCATATTACCCGGCTCCCATTCCATGGCTTTTTTGCTTAATTCAAGGGAAAGTGATATATCATTCTCTGATTCCAGTATGGCAAGGTTGTATGCAGCCACTGCATTCTTTTCACTCACATCCAGCAGGCGGCTGAAATATTGTTTTGCCAGCTCATTTTTTCCTGTTTCACCGTAAAGCAGGGCAAGGTTGAGCATTGCGGCCTCATGGTCCGGGGCATATGACAGAGCCCTGGTAAACAACTCTTCAGCCCTGTTATAATCACCCATTACTGAATAAACAAACCCTGCATTGACCATAGGCATAATTGCTTCAGGATATATTTTTAAAGAAGTATTATATGCCTTTATTGCTTTTTGTGGTTCATTGATATTACCATAATAATTACCCAGGTTATAATGCGCCGACCAGTCATCTGGTCTTGCCACCAGTGATTTCTCATATTCATCCATGGCATCTGATATCTCAGGCATTTCTATTTTATTCAAAAAATCACGGCTGTATGAACTCAGGGCAAAAGCAGCATTAAGACGCACCACCCTGTATTCATCACTCACAAGTTCCGACAGCCTGTTAAATGCACCCTCTGTATTATTAAGGTAGAGGCTGTGTGCCGCCGCCGCTCTTACAAGGGGTGACTCATGAAAGGTCAGATTGATCATTACAGGCCATTTTGAGGGTCTGTCACAGGACTCAAGCAAACGGATAAATGATGTAGTATAGATATCATCAAAAGAACCATCTTGCAGTCCCGACAATATCTTATCAAGCTCTGACCAGTCTCCTTCCCTTGCCTTACGCACCAGGAAACCATTTTTCAATGTTTCTTCCTGGTATTGCTTATTGTCGTGTGTTCTCATTATTTCAGCCTGGGCCCACTCAGGGCTCATATCATCATGACATATATTGCATGCATTGGGAGAACCAAAGGCTATGGTAGCCCCTGGCATTGGTGGCCGGAAGGAATGGTCGCTCCTGTCCATCTTTGCGAAAGTCGTCTTTGGCATATGGCATGCTATACACTTGCTGCCTTCCGAGTCTATGTTATGAAATGAATGATCACTTACATTTTCTACTCTTTCAGAGTGGCAGGGCATGCATGCATCATTTGCGTTATCACCGGCAAAGCGGTACCTTCCGCTTGATGTGTGGCATGTGACGCAATGCATATCACTGTTTTGTACGCATTTATTCATCTCCCAGGTGGTCATTGTGTAGTTTTCACCAAGGTCACGGCCATCAGCGTAAAAATCCGGGTTTTCAAGACTTATCAGATCAAAGTAATCATAAAAGCGGGCGCCAGGCTCAAAGCCTTCTGCAATAACATTTGCCTTTGCATGGCATGAGCCGCATGATGCATTATGCTGCTCGGGCGTAAATTCACTCGTTTGTACAATTTTCAGATCATCAGGTATATTCCCCTCCCCTGCCTTTACACAGACTTCAATATGTTCATAACTTGGACCGTGACATGTTTCACAGTTTATACCGGGCTCTCTCCATGTAGTATTATAGGTATTGCTTGCCAGGTCATAGTTTGTCTCCAGCTGGCTTACATGACAGCTGTAGCATGTGGTATTAAAAGTATATAAATGGTTCTTCCAGTCAAGCGGAGCATCCTCGATATTCTCAAAATGCCTGACGCCACTCTCAGGGTTATTATACCAGGTATCTTTATCGCAGTCATAAGCCAGTGGGAGAACCTGCAGGCGTCCCCGGCTCAGGGGAGTAAGAAAATAATATATATACTTTCCTCCCATTGCATGTACTGCCGGATACTCATTAATTTCCCCTGAACGCAAAATTTCCTTAAATAGCAGTGTGTCATTATTAAGACTTACTGTGAAAGTATCAGTACCAACCCTTACAGGCTGGTCAAGCATCATGATATTCTTATTAATAAAATCCGGACTTACAGCTTGCATAGCCAGTCCGTGATAAGAATCAGCCCAGAGCTCGTAAAATTCTTCATGGCATGGTTTACAGCTCTCGCTTCCGGAGTAAACAGCGATATCTTTTCTGAGCTGTGTATTTGTGGTTTTTCTGAATATAATAATTACAATGATTACCATCAGTAAGCCCAGAACGAGTAAGAGGGGGAAAAATAATTTTGATCGCATAATTTAAATATATCAGGCCACATAAGCAGGAAATTATTCCTGGGTTCATATATCATGGCGTTTTTACTCAAATAATTTATCGTCGCGTACCAGAAGCAGTATACTTGACTGTGAAACAATTACATATTTCTCATTATTGAATTCAATCTCAATAGCAGAGTTCTGCATATAAACAGCCAGGTCACCTGCTTTTGGTTGCAGGGGCACATACTGTGGTTCTTCCAGAAGTATACTCATCATCTGTTTTTTCCCAGTACAGGCAGACAAATTTATATATTATTTTCTGATAAGATATTTTTTCGGAATATTTGTACTAAAATCATAAACGTGCATATTTCATTTATACTTGTTAAGCCAAAGGTCCCTGAAAACATCGGTGCATCCGCACGTGCGATAAAAACCATGGGGTTCACCACTCTTATGCTGGTTAAGCCATGTGAATACAGGGAGGGGCCTTCCAGGTGGCTGGCTCACGGAGCAGCAGACATACTGGATAATGCAGACATATATGACTCACTGAAGGAGGCAACAGCCGGGATGGATATTATTATCGGTACCACAGCGCGTTACAGGAGCACAAAAGGCGAATACACAGATATCAGGGATCTGGGCTCCCTGCTACGGGATAAATATGCCGGCAACAAAAATATTGCCCTTGTTTTCGGTAGTGAGGAGTCCGGGCTGAGCAATGATGATTTGTCATTATGTGATATAACCAGCACTGTTTCAATGGCAGCCCCTTACCCATCACTTAACCTTTCACAGGCAGTGATGCTGTATGCCTACACCCTGAGTAATTTTAAAATACCCGAGAGCAGGGAAAGTGAAACACGGGCCGGAGAGCAATCACTGACCTTGCTCCGGAGCAAAGCCGAACACCTTTTTTCAAACACTGCAATAAGCCATAATAAAGCATTAAAGGGTAGGATATTGGAAAGGTTATCCCTGGCTGCCGGCACCGATATAAGGTTATTACATTCCATTGCCAATGCATTAATCAATAAATACGAAAGAAAACACTGATGATATATCTTTTACTCTGCATAGTGTCCACAACAGGTATTATGGTTATTTTCAAGATAGCCGGCAATATGAAACTTGACACTTTCAGGATCATAATAATCAACTATTTCACTGCTGCTATCCTCGGATTCAGCATAGGCGGTTTTCCGTCACCCCCGGATCTGGCAGCAGGCTGGTTACCGATGGCAGTAATAATAGGTATACTTTTTATTGTAATGTTTTTTGTAATTGCCCGTTCAGCCCAGAAAGCCGGAATTGCAGTAACCTCAGTGGCATCCAAAATGTCTGTGGTAATACCTATTACTTTTTCTATATTCTATTTCAACGAAGACCTGGGCGTATTGAAGGTAGCAGGTATAATGCTGGCCCTGGTATCTGTTTTTATGACAACATATAACAGGGACAAGACAAAAAAGAGAGGGCCTGAAGTGATGATACTGCCTTTAGTGCTTTTTCTCGGCGCCGGTCTCATTGACTCTTTGATAAAATACAGCCAGCAGGTTCATATTATTGAGCAGGGAACCATCATGTTTACCTCGGTATTGTTTTCCATATCGGCTTTAACGGGCGTAATATTCAGCTTTTTCAGGAAGGATATTTTTAAATCGAAAAACATAATAAAGATCATTGTTGCAGGTATAAGTCTGGGTATTGTAAACTTCGGTTCTCTTTACGGTATCATTATGGCGCTCGACAGCAATATACTCGACAGTTCAATTATTTTCGGCATTAATAATATTGGGATTGTGGTTCTGTCGGTTATCATGGCTCTGTTATTTTTCAACGAAAAATTAAGCAGGCTTAACAGGGCCGGAATTATACTTTCAATAATAACAATTATTTTCCTCAGCTATCTATAATCCGGGATCCGCATATGAAGGACGAATACAGAAGCATAGAAAAGGTATCACAGGGCTATTTTAAGGACAGGGGAAGTAAATTTATTGCTATGGCTTTTCCTGTATATTCTGAAGAAAGTGTAAAGCAGAAACTGGAAGAGGTAAAAAAAAAGTATCATGATGCCAGGCATCATTGTTATGCTTACAGGCTGGGTCCCGGTGATGACAAATGGAGGGTTAATGATGACGGAGAACCATCCGGCACTGCAGGCCAACCTATAATGGGTCAGATCAGGTCTTACCGTCTTAATTATATACTTATTATTGTTACAAGATATTTCGGAGGCACTTTGCTGGGAACGGGCGGACTGATAAATGCCTACCGGCGAGCGGCAAGGGCATCCCTGGAAAACGCATCTGTAATAAAAAGAACTATTGAATGCAGCTTCCTTTTAAACTTCCCGTATGCAGCCATGAATAATGTAATGAGATTTATCAGGGAGTATAAGCTAAGGCAGAGTGAACAGCTTTTTGAGATTGACTGTTCACTGAAGATACATTGCAGGGCATCAGAGGAGAAGTTCATAGCTGAAAAGCTTTCCTTAATTGAAAAACTTGATTTTAAAAAGGTGAATGATTAATGATCTTCTACTGATTTATTAATAAATTATTAACATATAAGTTAAATTATTGCATTGTTTTTAACTTTGTCGCGTCAAGTAATATTTAATCACCTAAAAAAATGATTAATGAAGAATAAGAGCCTGGTTTCGATTGATGATCTGAGTACCGATGAAATGGTATCCATTCTCGATCTGGCCGAAAAATTCGAAAAAGAACCAAGCCAGCGTTTGCTGGAGGACAGAGTTATTGCCACCCTTTTCTTTGAACCCTCAACACGCACCCGCCTCAGTTTTGAGAGTGCAATTTCCAGGCTTGGCGGTAAAATAATCGGGTTTACCGATGCCTCTTCATCGAGTGTAACAAAGGGGGAGTCACTGAATGACACCATACGCACAGTAAATAATTACTGCGACCTGATAGTCATGCGCCATCCTGTTGAAGGTAGTGCCAGGCTGGCAAGCGAGATAGCTGATGTACCTGTTGTAAATGCAGGTGATGGGGCCAACCAGCATCCCACACAAACCATGCTGGACCTGTATTCCATAAGAAAAACACAGAAAAGCCTTGACAACCTGAATATCTTCCTTGTTGGCGACCTTAAGTATGGCCGTACCGTACATTCACTGTTAATGGCTATGTCAAGGTGGAATACCACTTTTAATTTTATTTCCCCAGACGAATTAAAAATGCCTGTTGAATACAAGCTTTATCTTGACAGCCTTGGATTAAAATATTATGAACATTCTGATTTCACTGATATTATTAAGGAGGCCGATGTTATTTATATGACAAGGGTACAAAAAGAGCGATTCAGCGACCCTATGGAATATGAGAAGGTTAAGAACGTTTATGTTCTTCGCAATCATATGTTGCGTGACACAAGGGAGAATCTGAAAGTACTGCATCCCCTGCCGAGGGTCAACGAGATACACCGTGATGTAGATGTTAATACAAAGTCATATTATTTCCAGCAGGCCCTCAACGGGGTATACACAAGGCAGGCTATTCTCACCCGTTTACTTGACCTGAAATAAAATACTATAATCATGAAAGAACCGAAACAGTTAAGTGTTAGCGCTATAGAGAACGGAACAGTAATTGATCACATACCGGCATCCGCTTTATTTAAGGTTATTCAGATCCTTGGACTTGACAAAATAAGCAACCAGATCACCTTTGGAACCAACCTTGAGAGTAAAAAGCTGGGACATAAAGCTATTATTAAGCTTGAAGGTATATTTTTCGAGGATGATGACATAAACCGTATAGCACTTGTTGCACCTGAGGCAAAGCTCAATATTATCAGGGGATACGAAGTTGTTGACAAGAATGTAGTAAAAGTGCCGGATTTTATTACAGGTATAGCAAAATGTTTTAATCCCAAATGCATCACTAATTTTGAACAGGTGACAACCAGGTTCAGGGTAGTATCAAAGAAAGATGTGGCATTAAAATGCCATTACTGTGAAAAGATAACCGACCAGGACCACCTGGTTATACTGTAGGCCGGGATACATCATATACTTATAATAAAGCATAAGCTCCAGGGCTGGCTGCTTATTCTGTAAACCGTGGCAAATTACATAATAATCTTATTATAAAAGATAAGCCCCGGTAACACATGGCCATACTGAGTATTATCTTATCCTGTCATAGGATTTAATAAGTAACTCATCTTTCAGGATATTTCTGAAAGCAAGGTATCCCAGTATTGCACCCGCAACAGGAAATATAAGCTTTATATTGAAAATCAGTTCAGCATCCATCTTTGTACCCGCATAAAAGATATAGAACAATATCAGCAGGAAAGAGCCAACCTGCAGGAGGCTTGCAAACACTGTCATACGCATCTGCAGCTTACGTCTCTTATAAAGGAAGATGGCGATAAAGAATAATACAGGTACAGCAATAAGAATAATCTGAAGCGGAAGGCTTTTTTCAATAAGTCCGGTAGTAATACCGTCCTCAATCCTGTAGATGCCTTTATAATTCAGTTCGTAGGTTTCAGTTACGCCTGCAACCAGCCTGACAATAGGGCCTTTCAGCAGGAAAACCGAAAGAGCAGAAGCAGCAGCCAGATAAAGCGTCTGTATTCTCTGTATCATAGAAGCCCGGATTTTAATTTTTCACAAAATTAATTTCTTTTTTGGAAATACATCCAGTCAAGATAATATAATACTTTCAGAGATATGCTGTTTCCCATTCCCGAGTCAAACATATGCTTTATATTTTCACTGAAGTCGTAATATATCCGTTCTGAACCCGAGTAAATGGAATTTTTCCATACAACTGACATCTCGCTCCCGGGTGCAAATCGCCATGTATATACCAGGTCAATATTCCAGGCATTATAGTTATAATCAAAATTCCCTTCATGGCTGCCGGGATCCAGTAATCCGTCAGTATTAAGGGTATAATACTGATCAAGGTAATCGGCCCTGGACCAGTAATGGCGCAGTCTTAATGACAAATATGAATCAGCTGTAAAGATATAAGCTGTCTGCAGCTTATTTTCTAAAGTCGTATTATCCCTTAGTCCAAAATAAATTATTTCTTCCGGTTCTGATACATCATCAACATAGCCGATATCATTTATATTATTTTTAATCTCAAACTCATAATTCATTGAGAACCTGTCCGATATTTTAAATGTAGGGCTGAAAGAAAATGTGTACTGATACTGGTTGTAGGGAGACCATATGTTTTTATAGCTGCTGCGTAAATTATATGAAAATCTTTTACTGCGATCGCTGAATAAAAAAATACTGCCCGAAAGCTCCCTGCCCCGGTGATAATACCATCCATCAACACGGGGTTCAAAATAATCATCCGAACCAGCGGGTTTATATTCGGCCCTCAGGAAAACAGTAAGATGATTGATAAAAGTAAAATTAGAACTGAAATTAAACTCAGAGCCTGTAAAAACTCTCGGCTTATACAGCATCTGGTGCCTGTAGGTCAGTGAATTCCTGATATCCAGTATTTTCCAGAAGGGCTGGTAAATATTATAAGATACACTGAACTGGTTCTGTAACTCATTATTCCTCCTCATGTATCCCATATCGTTATGGTCATAAGTATCTGATGAGGCTTCCAGCTCATATTCAATCCGGAAGGCGCCACCTGTTTTGCCGGCCTGCAGTCGGTATGCATGGCCAAAATCATTATCAATATCTTTAAAATATTTTTGTGACACTGCCAGCTTACCTGAAATTGAATACTGTCTCGACTCATCCTGCAACATGAATTCAGTACCGCTTACATTAGCCGTATAGAAATTCTCATCATTCTCCGCATTCCGCCATACATTGCTGTTAAACATGCTCAGGTATGAATTATTTTTAAGACTCTGGTCAAGTATAATCATATTATAGTTAGTGAAGGGATCAGTCATCACCTTACGTGTCTCTGATGTCTCCATATCTTCGATAACTGCATACATTGAGTTAGTCATTGCATTAAACACTCCTATTCCCAGTCCTGATTTTGTGCGACCTGATATCTTTGTTGCGTTTATCAATGATGATTCCTGCGGATTATATATTACTTCTTCACCGGGACCGGCTTCTTCATAAGCGTCGTAATAAGCCTGTGGTTGTGAACCCACTCTCCTTGAATAAAAAACATCACCTTTGCTGAACAGTTCTGTTCCTTCCATAAAGAAGGGTCTCTTTTCATTATATTTCACTTCATAGGGACTGAGGTTAAGCACTTTGTCATCAGCCTGCACCTGTCCGAAATCAGGTACAAGTGTAGCATCAAGTGTGAAAGATTCATTTATCCCGTATTTAAGGTCAAGTCCACCGTTATATGTAAAGCCTGCACCCGGCTCGCCAGGATCCTGCTCCAGGTAAGCAGAGACATATGGGGTCAGAGACAGGCGTAAAGGCGGTTCTATATTCCTTATATTTGTCATCTCTCCAAGGTGGTTAAAGGTTGATCCCACATTCCTGTCGACATAATTCCATGATGATTGCTCTCTGTCGCGCCGCACTTCTCTCCAAAAATTTATACCCCATGTCTGTATCTCTTCCTTGGGAAATCTCAAGGCTGAATAAGGTATCATTATCTCAGCCATCCACCCGTCATCCGTAATTGAGGTACTGCTTTCCCATACAGCGTCCCAGGTATCGGTCATACGGTGACTATCTGCGCTTCGAGGTGGACGGTCTGACTGCACATTTGAAACAGAAACTTTAAATGTTGCCCCGTTGATACCATCGTTATAGGGACTTATATCAACCGAAAACTGGTCAGCATTCAATGAAAAGTCTGAATCCCTTTCTCCCAGTTCCGTATAGATACTGTCAGGATAAGGGTCATACATCATGGCACCAATATATATTGCCTTATTATCGTACAGAACCCTCACTTCAGTACGGTACTTACTTTCGGTTCCGTTATAGGGTGCATACTGTATAAAGTTACTGGCAATATCGGCTGTTAACCATACATTATCGTCCAGTTTTCCATCTATGACAGGAGGATTGTCAGTTTTTACAGCGCTGATGCTTTTCTGTCCTAAAAGCGAATCTACCTTGCTTTCCTTCCCTGACCCATACACTACTGTCAGTCCCGGCAGGGACATAATAATAAACACTATATACAGAATCCTTTTTATTTCACCCATTAATATCTATTCATCTCAATAACAACACATTATAATAAAAGTTCAAAACCGGTTACAAAAATATACTAAAAAAACAATTACTGTTTACCCCCGGGCCCAATACTGCATATACTTAACATTTTTTAACGCTTTCATATGAGCAGCTTAAAAAGGTAGTAACAGGGCTTACGACCCGCTCCTTTCTCACCACAAAAGCAAAAGGACTGTCCCCATACCAGGAGGCAGTCCCTTTAATTATTTTATTTACAGGGATAATCGTTATTTATCTCCAAGGATAAGAGGCAGCCCGTTCTCACCCGAACCCACTACCACAATTTTCGTGTTTTGTGATTCAGCCAGCTTGAGAGTGGCATCAATACCTTTCTGGGTAAGTATCCTGTCGGTCAAACTGGCACTTATCTCACGGTTATAATTGGCAATACCTTCAGCTTCTATTAATTTACGATCAGCCTCCAGCCTTTCCTTTTCATTTATATAGCGCATGGCAAGAGCTTCCTGTTCCCTTGTTAATTTACTTTCAATAGCCGACTTAATATCCGGCGGCAATACTATTGAACGTATCAACAGTGCCCTCATGTCAATATTATTCTTATTAAGGATAATAGCTGTTTCCTCGATAATTGATGATTCAACTTCACTCCTCATGGTAGAGTAAATTTCCTCAGCTGTATAGCGACCTGTAACCTGCCGTACTGTGGATCTTACTTCCGGCACTACAAGACCGTTAACATAATTAACACCGAATATTTCATGAAGATAACCTATCCTGTCATACTGAGGATTAAATCTGACCGTAACATCCACCTTTATGCTCAATCCGTTCTTATCAAGCACATCCATTGTCTCTTCCGCTTTTTGCTCCTTAACATCATATTTATAAAGTGAATTCCAGGGAGCAATAACTTTGAGTCCCGTACCAACAATATTATCTTTGTCCAGTACACCATTCAATGTCTTAAATATTACTGCTCTTTCTCCGGGTCTGATAATATAGAACATTCTGCTACCGAACAGTAATAAAAGAACCACGATAACAGCAAGTGTGATAATAATAGGTTGTTTCTGTTTCATTTGCTGAATAATTTAAATTTATATTTATTTTGACTGCAAAAATAGTGTAAAATTGTTGTATTTCTGTATATTACAAGCACTTTTTTATATTGATGTTTCGATGTCATAATAAAGACATAATTAAGATTTTACTGATATGAACCCGACTGAGTGATCTCATAAACATCAGTGAATGATTTTTGAAAACCTGTAAAACTGGTTTTCACTTTTTTTGTCAGAAATTCTTAAAGAAAGACAGGTTTACCAGACAATAATTAAAAGAATTTATGAGAGAGTAAAGCTGTTAGTGTGTAAAGAAAATTTTTAAACGATGAAAGAAACTGAGTTAATTACAAATGCTGACGGCAGCATTTTTCATCTTTATCTGAAGCCGGGGGAACTGGCAGAGAAGATTATTATTGTAGGTGATCCTGGAAGGGTTGAGATGATAGGAAAAAAATTCGAAAGCATAAGAATCAGAAGAAATAACAGGGAGTTTTTCACCATTACCGGTACTTACCGTGGGATGGAGATAAGCGTTATATCAAGTGGCATAGGCACTGACAATATAGATATCCTCATAAATGAAATTGATGCCCTGTTTAATTTTGACCTGGACAGCGGTCAGCCCCTGAATGGCAGAAAGTCACTGAGCCTTGTTCGCCTGGGTACTTCCGGCGGTTTGCAGGATGACCTGGCTCCCGGTCAGGCCATAATAAGCGAAAAAGCTATAGGTTTTGATGCGGTAATGAATTATTACAAAGGAATAGAAAATATCACTGACCTGAAGTTTGAATCGGATTTTATCAGGCATACATCCTGGTCTGAAAGGTTGCCATCTCCTTATATTATCAACTGCAACTCCGACTTATTGAAGAAATTCTCGCAGACAGGCTTCATTAAAGGTATGACTATTTCAACACCCGGGTTTTATGCTCCCCAGGGCCGTACCCTCTCCCTTGTCCCCCATGACAGGGAATTAAATAACAAGATCACATCATTCCGGTACGGTGGCAGTCGAATACTTAATTATGAAATGGAAAGTTCGGCTATTTACGGGCTGTCAGCCCTGCTGGGACATAAAGCCATAACAATATGTGCAGCCATAGGAAACAGGATTACAGGCAAATTCGCAGGCAATTACAAATCTGTTATGTCTGATCTTGCAGACCAGGTACTTGATATCATTTAATCCATCAGGTGGCCAGCATTGCCATTATTTCGGCCACAATAAACTCAGCGGCTTTACCATTACCATAAAATCCGGGATAACTCTGTTCTCCATACTCTTTCATGCTCCTGTATCCTTCTTTGATTTTTTCAGGGTCGGCATCCACAAGGACGGCAGTGCCGTTGGTAACCAGCTCCACCCATTCGGTTTCTGACCTTAAAACAAGGCAGGGCCGCTTAAAAAAATGTGCTTCTTTTTGCACACCTCCTGAGTCAGTGCATACCATGGCAGCATTCTTTTCCAGTAATATCATTTCGAGATATGATACCGGGGCTATCAACTTAACCGTATTGCTGGCTTTTAACTCCTCAAGCAATGCCGGGTTATCTTTTTCAAGGGCATTCAGAGTACGCGGATGAAGGGGTAATACAAGCATTGTTTTTTCCTCAATCGACAGATAGAGCAGGGACTGCAGTATATTCTTCAACCTCTCACTGTCATCTGTATTTTTCTGCCTGTGTATGGTAGCCAGTATATAGTTGCCCTGTTCCACCTGCAGCTCATTAAACAGCCCGCTTATCTTTTTACTTGCCAGTCCGGCAAAAAACAGGCTGTTATCATACATTATATCACCGAAAAGAAAAACTTTAGGGTTATCAGCGGTAAAGGGGGGACTGGCATCCGGACGTAAACCTTCTTTCATCAGGTTTTTAAGAGCGGCATCGGTAGGGGCAAAAAGCAATGTGGAAAGATGATCGCTGAGCACCCTGTTAATTTCTTCGGGCATATCCTTTCGGTATGAGCGCAGCCCTGCCTCAATATGTATTACAGGTATTTTAAGCTTGCCAGCGGCAATACCGGCAGCCAGTGTAGAATTGGTATCCCCATAGATTATTACAGCATCCGGCTGTTCTTTCAGAATAACCTCCTCTGTACCTTCTATCATAGAGGCTGTCTGTTTGCCATGTCTTGCTGAGCCCACGCCAAGGTTATAATCAGGTCTGGGTATCTCCAGCTCTTCAAAAAATACATCAGACAACTGCCTGTCGTAATGCTGGCCTGTATGCAGTATTATTTCATCAATAATTCCAGAATAATCCCTTCTTATGACCCTGCTTATTGCCGATGCTTTAATTATCTGGGGCCTGGCACCAACAACATTCAGGAGCTTTTTATTTTGCATAACTGACTGCTCTTGTTTCCCTGATAACTGTGATTTTGACCTGGCCCGGATAGGTCATCTCATCCTGTATCTTACGGGCAATCTCATTTGACATTGCTTCAGCTTCTTTATCAGTAACTGCTTCTGCTCCCACTATCACTCTCAGTTCCCTTCCTGCCTGAATAGCGTATGTTTTCATCACTCCGGGATATTCCAGGGCTACTGCTTCAAGCTCTTTCAATCTTTTTATATACAGCTCAACCACCTCTCTTCTTGCACCCGGCCTTGCGCCTGATATAGCATCACAAACCTGCACTACCGGCGATATCAGTGATGTCATTTCAACCTCATCATGATGGGCTCCAATGGCGTTATACACCTCCGGTTTTTCCTTGTATTTCTCAGCCAGCTTCATCCCGTAAACAGCATGTGGAAGCTCGGGTTCGTCATCCGGCACTTTACCAAGGTCATGCAGCAGTCCCGCTCTTTTTGCAAGCTTTGCATTAAGTCCCAGTTCCGATGCCATAATAGCGCTGAGGTTGGCCACCTCACGGCTGTGCTGTAAAAGGTTCTGCCCATAAGATGAACGGTATTTCATTTTACCCACCAGTCTTATAAGCTCAGGGTGAAGACCGTGAATACCCAGGTCGATAGCCGTTCTTTTTCCCACCTCAACAATTTCCTCTTCTATCTGCTTTCTTGTTTTATCAACTATCTCTTCTATACGTGCCGGGTGTATCCTGCCGTCGCTTACCAGCTGGTGCAATGACAGGCGTGCTATTTCTCTCCGCACAGGGTCAAAAGCTGAAAGGACAATGGCTTCCGGGGTATCGTCAACAATAATTTCAACACCGGTAGCGGCTTCAAGGGCCCTGATATTACGACCTTCCCTGCCTATGATCCTTCCTTTTATCTCATCTGATTCAATATGAAAGACAGTCACCGCATTCTCAACAGCCACCTCGGTGGCGACCCTTTGTATACTCATTGTCACTATACGTTTAGCCTCTTTATTAGCGGTCATCCTGGCTTCATCCATTATCTCATTGACAAAAGACATGGCTTCTGTTCTGGCTTCCTCTTTTAGTGATTCAATCAGCTGGATTCGTGCATCATCTGCGGACAGGCTTGATATTGTTTCAAGCTGTTCAACCTGTTGTTTATGCAGTCTGTTCAGCTCTTCGCTGCGCTTATCTACTATCTCAAGCTGGTTATTAAGATTTTCCCTTATTGCATCCAGTTCATTCTTTTTCCTCTGCGTTTCTTCCAGCTTCTGGGATACGACTGTCTCTTTCTGCTTAATCCTGTTTTCAGCCTGTGCTATCTTACTGTTCTTTTCATTTATATATTTCTCATGTTCTGACTTCAGCTGAAAAAATTTTTCTTTTGCCTGCAGTATTTTTTCCTTTTTCATCACTTCTGCCTCATTCTCGGCTTCAGCTATGATCCTGTCACTCCTCTTTTTGAGTATAAGCTGCCATAAAAAGAAAGATAACACTGATCCGGCAATGAAAACACCTGCACACACAAGCAAATCGACTAATTCAAGTGTTATTCTTGTTAATATAAATTCCATAATAGTTATGTTTATTTAAAATGAAAACCCGCAGAGTTTCTTCAACTTTAAAAAAACCCCTGTATAACATGGATGGAGCTGCTAATATGGATCGGACTTCCACTGTCCCGGTTTCCCGGAATTCACGGCGGACCGTGAATGAGGCCTGTCCTGGTCATATTAAGCTTCACTCCAATTTTTAAAGTGTTGAGTTTCAAAAATGAATGAAGAAACAATGCGGGCAAATACTTTTTATCTTTTATTTGAAAGAACGTCGTTTTACTCTTCCGGTTCAAGTACAGCATCAATCTTCTCTGATATCTGCCTGATACTTTGTGATACATCTTTATCTTCCACCTTATCCTCCAGACCAAGTAACTGTATCACATATTGCAGGGCGGCCATCGCAAGAAAATCCTGTATATCTTTATCAACATATTTCTGCTTATACTGCAAAACTTTTTCGTTGATCATACGGGCTGCTTTCCTTATCCCTTCTTCCTCATCCCTGCTTACTTTCAATGGATAATACCTGTCCGCCACATTTACCCTGATGGAAAGTTTATCATCCATTATTATATATTATTTAAAAGAGCAATACATTTATCAATTTCCCGCACCAAGTAATTTATCCTTTTACGTGCAAGCCGGGCACTCTCTTCATCTCCCTTAATTGCACCGGATAATTGCAATTTATTATATTCTTTTTTTAGTCCTTCTAATTCTTCGTCCTTATCGTAGAGAGCTCCTGCAAGCTTCTCCTTTTCAGACCTTTCAGCATCAAATCCCTTCTGTGTTTGCTCATACCTGTCTAATAACTTCTCCACTTTTCCTTTCAGCCGTATAAGCTCTTCAACTTCACGCTCGGTCATAGATTATTATTTAATACAAAATTAACATTGTTCTCGGTATTTACAAAAAAAATAAGTGTAATACTTTGGGATAATGGCCAGGTGTAATATTTTTGTCTGAATAGTTGAATAACTGAAGCTGCCGGATAAATATGATACATAAACTTATTATTGCATTATTCCTGTTAAGCCTGTATGAAGGACCTGACAAACCGGATATTCTCAGTCCCCCGCTTGACATACCCCTTATTCTCTCAGCCAACTTCGGAGAATTGAGACCGGGGCATTTTCATTCAGGAGTGGACTTTAAGACAGGGGGTGTAACAGGTAAAAAGGTATATGCCGCTTCTGACGGCCATATCTACCGTATTGCTGTAAGTCCGGGCGGATTCGGCAAAGCAGTGTATATCCGGCACGGGAATGGACTGTCAACTGTGTACGGTCATCTGAGCAGCTTCGCCGCTGATATAGAAGATTATGTAAAAAGATCACAATATGAGAGGCAGAGTTTTTCTGTGAATCTCTTTCCTGAAAGGGATATGTTCAATGTAAGCAATGGTGAGGTTATAGGCTACTCTGGTAATTCAGGCAGTTCCATGGGGCCTCACCTGCATTTTGAAGTCAGAAAAACAATTGGGGAAAAACCTGTCAATCCAGTACAATATTATGATATTAAGGATGATATAAAGCCTGTAATCAATTCAGTGGCTGTTTATCCTGCCAGTCCCCTTTCAAGTGTAAACGGAAAAAATAAAAAGCTCATACTCAAGGCAGACAAAGGCAGTGAACATTACACGGCCGGACAGGGTTCAGTTATCAGGGTGTCAGGACCTGTAGGTTTCGGCATAAACACACATGATTATGTCAATAACAGCTGGAACCGCTGCGGTGTCCGTATTATCAACCTGACAGTGGATGGCAGGCTTATCTACAGTCATAATATAGATGAGTTTTCCTTTGCCGAGACACGTTATATCAACAGCCATATCGATTATGAGGAAAAAGTGCGTAGCCGCTCCAATATACAAAAAACCTTTAGGGAGCCTAATAACCTGATCAGCACCTACAATCACCTGATAAATAATGGTATAATAGAAACCGTCGATGGCGAAATCCATAAGGTTGAGATAGGGGTT
>JAWLFR010000147.1:0-4958 GCA_041685495.1 Bacteroidales bacterium
TTTGAAGGTGAGCTTGATATAGATATTTTCAGAAAAAGCTTTGACATGCTGTCGGAGAGACATAAGATTCTTAAGAGCAGGATTGCCTCAGAAAACGGAAAACCGCTTGCTTATATCAATGACAGCCAGGTAACGGATATTACAGAAACAGATATCTCAGGTTTAGCTGCCGTGAAAAAGGATGAACGAATACAGGAAATAATAGCAGAAAAGAGCCGTGAGACATTTGATATTGAGAACGAAGCTCTGTTTAAGGTGTCTCTTATCAGGGTGGGCAACAGGGAGATGATATTCCATTTTGTTATCCATCACCTTATTTTTGACGGTTGGTCCTGGGGTATACTGACTAAAGAACTGACGGCTATCTATAATTCCCTCCTCTCAGGGAAAATGCCCGTACTGGATCCCCTGGACCTTGATTATTTTGGATATTCGGAACAGCTCAGCTCCGGTGATACAGGGAGTAATTATACAGAATCAAAAGAATACTGGAAAGAGAAACTTAAAGGGATAAGCGGTATTATTAACCTGCCACTGGATAATAAAAGGAAGGAGATACCAGGCGGTGAAGGGGGGCGCATAGCATTTGGAATAGAAAAGGAAAAGATTGACCGGGTGAGGGAATACCTGAAGAACGGGAACAGCACCCTTTACATGTATTTCCTGTCGGTATTCGGACTTTTACTGAGTCGCTACTCGGGTGACAAAGATATATGTATAGGCTCAGCCACAGCCAACAGGCCTGGGTCCAGGCTGGAAAAGTTAATAGGACTATTTATAAATTCGGTGGTTTTGCGGCTGCAGCCTGATGAGAACCTTACATTCAGTGAATTCCTTAAAGAAGTACGCCGGACATCCATCGAAGCAATGTCTCACCAGGATCTGCCTTTTGAAGAACTCGTCGAGTTGTTGCAGCCGGAGAGGCAGGTTAATGTAAACCCTGTATTCCAGGTTCTTTTTGCCTGGCAGAATGCCCCGAGACCACCCCTGGAAATGGAGGGTATCAGATCTGAAAGGGTATCACAGGAAAAGGGTGTTTCCCCGCTCGATATTTCATTCTATGCATGGGAAGAGGATGGAGCACTGCAATGTGAGATCGAATATAACTCAGACATATTTGAGCGTGAAACTATTAATGCCATGAAAGATAATTTCCTGGCACTGGCAGGCAGGATAGCTGATACCACTGAATCCCCGTTAAAGGAGATATCTGTCCTTTCGGAACGTGACAAAGAGCTTCTTGAAGAGTATAACAGCAGTGGGTCTGAGTTCAATAACACCGCTGTCATAAATATCTTTGAGCAGACAGCGAATAGCTATCCTGGTAAGGTAGCGGCTGAGGATGTTGCTGGTAACAGCCTGAGTTATAAGGATCTTAACAGTGAGGCTAATATGTTTGCACGCTACCTGCTCGATAAGGGACTTAAGAAAGGCGATGTGGTAGGCATAAGCCTGGAGAGAAATATAAGTATGCTGACAGCCCTGCTCGGTATTATGAAGTCGGGTGCCGTATACCTGCCGCTTGATCCTGCCTTTCCTGATGACCGGCTTGCCTATATGCTCTCGGATTCAGGGGCATCATTCCTTGTTGTTGAGGAAAAATTTGCCGGCAGGTTTGCTGACCAGGATATCAGTACCATTGTTTTTGACAGGGAAAAGGAAGAGATCTCAAATTATGGAAAGGACAATCCGGGGATCCGGATCGGTAAGGATGACCTGGTGTATATAATATATACCTCCGGTTCCACAGGTAAACCGAAGGGGGTAAAGGTGCATAATGAAGCTGTGGCCAATTTCTTAAGCAGTATGGCCAAAACACCCGGACTGCTTCCTGAAGACCGCTTGCTGGCAGTAACCACCCTTTCGTTTGATATTTCTGTACTGGAGATATTTCTTCCACTGTCAGTGGGTGCCTTTCTGTTTATTGCTGATAATGAGCATGGTGCCAATGCTGACCTGCTTGCCAGGCTGGTGGACCGGCAGGATATTACCGTGCTGCAGGCCACACCCGTTACCTGGTCGCTGCTGACAGGCAGCGGATGGAAGGGTGACACTAAGCTGAAGGCATTATGCGGTGGCGAAGCCCTGCAACCAAACCTGGCAAAGAACCTGATACCGTTGGTCGGCAGCCTCTGGAATATGTACGGTCCAACCGAAACAACCGTATGGTCTACCTGCCAGCAGGTAAGTGATCATAATGAAATATTTGCAGGCACCCCGGTTGATAACACAACAATACACATACTTAACGGCGAACAGGAACAGCCTGTTGGTGCGGTGGGTGAAGTGTGTATAGGTGGTCTGGGAGTCAGCAGGGGTTATCATAACAGGGAAGACCTGAACAGGGAGAAATTCATTCTCCTGGGTGATAAACCGGTATACAGGACAGGTGACCAGGGAAGGATCAATAACAGGGGGCTCCTTGAAATATACGGGAGAAATGATAACCAGATTAAGTTCCATGGCTACAGGATAGAACCGGGCGAGATTGAATATCACCTGGGAAGGATTGATGATGTTGAGGAAGCCGTGGTTAAACTGCATAGATTCAGCGATGATGATGAGAGGCTGGTAGGCTTCCTCAATGTTAATGAGTCATTTGAGTTTAAAAGGGATGAAATAGTGAAGAGCCTGGAGAACGAAATTCCGTCCTATATGATACCCTCCCTGTTTATGGTAATGAATGAATTCCCGAGGACACTGAATGGTAAGATAGATAAGAAATCTCTTGTCTACGATCCCGGTATGGCAGGGCATGATCAGGATATGGAGCAGGAGGAAAGAGAATTGACGGCTGAGGAGGAACAACTGTTGTCAATATGGCAGGATGTACTTCGTATAAAGAACATCAAGCCGGATCAGAACTTCTTCGATGCAGGCGGAAACTCACTTCTTGTGCTGAGCCTGCTTAACAGGATTGAAGAAGCATTTGGCCTGAGGCTCACTTTTGTAGACCTGGTGTCGAACCCGACAGTGAGAACGCTGTCCGGACTGTTACCCGGCAGCGGCAGTGCCCCTGTAAGCAAGCTGAAGCTAAGACATAATGAAGCAGAGATAGATCTGCCCCTGACAGTTAACCAGAAGAGGATATGGACAATATGTATGCTTAATCCTGCAACTGTCGCATATAATATACCCATAACTTACAGGTTCAGGGGTGTATTCGACAGGGACGCTTTTGAGCAGGCAGTGGGATCAGTTTTCAATAAGAACTATACCATATTCTCAGTAGTCAATGAGTCAGGCGGTAATCCTTTTATTGATATACTGCGGCACAAGCCTGAAATTATCTTTGAAGATTATTCATCCGGGCCCGTGGATGATGCGCTAGAGAAGGTGGATGAGCTTATTGTTAAGGATTCAAGAACTGCGTTCGACCTTAAGGAAGGTCCGCTTTACAGGGCCTGGCTGCTGAAGGTGGCCCCTGATCATTATGTCTTTCACTTAAATGTCCACCATATAATATTTGACGGGTGGTCATGGAATGTTCTTGTACGTGATCTCCAGGATTCATATAACACGATTGCCAGGGGTGAGGAATGGACCTGCCAGGTACCTGCGTTCCAGCAGTATGACCTTGCTGAATGGGAGGAAGAGAATAAGAACCGGGGCGATAAGACCGCGCTTAAAGAATACTGGGCGGAAAAGCTCAGTGGTACGGGCACAGTGCTTGATCTGCCAACCGACAGGAAAAGGCCTGACACATTTTATAATACGGGCGGCAAGCAGTCGCTAAGGCTGAGTCCTTTATTATCAGGCCGGCTGAGACATCTGGCAGAAAAAAGAAATGCCAGCCTGCATTCAGTGCTTATGTCAGTTTATGGTGTCCTGCTCCGGAAACTGTCCGGTATGAAAGATTATTGTATTGGTACTCCCCTTTCTGACAGGCCCCATTCATCGCTGGAATCGGTATTCGGCATGTTTGTCAATACACTGGTTGTAAGGATGCAGGCAGATGAAGGGATGAGTCTGAACAGCCTTATTGACCGGACAAACACCAATATACTGGAGGCAATCAAACATAAAGATCTTCCTTTTGAAGAAATAGTGAATATTATCAAACCCGTGCGTATTCCAAATGTCAATCCTCTTTTCCAGGTAAGCTTTGCATGGCAGAATAATATTAATACCCCCTTTGAAATAAATGACGCTTCAGTTGAGAGGATCGTGGAAAAAGAGACTGTCTCGCCCTTCGATATAACGCTGTATATGTGGGAGAATGGTGATGTTATTGAAGGAGAGCTCGAATACAGCGATGAAATCTTCAGCCATGAGACAGGCCGCTTAATGAGGAATGCCTTCATAACACTTGCCGATACGCTGACCGGTGATGCTGACATGGATATAGAAGAGGCTGCTATCATATCGGAGGATGACAGGGAATTAGTAATGAAGTTCAATGATACTTCGGTTGAATATCCGCGGGATAAGACAATAGCCGGACTGTTTGAACAACAGGTTGAGCGCTTTCCTGATAAAACAGCACTTGTGTATGCAGATGAAAAACTGACATACACAGAGCTGAACAGGCGGGCTAACAGGCTTGCTCATCATCTGAGGTCAAGAGGTGCAGGTCCGAACACCCCTGTTGTCCTTTATGCCGACAGGTCGGCTGAAGCAATAACAGGGATACTGGCCATATTAAAAGCAGGCGCAGCCTATGTTCCGGTTGATCCCGAATACCCCGGGAGCAGGGTGGAATATATCCTGGAGGACTGCCGGCCGGACCTGGCCCTGGTGCAGGAAAAATACAGTGATTATAAGCTGGGTGGTGTTCAGAAGATAATCATAGGAAAAGGGGACGGGCATGAAGGAGAAGATTCCAACCCTGAAATAGTAAACAGCTCCTCCGACCTTGCTTATATAATGTACACTTCAGGTACAACGGGTAAACCCAAGGGCAGCCTGATAAGGCAGTACAGTGTATCAAGGCTGGTGATTAATCCCGACTGGATTGA
>JAWLFR010000148.1:0-4924 GCA_041685495.1 Bacteroidales bacterium
GTGGTTATGGCTGCCGGCCATTGTTATTGATAGCGAATGCGTATGGTTTGCGGCTGTGCTTGTGGACAGGGAAGCTCCACCTTCAGTGTCAAGTCCATAAAATTTCCCAGGGTTATCTACAACTGTGTGCCCAAAGTATAGCTGCTTACCATCGCCGATTATTGAGTGCGAATGTGAACCGGCGGAACTAGTGGTACCACTATGAGAGTGATTACCTGAGAATGAAGATGATCCTGAATGACTATGGTAACCTGCGTTTGCAATAGAAAAAGGTGTCATCGCCATAGCTGTGGCATATGACTGCCAGCTGCCCACGGCATCTCCGGTATTACCGCCTGTGGCCGATTCAGTCCTGGAACCTGCATCCGGGTCATTGCCTGCTCCGTTGTCTGTTCCTCTCAGGAATCTTCCCCTGAAATCGGGCAGATTGAATGTTGTTGCATTATCTCCATAGCCATAATTGGTTCCAATAGCTGCAAAAAGCCTGTCATATGTTATGCGGGTTACTTCTGAGCCATCACATAAGAGCCAGCCATCAGGTATTGATGCAGCATCACCCGCAAAAGGGACTATCATTCCTGCCGGAAGAATATCATTAATAATACTTGATACATCAATATCAATATTACCATCAACAGTAAGATCACCTGAAACATGGGCATCACCGGCCACATCAAGTGGATATTGAGGATTCAACTGGTTTATACCCACATGACCTGATGGATTAATAAGAATGGGCGTTAATACATCTGTACATCCGCTTGTGTAACCATTAATACCACAGTGGGGGTTGTTACTATTCTTCGCGAAACCGATAGAAAAATTACCACCCTGGCCACCTCCAAGGTTCCATTGATAAGTCGTTTCATCATTGTCAAAATTCCAGAATCCAAGAGTAGCTCCATGGTTGTCATTTCCGTTTGATCCCATAATAATGTTTGGGAAACCACCGGTTAATAAAAGGGATACCCTGTCGTTACTGTCTTCAGTGATAGAGGGACCTCCATACAAGCCAGAACCATTGATATGAAGATCCTTTTCAGGATCATTAGTGCCAATACCCACAAAGCCATCATTATAATATAGTTCACTACTGTTTTTCAGCCATGTATCACCTATACTCAGCTTATCTGTGGTTGCAGAGTGAAGGGCATAGGGGACGCTCAGTAACTGGCTTGTGCCCATCTCAACATAAGTTGTTCCTCCTGCCTCATCTACTTCCAGTTTAATGAAGTAGGGCCCGGCCGACCAGTCTATGTCGGCAAATACACCCGACTGTACTGCTCCGGTACCGATGCTTATTGTGATCAGTCCGTAACCATTGGTCATGGGTGTGAACTGTTCAACATAAATGGGTGTTGAATTCTGCAGGATACTTATCTGTATGCCTACATTCTGGTCGACGATCTCCTGCCCCGAGGCATCCCTTATTACTGCCTGGTAATTAAAGGATTCAGGTGCCTGGGGGAAAACATTTAAAGCTGCAATTGCAAATAAAATTACAAGTATTATTTTTTTCATCTGTATTGTTAGGTAGGTTTTAACTACCATAAAGATAATTAAAAAAGAAAAAGGTGTGGGTTAAGCCCACACCTTTTTTCAGCCTCAGCTTATTTTTTATTTCATATATTTCTCAAACCAGTGATGCAGGTATAATACTGACCTGATATAGTTTGAGGGCTTTGATGAGGTGCCATGGTATTCATCGTTAAAGCGCAGCATGGCTGTAGGAACCTTCTGTACTTTGAGTGCCTGGTAGAATTCCTCTGTCTGCGAGATAGGCGTTCTGAGATCCTTTACGCCGGTCATAAGCATGGTGGGTGTTGTTACATTGCCAACATACATAAGAGGTGAGCGCCTGAGATGTTCGGATGGATCTTCCCACGGGAATTTCTCAAAGTTGCGATACCATGATACGCCGTCGGTGGTGCCGACAAATGACAGCCAGTCGATCACCGGGTAGTTGACAGATGCTGCAGCAAACCTGTCGGTATGCCCCACTATCCATGCTGTCAGAACACCGCCGCCGCTGCCCCCGTAGACGAAGAGCTTATCTTCATCGATATATCCTCTGTCAATGACTTCATCAACACCTTTCATCAGGTCGTCATAATCCTTATTGGGATAGTCATTTTTGATCATGTTGCCGAATTCACTGCCATAACCTGCCGACCCCCTGGGGTTAGTATAAAGCACAAGGTAGTCACTGGCAGCATGTATCTGCCACCTGAAATTAAATCCCACTCCGTACATTCCGTGTGGTCCGCCATGTATTGACAGTATAAGCGGGTATTTTTTGGCAGGGTCAAAACCGGGAGGTTTGATTATCCATCCCTGTATATCTATATCGCCTGTTGACTTATACCATATTTCTTCGTGTTTGCCGAGTGTGACATCAGAAAGGACATCTTCATTTACACCGGTAAGCCTCTTAAGATCAGGCTTTTCCAAATTGAAAGAATATATGTCGCCAGGCCCATAAGGGTCAGAGACTGTTGCCATGGCGTTCCCATTATCACTGATTGATGAAACAGAGAGCATGTGCTTGCCTTCGGTTAGCTGCCTGACCTTACCCTTCAGGGGGATAAAGTACAGGTTGGCTGTACCTTCTTCCCTTACGTTGACCCAGACACCTGAGTTATCCTTTGCCCATTCCACTGCTGAGGCGCTCCGGTCGAAATCGCCTGATATCATCCTTGAGCCACTGCCGTCAAGGTTCATAACATAGAATTTGGAATTGATATAGGTGTCGTCAGTGTAATCATAACCGGTGTATACTACATGCCTGTTATCGGGCGACACCAGAGGGTTGCCATCGGGACCCTTCCTGTCGGTAAGCTGCCTTATTTTACCTGAACTTATATCAATGGCATATATCTCGGATTCGCGGTACTGGTATTCGGCATCTTCCACCCGCAGGCTCGAGAACAGTATCTCTTTACCGTCGCGGGTCCATGAGTAACCACCCCGCCCATGGTGCCAGTCGCCATACGTTACCTGCCGTGCCGTGCCTCCTTCTGCAGGTACCACAAATATATGCGTATATCCTTCTTCAATAAAGCCGCTCCTGTCACGCCGGTAAACGAGGTCGTCGATTATTCTGGGTGGTGCTGTCCACTCAGCTCCATCAGGCTTTTCCGGCATTTTAACGGGCCATGTATCTTTATCGGGCACAAGCATTGTAAATGATATATACCTGCCGTCGGGCGACCATTTGATATTTGAAGGGCTGTTATCGAGACGTGTTACCTGTGTTGCAGGTCCGGCTGCTGACATGTATTTCACGAATATCTGCGTACCCTGGGGCTCGCCCTGCCTGGTAAAGGCTACCCTGGAACCGCCGGGTGACCACAGGGGATTGCTGCCCTCCATAAAATAACGGTTATTACTGCCATTGGCATCCATTATCCACAGGTCGGTCTGGGACCGGTCGTCATACTTATTTACCCAGCGGCGTCCGTATATCACAACACTGCCGTCAGGGGAGATCTGTGGTGAGGATACTGATTCAATATTGAAATAATCTTCGATCTGCAGTTTTGCATTGTCCTGTTGTGCAAAGGTGCATGTTACAGACAGGACGATAATGCCTGTCATAAGTAGTATTGACTTCTTCATGGTTTTTGAGGTGATTAGGATTAAAAATAATTATTTACAGCAAGATAGTAAATTTCATGCTAATGGTTTGGCCGGCCTGCATGTATTTTGGGAAGCCGCCAGTCTGCAGATGTTTTTGCGGATCGCCAGGTTTTTTGGGAAGCCACCGGGTTGCTTCCCGGGGATATTCAATTCCTTACTGATCTTAGTATCCTATAACTTTTAATTTTTTGCCTTCCGGTACGATCTCTTCAGGTTCAAGGTTATTAAGTAATGCCAGCTCTTCGATTTTATCCTGCGCTACACCCATATTGCTTAAAGCCTTTGCTACAGTAACGGTATTACCCACTCTCCTGATTTGTATTCTCATTGGTTCCCTGTTTAATTTAGAGGGATCGTTTAAGCTTGAAAAACTATTTATATGTGAAAAAAATGTATCGGCCCAGGTATTATAATCTGTTTCAGTAGCTACACCGTGGAAGACATAGAACTTATTATCATAGTCGATAAAGCATGACATCACCCTGTTTGCCTGCTGGCTACCGGCAGACTGGTTGCTGTTTGCCTGTCTGGAGATAATACGAATTGCCGGCATTCCGTTGATGCTTATATTGCTTCTTTCTTCCTGGTCGAGTTCAAGCTGCCCGATTGTGTTGCTTGCTGCTTCCTCCAGTGATGATGCAGAAGCCATGGTGAAGATCATCAGGGCTTTGCCATCGGGGGGGGCCATATTAACCTGTGTTGGCAAATTCTCAAGCTTCCATCCTGCAGGGTATGAAAAGCTGAATTTCATCTCCGGGTGATAGAAGGTATTGTCCTCAACATATCCCTGCCTGGGGTCTTCGCCATACACCATACCCTCAATCATCTGAAGGTAGTCATCTGTATTTACCTTCCATGTGTCCACGTCAAGGCTGTCCTGCCATTTATTTGCTTCCTGCATTACGTCCTCCTGGCGGTTTGCAGGGCTGGGATGTGTTGAAAGGAAGGTGGGTACGCCACCCTGTTCAGGGGGGAGGCTCATTCTTTCGAGCACATCGAAAAAGTTTGCCATCATCTGTGCATCATAACCCACCTGTGACGAGTAGGCCACACCCAGATCATCAGCCTGGCGCTCATCATCGCGGCTGAATTTAAGGAAAAGCAGTTGCATCCCCTGCATGGCATAGCTTGCGTATGATGCAAACTCCTCGGAAGCTATCATGCCACCAACCAGCAGCAGCTGCCCGAGCGTCTGCTTACTCTGCCTGCTGACAGAGTGCCGTGCTGTTATGTGTCCCATCTCATGTGCCAGCACACCAACAAGCTCAGCCTCATTATTAAACTG
>JAWLFR010000149.1:0-4923 GCA_041685495.1 Bacteroidales bacterium
CTAATATTCAATTATTACACCACGTTTGATTGATATTATAAATATTATATCAACTTTTTATGACATTTTGTTAGTTTATCAGAATAATTATTGTTTATTTTACACCTGATTTTGCTTTCCGTTCAGGATTCAAAATCAGGGTTCAATTGGGTACTGAGGTTGTTCGGTCATGTTTTATCAAGACTTACTGTAAATCACATATAAAACGATAATTTTTCAATATAATTATCAATCTGACCGAACAACCTTTCTTTTTTCCTGATTTATTTTGAATATTTAATTTAAAGTTATTATATTTGTATTGAAGCTCATGCTATAAGCATAAGAGGAGCGAGATAAGGTAATGGTTATGTGAAAGAACAGGATTGTATTGCAGACATTGACTTTCACAATTAAGACCTCCGAAAGGAGCGTCTTCCTTATTATCAGACAGTAGATTCCGGGATTATCTTTTAAGAGAACCCGTTCCCGTCTTCCATAACCATCCTTCGCTCCTCTTTTTTTATTCCTCCTGTTCTTAGAGTCTTGAGAAAAAACTACTTATATTAGCGCAAAATTTAACTTTCTATACCGGACAATAATAGAACCGGTGAAGTAATTATATAATCGATAGGATTATGATTTTGATTTTGAGCATTTAATCTTTATGCAAATCTTCGTTGATCCGGGAACCGGGGAAGAGCTCTGCCAGATGATCTCATAAGCGAAGTGAAGAACCTTATTAATAAAAATTTTCATACTTGTGAAAACTCATATCAGACGAAGGGAAGATAATAAAAGGCTTATTATATTGTTTGGAGGATGGGGTATTGACAGGAATGCTTTTATCCCCTTATGCACTGATGATCATGATTTTATTCTTTACTATAATTATTCAGCTGACGAACCACTGGTACTTCCTGACCGTAAGACATACGATAAGGTAATACTTATAGGCTGGTCACTGGGTGTTTGGGCTGCTGAGTATATGTCAGGATCGATGAACCTTGACCCTGACCTGAAAATTGCAGTAAACGGCACACCTGTACCTGCTGATAATAAATACGGCATACCCCTTGAAATATTTGAGGGTACGCTGGAGAATATTGATGAGGCGGGCATGGATAAATTCAATATCAGGATGTTTGGCGGTAAGACTGTACTTGACAGAAACACTGAAAAGTTATCCAGAAGGAGTATCAGCTCATATGGTTCTGAACTGAGGTGGCTGTACAACAGGATGATGGAGAATCCGGATAAGAGATATAACTGGGACATAGCATTATCCAGTACCAATGACAGGATTTTCCCAGCTGAAAACCAGATTAATTACTGGAAAAAGAGAGAAGAAACAAAGCATTTAATAATGGATCTGCCGCATTACCCCTTTCACCACTGGGGGAGTTTTGACAATATGATAGAATACCTGCTGCGTGAGACTGACTCAGATTTCGCTTATAAGTAAATCCAGATCACTTTCTTTCAGCTTTTTACCAAAATCACTTATTATACTGTTGAATTTCCTGTATTCAGCTGTATCTTTCACAGGAATATTCTCTCCCCCGCTTTTCTCTATGCGTGAGAGCACATATAAAAGGCTCATTTTACCGGGATCCATTGCAGGCTGGTACAGTCTGTCGCGCGGACTGTCAATATTTATCTCGGTAAGCAGTCCGGCTGCAGTCAGATTATAAAGTATATCCCTGGCCAGTCTTACGGGTATCTTTATCTTTTTTGATATCTCAGTAGCGGGAACAGGGGTTTCACCGGCAATGAATCTTTTGACTATTATATTTATTATGATCAGGGTTAATATTCTTTTTTGATATGCGTTCACTTTAAGTGACTCAAATTCAAGCTCATACCTGTTGATATTCTGGTTAGCAAAAGATATTTCTGCGCCCATAAGCACTATCAGCCAGCTGATCTGCAACCATATCAGGAAAAGCGGGAATGCAGCAAAGCTGCCGTATATGGCCGAATATTTTGAAACACCTATCTGCGAGTTAATATAAATCATCTGTATTAGCTGGAACAGTGTTCCGGCTATAACCCCGGCAACAAAAGCGGATTTGAATTTAACACGGGTATTTGGCATTACCATATACAGCATTGTGAGCACAAGCCACATAATTATATACGGTGTGAATTTTAATATAAACATCAGGGCAGGCTTTATGGTATTCAGCACCATGGTCTGATCAGATATGTCTATCATCTTTGTATTAAGATATACCGTAACACTGCCTGAAACAACAAGAAACAGGGGGCCAATAATCATTAAGGACAGGTAGTCTGCAAATTTGCGCACCCAGGGCCTTGCTTTCTTTATCTGCCAGATATGGTTAAATGATTTTTCAATATGATTCAACACCTGCATGACCGACCAGACCAGTATGAGCAGTCCCACTCCGGCAATAAAACCTCCGCTGCTTGATTCCAGGAAATTTTCTGTTATCTGCAGTATCCAGTTCATCACATCTTCATGGCCCAAAAGTGCTTTCCGTATCTCAACCTCCATTCTTTCTTTAAATCCAAAACTCTGTGCTATCCCGAAAGCAATAGCAACCATAGGTATTATTGAAAGAAGTGTGTTAAATGTAAGGGCCGATGCCCTAAGCTGGGCTTTATCTTCCCGAAAGCCTTTGAAGGCAAGCACCAGTATCCTTATCTCCCTGATAAGGAATGACTTTCTCCTGGGCAGTTCAGCCAGGGGTATACGCCAGATATCTTCGGTAAGATATTTAATCTTTTCTTTTATCCACTGTCTGATCTTTTTCATTATAAAAATTTTTACATTTCTTCCTGCCTGAGATAAATAACAGGACTCTTCATGCTGAAGGCTGTTTGTTAACCCTGTTAATATGAATCATAATCAACAGTGAAGATATGCTTATTAAAACAATCTGTTCATCAGAAACTGTTATTAAACAAATATACTAATGATATAATAATTGCCTTTAGCCTTATTTTAATTATTTTCGAAGAAAAGCCGGATAATATGTATACTGATCAGATCACAGGTCCTCGATTAATGGTAGATAAGGATAAATGCCTTTCCAACCTTGAACAAATGATTCAGAAGTTGAGAACGGAGAATATATCTTTCAGGCCTCATTTTAAGACACACCAGTCACGGTCAATAGGTCGCTGGTTCAGAGCCGCCGGAGTGGATAAGATAACTGTTTCATCCCTTAAGATGGCATACTATTTTGCTGATGATGGCTGGGATGATATCCTGGTTGGTATAGCCTATAATCCCCGTGAATATTCATTATATGAAAAGCTTTCCGGCCGCTGCAGGCTGCAGGCAACAGTTGCCTGTCCGGATACAGCACGTATCCTGTCAGAACAATGCCGTTTTCCACTTGAAGTTATGATAAAAACAGATACAGGCTATAACCGTTCAGGCATCCGCTGGGATGATACTGAAAGCATGAAGGCCTGCATTAAGCATCTTGCTTCCAATGATAATATAAGTATCCGTGGCCTGATGACCCATGACGGAAGCACTTACGGACTAAAAAGCAGGAAATTGATTCTCGAACATTATAACAGGTCTGTCAGCCGCATCATACACTGCCGGGATAGATCAGGCCTCCGCGATTTAATAATATCTGTGGGGGACACTCCCTCGGCATCCCTGGCAAGCAGCTTTGAAGGTATAGATGAAATGAGGCCGGGAAATTTTATTTTTTACGATCTCATGCAATATATTAACGGGAGCTGCTCCTTTGATGATATTGCTATTGCCCTGTATTGCCCTGTTATAGACATCAGGCTGAGTGCAGAGACAATAGTGATTCATGGTGGCGCCGTCCATCTTTCCAAAGATAGTGTTTTAAAAGACGGCAGGCCTGTTTACGGGATGCTGGCAGGCATAAACGAAAGCGGATGGTTTAAACCGCGTAATACAGTTTATGTATCCTCTCTTTCGCAGGAGCATGGCATCATTGATTGTTCGGATAATGATCTCGCCGGAACTGTAATGCCCGGCGACCTGCTGGCTGTAATACCTGTTCACTCCTGTCTGACAGCTGATTGTATGGGCTCATATCTGACAAGGGAATCTGAAATCATTGATCATATGAAAGGTAATGCTCAGTATTAAACAGCTCTCTCAATTAAAAAGCCCTCTTGCCACCTGCCTGTATCCTCATTCTATATTTCGTTACCGCTATTTCAACCTTCGTTCTCATCCTTATTATAACGGTAATAGCAGAAGAGCCCCAGTTTATATATCTTAAATATTCTCAGTGAGCATTTGGCTGACCGCAACATTATCTCTATACGCCTTTGTCTGCGCCTGTACACATATGCCAGGATCCTTGTGATACCAAAAAATTTCAACCTTTTATAATATCTCAGCAACTTAACGACACTGGCAAAAGTCCGTTTATCGGTTACCTTATCATACAGAATATTAAGATTACTTATACTGTCCTTTGTCTTAAGAATATAATCCCTGTTAGATTCCAGTCCGTCATGTATCAGGCTGTTATCTATATGGGCGATATCTATCCCGGCTTTTTTCAGCTGGTAAGCAAAGAGTGTATCCTCATGTCCGTATTTTCTGAGCTCTTCATTGAACTTAAACCTGTCAAGTATGGACTTTTCAATAAGGAAGTTAAAACCGGAAAATGTTGAATATGGTTTTTTCCTTCTCTTCTTAACCGACTTCTTTTCATTATAATAACCAAAATGCCACCTGAGATATTTATCAGGATTATCAGGAGCTGTACTATGATAGTCTGTTCCTCCGCACACCACCGGTGCCTGCCTGTAATTATCAAGCCACCTGGTAAGATAATCCTTGGGATTACCCTGTATAAGTGCATCAGCATCAATAAAAAGCAGGTAATCGCCCATGGCGCTGGCCGCAAGCAGGTTTCTTATAGCGGCTCTGCCTATATTCTTTTCACTGACCGCCAGTTTTACCTTATC
>JAWLFR010000036.1:0-20066 GCA_041685495.1 Bacteroidales bacterium
ATAAAATAAAAAATATATTTTAAAACAATAACAATTTTTTCCCTAAACCATAATGCTTATGTACATTTGAAAGTTGAAAAAAGTAAATAATATCGATCTTAAAGTAAATAAAAATGAAGAAATATTTAAAGAAACCGGGATTAGCAATTACATGTTTATTCTTGTTAACCGTAACATTATCAGGCCAGGGTAAGCTGGCTGATTACCTGAGGGCGGACAGTCTGGGTGAAAAGTTCAGAAATAAAGTTTATTATGGAGATGTAAGACCGGCATGGGCAGGTGAATCCAATGTATTTACCTATGATAATAAAACTGCTGAAGGAAAAGAATACATAATGGTAGATCCGGCAGCCAGGAGCAAAAAAGAAGCTTTCAAAACCCGCAAACTGGCTGAAAGCATGGAAGATTTCACTGATAAAAATATAGATCCGGATCAGCTGCCAATAAGCAGGGTAAGGTTCAGCGAAGATCTGAAAAGCTTCACATTTAACTGGGATAATATTGAATGGACATGTAAACTACCGTCTTATAAGCTGGAAAGCGGCGAAAAAAGGAATGGTAACAGCAGGTCGCGAAACGGATGGATGTGGGACCGGAGGGATGAACTGTCGAATGACCCGGTAGAATCGCCCGACGGGAAATGGGAGGCTTTTATAAAAAACTTCGACCTTTATATAAAGGACACGGATACTGATAAAGAATACCGTCTCAGCTATGATGGCGGAACGGGCTTCTATTATTCTTCATTCATGCAGTGGTCGCCCGACTCTGAAAAAATTATGGCTTACATGGTGAAACCTGCAGAGAAACATATGATACATTATGTGGAGTCGGCACCGGATGACCAGCTACAACCAAAGCATCATGTTTACGAATATGCAAAACCGGGCGATGCGCTTCCACAGCATTATCCCCAGATATTTGATATAGAATCAAAAAAACATATCAGCGTTGACAGGTCTCTTATCCCAAACCAGTATTCAGTGGGCAGGTACAGGTGGGCCCGGGACAGCAAAACGCTCAGCTATGAATATAATAAAAGAGGTCACCAGGTTTACAGGGTCATTAACATAGATGCCGAAACAGGGGATCAAACGATTATTATAGATGAAAAATCGGAGACTTTCATTGATTACAGCGGCAAAAGATACAGGAATAACGTAAATGACGGCAAAGAGATAATCTGGGCCTCCGAAAGGGATGGATGGAACCACCTCTACCTTTACGACGGCGTTAACGGAAAACTTAAGAACCAGATCACCTCAGGTGAATGGCTTGTCAGGGATGTGGAGTATGTTGACAGCCTGAACAGGCAGATAATATTTATGGCCAGCGGCAAGGAAGAAGGGGATCCGTATTTTATTCACTATTACAGGGTTAACTTTGACGGCACCGGCCTGCGTCGTCTGACTGAGGGTTATGGCACACATAACGCCCACTTCTCTCCTGACAGGAAATATTTTGTGGATACCTGGTCTACTGTAGAAAATCCACCCGTGGCAGTACTCAGGTCAGCACTTACCGGGGCAGAGGTAATGAAGCTTGAAGAGGCTGATATTTCTGATCTCAAAAAACAGGGATGGAAAGCCCCGGAAGTTTTTGTCTCAAAAGCAAGGGATGGGAAGACGGATATATGGGGAATAATAATACGTCCCCAAAACTTTGACCCTTCGAAAGAATATCCTGTAATTGAATATATATATGCCGGACCGCATTCCAGCTTTGTTCCGAAATCATTCAGACCTTACATGGGCAATATGCATGCACTGGCTGAACTTGGATTCGTACTGGTGCAGATTGACGGGATGGGGACATCAAACAGGTCCAAGGCATTTCATGATGTATGTTATCAGAATATAAAGGATGCAGGATTCCCTGACAGGATATTATGGATGAAGGAGGCAGCAGGCAAATATCCCGCAATGGATATATCACGTGTAGGTATATACGGGACATCTGCCGGTGGACAAAATTCAACGGGTGCGCTTCTGTTCCATCCTGAGTTTTATAAGGTTGGCGTATCATCCTGTGGCTGCCACGATAACCGCATGGATAAGATATGGTGGAATGAACAGTGGATGGGATGGCCTGTAGGACCGGAATATGCTGAATCATCAAACGTTGATAATGCCCACAAGCTGGAGGGCAAGCTGCTTCTTATTAACGGTGAGATGGATAATAATGTAGATCCTGCCTCAACAGTGCAGGTTGTGGATGCCCTGATTAAAGCAAACAAGGATTTTGAATATTTGCTTGTACCGGGAATGAAACACTCAAGCGGTGGTGATTACGGGGAACACAAGCGCAGGGATTTCTTCGTAAAACACCTGCTGGGTGTGGACCCCCCGGAGTGGAATCTTTTTAAATAAATATTTGAATATGTAATAGGAGATAAATGAATACTGCCGGGCACCAGGAAAAGTATTATATTCATATTTTGATTGAAAGAACAAAAAATGTTTAACACGACATAAATATTTAAATATGCTGAAAACAGATTATATAAGGTCACAGTTTCCGGGACTGGACACAGACTGGGTACTGCTTGACAATGCCGGCGGATCACAGATAGCAAAGACCGTGGTTGACAGGATAAATGAGCACTTCTATACATCAAATGTGCAGCTTGACGGCTCCTACCCTCACTCCGTACTTGCCAAAGAGAGGCATGATGAAGCTCACAGGAAGCTGGCGGAATGGATTAATGCAGAAGATCCCAGGGAGATAATACTTGGATCCTCAACCACTCTGCTGGTGAGGATACTGGCTGATAATTTCAGGAGAATACTGAAAGACGGTGATGAGATAATCGTAAGCAATTGTGATCATGAAGCAAATATCGGGGCATGGAGGGAACTTGGTAATTACGGCTTCACAATAAAAGAATGGAAGCTGAACCCGGAGACCATGCAGCTGGAAAAAGAGGATCTCGAAAGTCTACTGAATGAAAAGACAAAGCTGGTGGCCTTCACCGCCGCCTCCAATGTGCTGGGAATGCTGAACCCGGTAAGAGAATTCACACGCATGGCTCATAAATACGGAGCCATGGTCTGTGTGGACGCCGTAGCTTATACACCCCACCGGCAGGTTGATGTCAGGGAGACCGATGTTGACTTCTTCGTTTTTAGCTTTTATAAGACCTATGGTCCCCACTATGCAATGATGTACGGCAAATTAAATATCCTTAAAGCCCTTCCGGGATTTAACCATTTCTTTATAAAGGATCCTCCTTATAAATTTCAACCGGGAAATTATAATTTCGAGTTCTGCCATGGACTGAGTGCCCTGCCGGAGTATTTCACAGACCTGGCAGAAAAACATGGGTATACAGGAAGTGATAATGCCGGGGAAAAATTAAGGTATATATATTCGCTGATAGCAAAACATGAGGAAGATCTTTCCTCCAGGGTGCTGGACTATCTTAATTCACGAAAGGATATTATGATAATCGGCCGGAAGGAATCATCTTCGGATATCCGTGTGCCTACAATTTCATTTGTTCAGAAAAACCGTGACAGCAGGGAGATAACACTGCAAACCGATGAGAAAAAGGTAGCGATAAGATGGGGACATTTCTATGCCTACAGGCTTATCCACGATCTGGGCCTGGAAAAACAAAACGGGGTTGTAAGGATATCCCTGGTCCATTATAATACACTGGAAGAAGCTGACAGGTTGATCAAAGCACTTGATTATGCATTATAGTTTTAAATTGCATGAACAACCAGATGAACATTGAAAAACAAAACAAATTCAATACTGCTGGCCATAGCATCCTGCCTGCTCTGGTCCACTGCATTTGCAGGTATTAAAATCGGACTGGAATATTCCAGTCCGCTCGCATTTGCCGGTACAAGATTCTTTATATCCGGACTGCTGATTCTTCCTTTTACCTGCAAACCGGTGAAATATATCCGGACAGTAAAGGATAATTACGGGATACTACTGCTGCTTGCCCTTACCCAGACATTTCTGAACTATGCTTTGTTCTATTCAGGCATGGACCTGGTCCCGGGTGCCGTAGGCGCAGTTATTATCGGTGTACAGCCTTTAATAATTGCTGTTATAGCCTCTCTTATGATCAGGAATGAACCTTTTACAAAAAAAAGGACGGCAACACTTATTGCAGGCATAGCGGGGGTTGTTTTTGTCAGCATGGGCAGACAGTCGCTTGATCTTGGCCAGGAACTGGAGATTATTGGAATATTTTTACTGCTGGGAGTGAACTTCACATCCGGTTTCAGTAATATAATAGTTTCCAAATACGGTAAAAAGATTAATCCCCTTGTTTTAAGCTCCTTCTCATTACTAGTTGGCGGACTGGCCTTATTCCTCATTTCAATTCCAATGGAGGGATATAACTCATTCCGGCAACCCTTAGAATACTGGGCCTCACTCGGGTGGCTGAGTTTTATGTCAGCAGCAGCATTCTCCCTCTGGTATACAGCACTCCATATACCGGGTGTAAAAGTGTCTGACCTTAATCTCTGGAAATTCATCATTCCCGTTCTTGGTGCAATACTCAGCTGGATAGTGCTGCCCGGAGAACAACCTGACTGGATAACAATTACAGGTATGATTATAATATCCACCTCCCTTTTCTTCTTCTTTAAAAGAAAACCCAGGGAAAACAGAATAAGCAATAAATAAACTACATCACCTTAAATGCATAAAATGCTTAAGAATATCTTTAACATAATCACTCAAATCAGATTTTTTTCATATTTTAGCACAGGTAATTACAAAATCCAATAATATCAAAGCTATGAAAAGTAAAAATTATACAGTTATAAGTGTTGTTTTAACACTTGTAGTGATCTTTTTCTCATCATGTACAGGACGTGATGCAGAGAAAGGGAGTTCAAACCTTGCTTTAATAGCAAGTCCGGTATCCTCATCAGGTTATATGACCCCGGAAAGAATGGCCATAATTAACGATGGTGTTATTCCTGACAGTACTGAGGATACCAGGAATAAATCCTATGTATTCTGGAGCCGCAGGCCTGCTGATACGGTATGGGTTGAATATACATGGCAGGAGCCTGTCTCAATAGATGAGATACATCTGCACTGGGCAGACACTAATCGAAGAATTGCCCTGCCTGCATCATATAATATAAAATACAGGGATGGAGATGAATACCTGCCGGTTAATATTATATCAGGCGGAGAAATTGCTGCAGGTGAAGCTGTCATTTTAAGCATTGAAGAGATAGAGACAGAAAATCTGCGTCTTGAAGTAAGCAACAAAGAGGAAAAGACATCTGCCCTTTTTGAGTGGAAGGTTATTTCTTCAGATCCTTCAGCACAATATGCCCCGGTTACAGATGCCGGTCATGAAAGAAGCGTTATTACCGGGGGCAGGACTTTTTTAAACGGCACTTACAAATCTGTAAGCCCGGTTAAAAGCACCCGCTGGAAAAAAGTATCGGGACCGGGCAGAGTCAGTTTCGAAGATTCAAGATCCACTGAAACAACAGCAACATTCTCAGAGCCGGGAACGTACACCCTCACATTTGAAGCAAAGGCGGGAAGAATGAAAGAATCCTCTGAACTGATTGTACATGCACATAATCCTCCCCCTGAGGAGAGGCTTAATGTTGTATATACAAAAAAGTATAAAATAGATAATCCTTTATGGAATTCAAGGGCCAAAGCCATAATTGTAAACTGGATACCATGGTGCATAGACCAGATTAACAGAGATGATCTGGAAAGAGGGGAAGGTGGAATAGACAATTTTATTGAGGCTGCCAAAGCATTGCGCGGAGAGCCTCACGGAAGGCATAAGGGATACGTATTCTCCAATGCATGGGTGCACCAGACCATTGAGTCTATGAGCATTGCACTTATGGTTGACCCGCAGGGCGATAAGGAAATAATTGAAGCCCAGGAAAAAATGAAAAAAACCATAGAAGAATGGATACCCATTATACTTTCTGCACAGGAAAGTGACGGATACCTACAAACGGCCTATACCCTGCGTGATACAAGCAGGTGGAAAGAAAGATGGTCACCCGATAACAGGTCAACACACGAAGGATATGTAGCCGGTTATTTTATTGAATCAGCCATTAACCATTATACCCTAACCGAAGGCACTGACACCCGTCTGTATGACGCCGCCAAGAAACTGGCCGACTGCTGGGTTGATAATATCGGTCCGGGTCCTGATAAGCAGGATTGGTATGATGGTCACCAGGAAATGGAACAGGCCCTGGTAAGGTTCGGACGCTTTGTAAACGATATGGAAGGAAACGGGCGTGGCGATGCATATATTGACCTTGCAAAATTCCTGCTTGACAATCGCGGAGGAGGTTCGGAATATGATCAGAGCCATGTGCCGGTACAACAACAGTATGAAGCGGTAGGTCACGCAGTAAGGGCTGTATACAGCTATTCAGGTATGGCCGATGTTGCAGCTGAAACAGCTGATACTGATTACCAGAGTGCCGTTATGTCCCTGTGGGATAATATGGTAAACAAAAAATATTATGTAACAGGTGGTGTAGGCAGCGGTGAAACATCAGAGGGCTTTGGCCCGGATTACTCCCTCAGGCATAATGCTTACTGTGAATCATGCTCAAGCTGCGGTCTTATTTTCTTCCAGTATAAAATGAACCTGGCGTATCATGATGCAAAATATGCTGACCTGTACGAAGAAACGATGTATAACGCTTTGCTCGGATCACTGGATATAGAAGGCGAGAATTTTTACTACACCAACCCGATGACTCAACGCAATGACCGTTATTCATGGCATGTATGTCCGTGTTGCGTGGGTAATATACCAAGAACCCTCCTGATGGTGCCTACATGGACATATGTTACTGATGACAACGGTATCTATGTTAATCTTTTCATAGGCAGTACTATAAAGGTTGAAAATGTTGCCGGCGGAAGGGATATTGAAATGATACAGGAAACAGATTACCCATGGGATGGTAAGGTAAATATTATCATAAACCCGGATAAGCCCGGCAATTTCAATATAAATGTGCGCATACCCGACAGGAATACCAGTCAGCTCTATACTGCCATACCTGAGGTCAATGGCATAAGTAATCTGACCGTGAACGGGGAAAAAGTCGAATATAACATTGAGAAGGGTTATGCCGTTATCAACCGCGACTGGGAAAAAGGAGATGAGATCAGTTTTGAGATACCAATGGAGATACAGGTGATAACCACAGATGAAAGGGTTGAAGCCAACAGGGGACTTATAGCGTTGAGGTACGGACCTCTTGTATTCACTGTAGAGAATGTTGATCAGCCTGATATTCAACAGGCCGCCGCTGAATATCCGCTGAGCACTGAATGGAGAGAAGACCTGCTGGACGGGATACTAACAATAAAGGGTAAATGGGAAGATGACAGTCCCCTGCTTGCCATTCCTTATTACGCCCGTAATAACAGGGATCCGGAGGGTGCAGACAAGGATGAAGATGCGGTTTCCAGGGTATGGATTAAAAGGGAATAGTATATATCTTAAATAAGAACATGGTTCAGGTTAAGCCTGCCCAGTGTCTTAAGTGTTTTTAACAGGTCCTGGTCTTCGCGAGCTTTGTCAAAGAAATAGTCAGCTCCCATTTCCAGGGCCTTTTTTCTTGCCTGCTCATTAATGGTAAATACAATTATCAAAGGTTTTGCCCCATTGCTGCGCAGCTGCTGAAGGATATCAAGGCCTCTGGTGCCAGGCAGGTTAAGGTCAAGAATAACAATATCAGGCTTTTTGTCCTGCACCCGGCTTACAGCATGCTCGCCACCTGTATTCCAGTCAACCAGTTCCAGTCCCTGAATTTCTCCAATACTGTCTCTTATCCATTCCCCAATATGCAGTGAATCTTCTATTAGTGTTACTCTCAGGTCCTTACTCTTTATTCTCTCATCTGGTTCCTTAAACATTTTATCAAGAATTTATTAATACAAAATAGACTTTTCTACAGATACCTGCTGATTGCAGACAGCAGCTTATCAGGTTTCACCGGTTTGGGCATTACCATATCAGCCCCGGCATCAAGCGCACGCTGTTTTTCCCCGTTAAGGCCGTAAGCACTGATGATAATAATCCTGATACGGGAATCATGCGCCCTGATCAGCCTTGTTGCCTCCCAGCCATCCATAACAGGCATCTTAAGGTCCATGATCACAAGGTCAATCTTTTGTCCCGACTTAAATATATCAAATGCAATGCTGCCGTTTTCTGCTTCAATTACATTATAGTTATGCTTACCTAGAATAATATTGAAATAAGCCCTGTTAACATATTCATCCTCCGCCACCAGTATATTATAACGGCTTAATTTACTGTCAGACCGGCCTGGTTTATTATCAGACCGGTTTAATATTTCCTGTGCTTTCCCTCTGTCTGTCATAATAATATTTATTTACAGTACAAAAATAGATATGATAAACAGAGGTATCAATAAGCAAAATCCTTAATTACTTAAACCGGGGTTCTTAAAGAAGTCAGATGAGAAAGGTAAGCAGATATACGGGCCAGGGAATCCTGAGCTTACCGGAGGATCAGGCATCTGTGCCTGTTAATCCTGAACGTATGGCATATTTAGTGAGTTCAGGCAGTGTATGCAGCTTAAGCTTATCCATGATATTCTTCCTGTGTACATCAACCGTCTTGGAGCTAAGGAAAAGCATCTCTCCTACCTCCTTTGATGATTTGCCTTCCGCTATCAGTTGCAGAATCTCACGCTCACGGCTGCTCAGTATGTTTTCATCATTATCCAGTCCGGATATAAATTCCGACAGTATCAGTTCTGATATCTTGCCGGACACATATTTCTGCTTATGCATTACTGTTTCGATAGCTTTCATTAACTCGGCTGAATCACAGTCCTTAAGCAGGTAAGCATATGCTCCTGCTGCAAGCATGCCCGACACAAACTGTTTGTCCGAATGCATTGATAATGCAATAATTCGTATATCTGGATTATTATTCAATATCTGTTTTGCGGCTTCCACACCATTCAGATCAGGCATTGCCACATCCATCAGTACAATATCCGGTTTCATCTCTGCAGCAAGCTTAACAGCCTGCCGGCCGTTATCAGCTTCCGCCACCACAGTGTATGCAGGGGACGATTCAATAACACTCCTGAGTCCCTCGCGCACAATTTTATGGTCATCCGCCAGTATTATTTCAGCTTTCATCAATCCTTTAAAATTATTAATCCAATGGTAAATAAAACTCCACGACTGTTCCTTTACCCTGTTCAGAGTTAATACTCAGGTCACCTCTGAGGTTCTTTATTCTCTCTTTTACCGCAAAAAGCCCGAATCCTTTTTTCATTACCTGTTTACCCGCGGAACCCACATCAAACCCGCATCCGTTATCGCTTATCCTTGTAAACAGCCTGCCTTCTGTTTTCCTCATCTCAATAAGCGCCAGGGATGCATCTGCATGCTTCACGGTGTTGAATAAAATTTCACGCACTGTTCTGAATATCAATATCAGTATATCGTCAGACAAGCTGATATCCCCGATATCAAGCTTTGTTTCAATCTTTAAATTATATTCTTCAGCTGTTTTTCCGGCCAGCCATAAAATTGCTTCTTTTAAACCGAGCTCATATAATACAGGCGGACTCAGATTATAGGTTATATCCCTTGAGCTCTCAAGAGCATCTGAAATATGTCCGACAACCTTTCTTATTGTATCAGCATGATCGCCTACCATGCTTTCATTTGTTAAGGCTGACAGTTTCATTTTGGCTACCACAAGTGACTGGCTCAGGTTATCATGAATGCTTGATGCTATCTCCCGTCTTTGCCTTTCTTCCGCTATTGTGAACTCTGTGGTAAGATCCTGCAGGGATTTTTGATATGATTTAATCTCCTCTTCCTTTTCAATAATTTGTGTAATATCCCGTGCAATGGTAAATATCTTCTTTTCACTCTCCAGGGGGAAAGAACTCCATGACAGATACCTGTAATCACCTTTCTTTGTAATACACCTGTTAACGAAGGACAGGGTTTCGCGGCCACTGATCAGTTGATTAACCTGCTCCTTTGTTGATGCAATATCATCAGTATGTACAAACTCAATAAAGGGCTTGCTGCATAACTCCTTTTCCGTCCAGCCAAGGATCTTCTCACAGGCAGGGTTAAGGGTCTTAAAATATCCATCAAAGCCGGCTATGCAGATCATATCTTTTGAATAATTAAAAAGCATATTCTTATCTTCAATAGTCCGTTGCAGGTCAGTAACATCCATTACGGTCGAAATCATAAGATTCTGATCAAAAACAGGTATGTTTGCAGCATTCACTATCTTTTTCTCCCCCGACTGCCCGGTGGTGATTATATTATTCCAGTGCATCTGATCCGGATCACCGCTTGCTATATCATCCCTGACCATCTTCTGTATTTTCTCCCTGTATTCTTTATCAGGATACACTTTTTCAAAGAATCCGCTTATGTTAGTCAATTCTTCAGCCGGCCATCCGTAGATATCCGTAAATGCCCTGTTCATATAAATGGCCGTACCCTCATTAATCAGGGTAATAGCCACTCCTATGGGAAGGTTATCCAGTATTATCTCAATAAATTCATTTCTTTCTGTAAGCTCACGATTAAGTAATTTATACTTTTCAGTCATTGATTCCATTTCCCTGCGCCTGTTCACAGCCTCGGCAATAAGAGAGTTTTTACGCCTCAACTCATTCATTATCAGGTAAAATATCAAAGCAGAGCTAATAAAAACAAAGCCAATGCCTTTATAGGTCTGTATCCTGCTTATTTCCTCAGCACCGGCATTCTCCTGAAGAAAAACCAGTAATAATTTGTCAGAAAACAGTATATACAAGATGCTAACTATAAGATATATAGCTGTTATCCTTGCGGCACCGGAATATGTCAGACCAGGTTTTGTCTCCATCATTCAAGTAGTTCAATATAAGAACGGTATTAATGTACAGATGTTCATTTACCGCTCATCGGTGCTGTTTACGAATAATCTTTCGGGTTTCCAGATCAATGATTCAACTGCCTCCTGGGTGGGATGTTTCAGCTGTTTTTCAATATCTGCGATCTCCCGTTTTTTCAGCCTTTTTTTTATTTTCTGCCTGTACTCATTTTTCTGGTGGGATAAAATGGGTATATACTCTCCTTCTCTCAGTATCTTTTGTCCGCTCCAGGGGGCATGCAGCACTTTTTTATTTCCAAGATCTATTGCACTAACCAGTCCATCCGGGACACAGGGCTCGCGGAAGTCATCCTCGAGGCCTACAAGAATCACGTTATCTGATATATATAATGGTTTAATATTCATCTGTTTTTCAGACTGTTTGTTTATCTAAAATAGTCCCGGTACCTCCAAAATTAATAAAAAATCATAAAATATACTGTAATCACATAAATGAAACAAGATCACTGGCTGAGCAGCTATACCATTTAATCCTTTCTTATCCTGAAATTCAATTCTTCCGTGCATTTATTGCAGAAACCCAGTTTTTTCTGATCAAGGTCTTCAACATAGGTACTGGATCTCATAATGCAGCTTGGATTAAGACAATGTATCAGTCCGAATGAATGTCCCAGTTCATGTATAATGACTTTGCGGAACCGTTCAGTCAGCAACCTGTCATCCTGCTTCATTCCGTAAAGCTCATTTCTCAGCCTGTACAGTGAGACTATACCTGTATTGCCATTAAGAACCGACTGTCCGAAAATATACGTAAGTATTGGTATAAACAGGTCTACACGGAGCAGCCCTATCGTTTTGTAAGCTCCATGGGGGGCCAGTTCCGAAACTTTTTTAAGTATAAGGTTTGCATCATACTGCCTGCGGCCGGGATTATAGAAGCTGTTCAGATCAAGGTTGCAGTGTCTTACATCCAGGGGTAAACCAAAAACACTCAACAGGTCGGAGGATATTTTATCAATAACACTTTTTTCAAAATGTCCGCATGAAATCAATATTATAGTTTTCTTATCCAATCAGTTCCGATTAAATTTTCTTCTTTGATTCTTGATCTGTAACAATAGTGGCGGAGTAATTATTTGGTCCTCTTTTTAAGATCGTACTTCTTAATTTTATTATAAAGTGTTGCACGGTCAACATCCAGCGCCTTGGCTGCCCTGGATATATTCCAGTTATATTTATTAAGTATTGAGGATATATGCTTTTTCTCAAGATCATCAAGGCTTTCAATAGAGCTGCTCATTACCTCTCTTCCCATAGGCAGGTCCTTCAGGCGTATCTCTTTACCATTTCCTATAACTATGGCCCTTTCAATCATATTCTCCAATTCTCTTACATTTCCCGGGAACTCAAATTCCTGCAGGTGTTTGAGTGCTGCAGGCTCCACTGAGATAAGATCCCTGCTCATCGATTTACAATATTTCCTTATAAAGTGATTAACCAGCAGGGGAATGTCTTCCGTTCTTTCCCTGAGTGGCGGAATTCTTATATTAACCACATTAAGCCGGTAATACAGGTCTTCCCTGAAAGTACCGTTTTTCACCATGCTCTTAAGGTCGCGGTTGGTAGCACAGATAACCCTGAAATCAGAGCTTATTTCCTTATTACCCCCCACCCTTACAAATGAGCGTGTTTCAAGCACACGCAGCAATTCTATCTGCATCTTTGGGGAGATAGTGCCAATCTCATCAAGAAAGATGGTTCCACCGTCTGCCATTTCAAAACGGCCCTTCCTGTTAAAGCTGGCGCCTGTAAAGGCTCCTTTCTCATGTCCGAACAGCTCACTTTCCAGCAGGCTTTCACTGAGTGCACCACAATGTACACTTATCAGGGGAAAGTATTTACGGGGCGAATTAGCATGTATAGCCCTGGCTATAAGCTCCTTGCCAGTACCACTCTCGCCGGTGATAATTACCGAGGAATTCGACTGTGCAACGCTTTCCACCTCTCTAAGTACCTGCTTCATAGCCTCACTTTCTCCTATCAGGTCATCAATATCTTCAAGGGATGTAATTTTGTTCTTCAGGCCTTCATTCTCAGCCCTGAGAGTTACATGTGAAGCGGCATTTCTTATTAAATGTGAGAGATCGTCCGGATCAAAAGGTTTTGTAACATAATCGTAGGCCCCGTTTTTCAATGCCTGTACGGCTGTATCAACAGATGCAAAGGCTGTCATGATAATGAATATGGGTTCCTTGTTAAGGGTCTTGATACGCCTGTGCATTTCCATTCCGTCCATCCCGGGCATTTTGATATCAGCAAGGATAATATCAAAGTCTCTTGCTTCAAGCATCCTGAGAGCCTCTTTTGCATTTTCTGCACATTCTACTGCGTAACCGTCATCGATAAACCAGTTATATAATGAGTCTCTTACCGATTCCTCATCGTCTACTACCAGTATTGATACTTTTTTTTCAGCCATGTCGGTTTGCTTTAATCCCTGTTAAGAGGGAAGATTAATGATATTGTTGTTCCTTTTCCTAATTCCGAATCCACTTCCACTTTACCCTTATGGTTCTCTATGATACCATGCACTATTGAAAGCCCGAGTCCCAGTCCGTTCTCATCCCTTTTTGTAGTATAAAAAGGCTCAAAAATATGAGGGATATCCTGGGGACTTATTCCTGTTCCGTTATCCCTGAAATCCATTCTTATTGTGTCCTCATCCGGGTTACTGGTTCTTACGATTATCTCCCCGTTCTCCTTTATTGCATCGGCGGCGTTTACCATTATGGCAAAACATGCCTGCTTAACCTGGTTTGGACTGCATAAGACCTCATCCATTTCAGCCCTGAACTCCTTAGACATCTTAATATTAGCTATCATTGCGGAATGAGTTATAAGCTTACATGTTTCATCAAGTATATCATGCAATTTTTTAACCTCAAAATCTTCATTATCTTTTCTTGAAAAATCAAGCAAGCCTTTTACAATCTCGCCACAGCGTTTTGTCTCTGTCTCTATAAATTTCAGGTGTTTGAGCATTGACTCCTTCTTTGGATGGTAACAGTCATCCTTATTCAAAAGCTTATGCACAAGCTTGGTGTAGACCAGTATGCCGGACAGGGGGTTGTTTATCTCATGAGCCACAGAGGATGAGAGCTTCCCCAGCGAAGCAATCCGTTCAACGTGTATCAGCTCATTCTGGGCATCAGACAATTCTTCCGACTTTTTCTGAACTTTATATTCAAGCTGCTGCGACCAGTTCTGTAATTCCCGGGTAGCTGAGTCAATATTGTCCAGCATATTATTAAATGCCAGGGACACCTTTCTCATATCGTCCAGCAGGTCCGGTTTAATTTCAAGCCTTATCTTATTATCCCCCTTCGATACTGCTTCACTTGCCCTTATAATAGCGTTGAGGGGATTCTTAATCCTTTTCCTGGTAAATATTATCAGGAATGTTACCATAAGGACTGTAATAACAGTAAGCAGTATAAAAAAATCATTGGATGATTCCTCAACCATGGAATCAAGCTCATCAAGCGGCAACTTAATTATCAGCGACCCCAGCACCTCGTCATTCTCACTGTGGTAATGACATGCGGCAGTATAACATGATTTTTCATTAAGTATAGGTTTTCTTATCAGTAATTGCCTCGAGCTTTCCCCTGCCTGCATTACACTGCAATCGACAGTATCACCAATAATGCGGTACACCTTTTCTTTTTCAGGAAACATCGAATCAAAATCGGCATGGCAATTACGGCAGTCGGGGTCAATTCCGTGATCAGTGTTTGCCGGTAATGAAGTAAATGCCAGGCTGTCACGGTCATCATACATATTCACCTCGTCAATACCCGACATTGTACTGATAATATCAAGTGTCCTCTGCAGCATTGCCTTATCATTTTCCAGCATTGAATAATAGAGTGATCCTTCCACTATTGAGCTAATATTATCCCCGTTCTGCCGAATGGTATTGTTGAAAAAATCAACATATACCGATCTGAATACAATATTGAACACTATCAGCAGAATGATAAGTGATCCGGCTATAATAAAAACTACCCTCCCATAAATGGATGATCTGAAGAGCTGGTAACTCCTGAATACATTTGTGTCCTTTATCCTGTTTAGAAATCCTTTAATTTTATTTTTCATTTTCACTCAGCTTTAAAGAAGCCCGGCCTATCCTTTTACAACAGGTTAAGCACGGAGACCTGTCTGTAACTGGTCTCCATGCTTATTTGCATCAGCTCATTTAATTCACTTCGAAATTATAAAAATGAAGTGAATAAACATGATTTAATCCTGGTATTTTAAGTAGCGGCATTCAGAAACGCATCCTGAAAATCTTTCCATGTCTCTGCCGGCATACCGGACAGAGGATAATCGACCAGTTCACCACCTTCCTGTAATACTACACCTGAGGTCTCCGGTGAATATTTCTTCACGGAATGCGCAATGAAATCTTTAAACCTGAGCAATTCTTTTTCAGCCCATTTTTTTGCTTCTCCGGCCATATAATATTCACCTGTTTCCTCTTTCCATTTATCCGGTTTAATTTTATATAACCAGCCTTTCTGATAAGGATCATCGTTAAGAAGGGCAGGCTCAGAAATTATATTATCATTCACATCGCTTATCTCTCCTGAGACTGGAGATGTGATCTTTAACTGCTTGCCATCCTGTGTTATTTCAGCGATTAAATCGCCTTTTCTCACTCTTTCACCGGGATTCCTGAAATTTTTCAACTCCACCTCACCGGTAATATGCATAAGCAAGTCATCAAGACCAAGTGTTGCCTTACCCGAACGCTCAAGATGGGACCAAACATGATTCCTGTTAAATAGTAATCCTTCCGGTATCCTCAGTACAGCGGCATTAAGGATACCCAGGCTCTCTTTAACCCTCTCTTTAACCATAAGTGGTTTATTCAGGGCTTTCCAAAATGGGACTATCAATATTAAAAAGCCTATTATTATCAGATACTCAATCCCCTTGGTATCGAAAATGTTTGTATAGCTAAATCCGTCCATATCTATTTTTTTAAATTAATTATTTAAATCTATTTATTTTTTGCCCATCCGGGGGAATCCCGTAAAACGGGCAAACGCTGAATGACCCATCTGAAGATCCATATTTCAACGAATATAATAGTCAGTGATACTACAACCTCCTTCCATGTAGGATAATACTGCTGTACTGCATCCCACTGAAATCCTATTATACTAATATTAAGCCTGTTAATAATGATACCTGTAATGGTCAATATGGCAGCTGTTCTGATAAGTAAAATATTCTGCCTTCGGTAACTGTAAAAGAAAAGTATCATTGGCACCAGTACAAAGCCGATTATTTCAAAAAGGTACCAGTTACCCATACGCGTTCCAAGGTATTCCCAGTTTTTTAAGTGTACAAAATTCAGTACCTGAAGGAATAAATAGACAAAAAGGGTCATGGTACAGACTTTTGACAATCCGTGCAGTATTCCTTTATGTGCTTTTTTATTCTTTTCATTTATCTGACCCGAAAATACTTTATAACTTATTGAGCCCTCAAAGATGACCATTGAAAGACCGGCAAATATACTTGACACAAAGAAAAGTATAGGTATCCACTCTGAATACCATAATGGATGAATCTTTTCTCTTGCCATAAGAAATAAAGCACCCAGTCCGGACTGATGCAAGGTAGATAATGTAATACCGAATATTACAGCTGCCAGCGTCATTCCTGACAGGATCTTATGTGCTTTCCGTGCTCCAACCCATTCAGCCACTGCCGGTGAGAATTCAATAAGCTGGGCTATCATATACAGAAGAAAATGCCATGCAACAAGAAACAGCACTGAGCTTGCACCAAAATTATTACCTATAATCGGATTTATAATATTCAGGGGTCTGCCCAGGTCAAGAACCAGGGCGCCTGCATAAAACAAATATGCCAGAAACCCGTTCAGCACTGTTGCCCGCACAATAGGTTTATACTGTTTCATATTAAGGATGTATACCATGAATGTTACCACGTATGCTCCTCCCGCGAATGCAACACCTGTGACAACATTAAAACCCTTCCATAAGCCCCATGGCACCTCCTGGGTGAGATTCGTCACAGCCCCAAGGCCGCTTGTAAACCGTATAATTATCAGGATAATACCAAGAATAATTACCGGTATAGAAATAAGGTTAAAAGGCGTAAACAATTTGCCTTTAGGTTTAAATTCCTCTGCAAGGAATTTCCAGACAGATTTTCTGTCATCTTTCTTTGTTAATATATGTTCAGTATTACTCATTTTCTTCGTCTGATTGTTGGTTTTTATTACTGGTCGCATTATGTATACCCAGCAGCATTGCCGGCCATAGAACAAATATTGAAGGAACACTGTAAAGGAATCCCTTTGTCAGTTCAGGGTAAGGCCTTTTCATCACCTTTGTATTAAAACCCAGCTCTTCAAAAGGAACAGCAGAAAGATAGAGGTAGCCTGTCCCCCCGGCCTCATGTTCACCATAAATATGATGATAGTACTGATCAGGGTTATCATTGATCCTTTTGCGTGCTTCGGCAATCATTTCCCTCCTGGTACCGAAAGTAAGAGCACCTGCCGGACAACCCTCAACACATGCGGGCTGTTTACCTTCAATAATCCTGTGGTGGCACATATCACATTTGAGTATTTTCGGGTTCTTGCTGAAGTACTCAAATTTTGGCATATCATAAGGACATGAGATCATACAGTACCGGCAGCCCATACACTTATCCTCACGCCATGTAACCGGACCTTCTTTAGTCTTATACATTGACTGGGTTAAGCATGCTGAAGCACATGCAGGCTGGTTGCATTGCATGCACTGGGTCTTTACAAAAGCTTCACCTTTGGATGTGGAATACATATTGACAACTGTACGCCTGTTCTCATTGGTTTTCCTTATCCGCCCCACCTCAGGCATATCTTCAAGATCGGGGTCAGGCAAGCCATTCTCAAGTGCACATTCCCACTCACAGCCCTGGCAGCCGGCACAGAGGGTAGAGTCATAAAGAACACTGTAAAACTCTGTATCATCAGCATTCTTTTTTTCTGCTGCCGCATTCAGCGTTTTACCGGTTCCCAGTGAGATACCGGTAATGCCGAGTGCTTTCAGAAAATTACGTCGATTTATACTCATAATCTTTTTTTTTGGTTTGATTAATGCAATGTTTTATTGTAATGTTTTACTGTAATCTGTTTATCAGTACCAACTGTTAAGTTTTCAAACTGAAGCGGCATCTATATACCGCCTCTGAAATTCTTCCCATACATCCGGGCCGAAATTCTCAAGAAGCTTATCCCTTACCTCACCGCCATCCTGAAGCACAATCTGGGAATAATTAAGATCATTGGTTTTTACCGCGGATGAGATAAAATCCTTAAGCCTGGCAAACTCGCTCTTCAGCCACTCCCTGTAATTATCCGCCATAAAGAATTTACGTGTTTCCTTTAACCAGTTTGCCGGTTCAATAATATAAACCCAGCCATCTAAGAATGGAGAGGTGTTTAAAAGTGATGAGTTTGCTGCAAGATCATGGTTGTACTCTGCTATCACACCCGATACAGGTGAATATATGTCCAGCTGCTTACCGTGCTGAACCAGGCTGACAATTACTTCTCCTTTTTTAATTTTTGCACCGGGCTGCTTCATTTTAACATTTGTTACTTTCCCTGTAACATGCTGCAGAAAGTCATCAATACCTACCCTTACATTTCCATCTTTCTCCATAAAAGCCCAGGTATGGCTCCTGTCAAAAAACACCCCACCGGGTATAATTACGGACTCTTCGTTAAAAGCCTTCAAATCTCCGCTAAAATCAACTTCCTGCTCTTTTTCTGTTCCTGCCTTCACAATTCTGGTTATAATATAAACCAGTATGCCTGCAACCACTACTGTAGCAATTATGAAAAATATCCTGGCCGTACTTACCGCTTGCTGCTTTTTTTCAGCAACTGTTATTTCCTCTGTATTTAAGGCCTGTATCTTTGGCTGTTTTTCACCGGGGATAAGTTCTGAAAAGCCAGCCTCAGAAATATATTCCTGACCACCCGAAAGCACCCACTGCATAAAGGCGATACCGATTTCATCATCGGGACTGGTGGATGAAACCATGTGTATATTCCGGCACAGGGATCCCGGATATTTGCCTATCCATACACCCCGGTTAAAGTCATTCAGGCATGAATATATATTTTCGTTATTCTCAAGTGTCCCGTTTCCGTTTATATCAATCGGCACTATCTCCAGTCCTTCCCTGACACTGTGGTTTTCATAATCAATAATCCCGGACAGCCTGCAGAAACCAATTGAGTATTTATCATTTACTATACGTTCAATCATTTCCTCGTTGCTGCTTACACGGGTCACGTTACCGCTAAGATTATCTGCCTCCAGGAATTCAGAAAGACAAAAACGTACAGGCTCATCGCCAAGACAGTAACAGTTAACTGTTGTCGCGTCACCGGAATCCGATATATCAGCCCAGGTAAGTTTACCCGGTTCAGTATAAACATCTGCAAACCGTGAAGGTGATATGCCAGTCTCTATTATTGCATTCCTGAAAGGATTATCGGCACTTATCACAGGCACTATAACATCACGTGCTACAACCATACTCCACAGTGATCCTCTCTTAACAGACCGCAGGTAATCTTCCGTAACAATACCCAGCACGTCCTCATCTCCCAGGTCATAACCGTTGCCATCATCATTAATATGAGCTTTATGGATTATCACATCCGGATTATCCTCATTATATTCTGTTATCCACTTTTCCAGCAACCCGTTCAATTCAGGGCTGATCAGGACACGCAGCGTATCTTTGTCTCCTGCTGCATATCCGTATGGCATATTCATACTGTTAATATTACTTACTGAGAGAAATGCCACCAAACTGATTAAAACGACTATCTTTTTCATAAATAAATTTTTTAAATTCTGTTTCATCCATAATCATCTAGCCAATTTTGATGCCAAAGTGATTTTTTAGCACCTATATGACTGTATTACTGTATTTTACACAAGCAGGCTATAAATACCAAAATGCAAGCAATTGTTGTATTTTACAACAGTGACTTTTAACAAAAGGTGTGATCAGTCTTATTTGCTGCACTTTACAAGCTTTGCTTATTTTTACTACACCTGTTTAATTTTAC
>JAWLFR010000150.1:0-4904 GCA_041685495.1 Bacteroidales bacterium
CCTGTCACCTTACCGCCTGCATGCTGAAAATCATTGATAGCATGGCACATTATATACACTGCTTCCAGGCTTGCTGACACTTTTTCTTTTCCGGATGATGTTTTGATAAAATCGGCACCTGACTCCATGGCCAGTATGGATGCTTCGTAGATAAGTTCCGGCTCGGCGAGCAGACCGCTCTCTATAATAAGCTTCAGGTGCCCCTTGCCCATCACCTCCTTAACGGCGGCTATCTCATCCCTGACAAAATTTTTATTACCCTGCAGGAAATCTCCTACGGGCATTACCATGTCTATCTCGTCGGCACCATCCTCTGTGGCCTGCCTTACCTCGGCCACCCTTATCTTATGGCTTACCTGCGATGAGGGGAAGCCGCCTGCCACGGAGGCTATTTTAACAGCAGGCAGATTAAGCATTTTTTTTACTGTGGGCACAAAGCGCGGGTATACGCATATGGCTGCCGGTACGGGCAGGTCAGGAAAAGCATAGGGGTAATTATTGACTTTTTCACAGATATCTTCAATGACTGACACACTATCGGTAACATTCAGACTGGTGAAGTCGAGATGCCCCAGTATCCTCCTTGTATTGGTTGGATTCATATCTGCCTCGAGCCGTGAGATAAGTATTTGTATGTCCTTATTGCTTTTTTCTTTGAATGTGTTGCTCATTATTCCTTTTATTTAGTTTCTTGTTTCTAGCCAGTGAGGCTAATATTGCAGGTATGCATATTATTGCAAATATAATAAGACCTGTGCGTATTGTAATAAGCAGCCGGTCATAGTTTTCCGGGTTTATCGTTTCATCACCCATATTAAGGGAGATAAGCATCATTGCTATACCCAGACTCAATGTCTGCCCAATCATTCTCATGGTGCCAAGCATCCCGCTGGCCACCCCCAGGTGTTTTTTCTCCACTGAGCTCATAATAGCATTTGAGTTGGGGGTGCTGAAGAGGGCATAACCCAGTCCGTTAAAGGCAAGTACGCCTATGATATAGGCCAGCGAGGTTTCCTGCCGGAGGAAGGTAAGGGCGAACAAACCCATTGCTGTCATGGTAATACCCGCCGAGGCAATATGACCCGGGTTCATCCTGTCTGACAGCTTGCCGGCAGGGATGGAGAAAAGGGTCATCATAACAGGCTGGGCCATAATGATCATGCCCGCCGTCCTGGCATCAAGCCCTTTAAGGTACTGAAGGTACAGGCTCATAAAGAAAACAATGGCCGAGGTGGCTGCATAATGGATGAGGGCAGCCAGGTTGGAGAAGCTGAATACCCTGTTTGAAAGCAGCAGCCTTATATCCAGCAGGGGGTACATGGCTTTCTTTTCGTACAGCAGGAACAATATTATCATAATCACCCCGCCAGCTGTGAGCAGGAGTCCGGCCGTGCCGGGTATCTTTGAAAAACCCAGGATAATAAGCACCAGTCCGCCGCCCAGCAGCACCGTTCCGGGCAGGTCCGGTTTCTCTCCCCTTGCCTCTGCCCATTCAACTTTTATCTTCCTGTATGTCATGTAAGCAGCTACTGCGGATATGGGGATGAGAAAGATAAAGATGCTTCTCCATCCGAAATATTCGGTTAGCACACCGCCAAGGAAGGGTCCGGTGAACAGGCCGGCATACACGGCTGTGATATTGATGCCCAGGGCCCTGCCTCTTTCACCGGGCGGAAATACAGAGGTGATGATGGCCATGCTGGTGCCAAATATCATAGCACTTGACACACCCTGCAGTGCCCTGAAGATAAGGAAAGTATATATATTACCGGTGAATACCACACATGCGGTGGTTATGGTAAAAAGGATAAGTCCTGACATGAATATTTTTTTCCTTCCCAGTATATCGCCCAGCCTGCCGAAAGGGAGCATAAATACAGCGGTGGCAAGGAGGTAGATGGTGACCACCCAGTTGAGCTGCTTGGCACTGGCCCCCAGCTCTTCGCCTATGGACGGTAGGGCCAGGTTAACGGCTGCACCCATAAAGGGCGTTATAAAGGCTGAAAAGGCGGCTATCAGCAGCACTGATCTTTTTAGTTCAGCTGTATTCATTCCCTGTTTTTTGTATCTATGATTATTGTTACCGGACCTTCATTTACCAGGCTCACATCCATTATGGCCCCGAACTCGCCGGTACCCGGCTGTATTCCTGACAGATGGCGGAAGCTGTCGACAAAACTGTTATACAGGGGGATGGCCGTTTCCGGCCTGGCTGCTTTTATATATGATGGCCTGTTTCCCTTTTTTGTCCTGGCATGCAGGGTAAACTGGCTGACAATGATAATGCCGCCCTCAACATCTTTCAGCGAGAGGTTCATCACTCCTTCCTTATCATCAAAAATCCTGAGATGGTATATTTTACTGACCAGCCAGTTAATATCTTCTTGATTATCGGCTTCCTCAATACCCAGCAGCACAAGGAGTCCCGTTCCAATCTCAGATTTCACGGAGCCCTCTATGCTCACTGAAGCCCTGCTCACTCTCTGTATTACTGCTCTCATAAATGTGCATTAAATGATCAAAGATAGTAAATATCTTCCTGCATTATAAGCATGGATATATCATGCCGGCATTATGTATTCTGATCTCTAAGTGATACTTTTGTATTCATTTTTTCACCGCTATGGAGATTCTTACCGTACTGATAATTGCCGTGGGCCTTTCCTTCGATTCATTTGCTGTATCTCTGGGATGCGGTGCTGTGGATTCGGGGATATCCTTTAAGAGAGCAATGAAAATAGCCGTGATACTGGCCCTCTTCCAGGGCCTGTTTCCCGTGGCCGGTTTTTATATGGGTTATTTCATACTTGATTATGTTGAGCCGGTTGATCACTGGATAGCTTTTGGCCTGCTCTCTTTTCTTGGTGTAAGGATGATACTGGAAGGAGTGCATAATGGAAAAGATTGTGAGAAGAAAGACCTGCTGAATAATACCACTATCGTCACCATGGGTGTAAGCACCAGTATCGATGCCCTGGCTGTGGGAATAAGTTTTGCCTTTATGTTTGACCAGATATGGTTTGAGGCCCTGGTGATAGGTGTTATTACTTTTATTGCTTCTATGATTGCTATTAAGATAGGCAAGTATGCCGGACCGCGACTGGGTTCAAGGGTTGAGATGGCCGGAGGTATTTTATTGATAGCAATAGGCGTGAAGATACTCCTTGAACACACTGTGCTGGCCTGATCAGATGGTATATAAGAATTTTGCTCCGACCTGATCATATTACAAAAGTCTGCCGGGAATATTGTCCGGGCCTGATCAGATGGTATACATAGGTCTGAAAACTCTTTTCCGCTTATTGAAACCTGTCATCTCCTTAAAGCCGGCAGCAGCCAGCAGTCTGTAGGCATCATCGAAATACTGTGCCAGCCTCGCCGGTTTATGGGAATCCGAATTGACACATACCGGCACCCCTTCTTCCCTGAACACATGCAGGTACCTGCGGTCAGGATAAAAATCCTTCAGCGGCTTGTTCATTCCGTTGGTATTGATCTCAAAAGCCACATCCGCTTTATTAAATGCCCTGGCCAGGGAGCGGTACATAGGCTCAGCATTGACGGAGGGGTAATACCTGAATATCCTTACAAGATCAGGGTGGGCCATAAAATCAAATAAACCTGAGCCGGCTGCCTGTGCCACCAGTTCGAAATATGATTCAAAGAGGCTGTCTATGTCTTTGTTTTCATAATATTCGGGCCCCAGATCAACAGTGCCCTCACCCATATAATGCACCGAGCCGATAACATAATCAAAAGGATATTTTTGGATAATACGGTAAATGTCATCTTCTTTTTGCGGGAAGTAGTCAACCTCTATACCCAGTTTTACCTCAAGGCCTTTAACTGATGTCTTGAGCTTATTAATCCTGTCAGTGTATTCATCCAGGAGGGCGGGCCTGATGCTCCAGTCCTGCTGCTCATCAGTAAGGGTCAGGTGGTCGGAGAATCCTATTTCGGATAATCCTTTTTCAATGGCCGGGATGATATAATCCTCTGGCCAGGCTCTGCCGTCGCTGTAATACGTATGTACGTGGTAGTCTGTACTGTAAATCATAAAAAAATCACATATCTTCAATGATATGCTTAAAAAAGCTGTTTATTGATTGCTGATATTTATGTTTTGCCAAAATACTCAAAATAACGAAAACATAAAATATGAACAAAATCGTGGAGGGAATGATTAAAATAGATTACTTTGTATATAAAACTACTCTAATGGCCAATATTAAGAAATGTGAGTGTTCAGACTGCCAGTTTCGAGACGTGGCTTTTTCAACACTTAAGGAGACAGAGGTTACAAGGTTATGTGATTACCGCATGGAATATACATTTTCCAGGGGTGGCATTATCCATAAAGAGGGCGATCCGATACAGGAGTTCAAGTATTTGAAGAGCGGACTGGTAAAGGTGTACAGGCAGTCACAATCGGGTGAGGAGCAGATAATAACCATAACCAGGCCTTTCGAATTTGTCAGCAATATAAGTATATTCTCAGAAGAGGAATATAAGTATTCCGTGATGGCAATAGAGGATACTGTTATATGCAGTATCAGGCTTGATTATATACGGTCGCTGGTACTCCAGCACGGTAATTTTGCACTTGAGCTGATGACGAAAATATCCCAGATAACAGATAAGATTATAATGCAGTCGCTGGATATACGGAACAGACACCTTGCCGGCAGGGTAGCCTATGTGCTGCTTTATTTTTCGCGTGATATATACCGTTCAATGATCTTTGACCTGCCGGTATCGAGGAAAGAGATAGCCGATTATATTAGTATGAGCACAGCCAATGTAATAAGGACTCTGTCAGATTTCAGAAAGGAAGGGATAATAAACCTTAACGGCAAGACAGTGGAGATACTTTCACTGAAAACACTCGAACTGATATCATCCAG
>JAWLFR010000151.1:0-4897 GCA_041685495.1 Bacteroidales bacterium
ACTGCCGGCAAAAGAAGCGAAGCTTTATCAGCCAGACCCGGGGGAACCGTCTGAAGAAGGCAGTCCCTTTTTTTTTGTGCGAGACATCGATTTACTTCGGAAGAAAATACTAGCTTTATATATTGATATGAATGTAGCACAATACATAGCTAAAGAGTTAAAGGAAAGAGGGGTAAAATATGTCTTTGGAATACCCGGAGGGCCTTCATTACCATATATCGATGAGCTCAGAAAGCAGGGTATAAAATTCATCCTTACCTCTCATGAAGCTGCGGCCGGAATAATGGCTGATGTAACAGGCAGGCTCAGTGGCATACCTGGTGTATGTCATGCTACCTTCGGTCCGGGTGCCACAAACCTGAGTACCGGTGTGGGAGGGGCCATGCTTGACCGTTCACCCCTTATAGCATTAACATCGGTTAAACCTGAAGCTATGCGTGATCGTACCATGCAGATGAATATCGATCATCAGCTTCTTTTTGAACCCATAACAAAGGCTACAACAGTATTAACAAAAAATAATATCGCAGATGTTCTGTCTGATGCCTTTGAGCTTGCGGTAACTGAAACTCCCGGACCCGTCCATATAGGCCTTCCCTCAGACCTGGCATATGAGGAAGTTAAAGGAATGAAAACAAGAATGCCTGAGGAGGATAGTAAAACAGAATTATCCTTTGATGCAGAGTTGCTGGAGTTATTGAGATATTCAAAAAAACCATTGCTGGCGATTGGGCTTACTGCTGCAAGGGCCGGCATTAAGGCTGAGATATATGATTTCCTTGAAAAATGTCCTGTACCGGTGTTGTTGACCCCTATGGCAAAGGGGCTGGTACACGAAGATCATGATTATTATTGCGGGGTATTGTTCCATGCAGCCTCTGACAGACTGAATACGGTTATACAGGAGGCAGACCTGGTCATAGGCCTTGGTTATGATCCGGTTGAATATAATTACGAGGAATGGATGCCGGATGTGCCACTGGTACACCTTAATACGGAAGTTGCAGATATGCCTGAGGGCATGATGGTTAAACAACTTGCTGGCAGCCTTGAAGGTATGCTTGAAATGATTTCACCGGTACTGAAAGGATCACTGCAATGGGATATAGATGTGATAGGCAGATGCAGAAATGATATCCTGAACCTTAAAAGAAAAGATGAAGACAATTTTGGACCGGTAAATGTTCTTAATGTGCTGCAGGAAAATTTCCCTGATAATGCAAGCCTTTGTCTTGATGTGGGTTCTCATATACACCTTTTCGGACAGTACTGGAAGACAGTATCTGTGGAAAAATTGCTGATGACCAACGGTTGGTCAGGTATGGGTTTCAGTATACCTGCTTCAATAGCTGCCGCCCTTTATGATCCGGCTTCACCCGTGGTATCTGTTACAGGTGACGGAGGATTCCTGATGATGTGTGGCGAAATTATTACAGCAAAGAGGTTAAACCTGGGAATTGTCTTTATCGTTTTGTCCGACAGGGAGCTGAACCTGATAAAGTTAAAGGAGCAAAAAAAGACATTAAAAACTATGGCAGTCGACCTTTATACTGACAGGCTTATAGGGAGCAAATCATTCCTTGGGGTGCCGGTTATAAGCTGTGATAATGAGACAGCATTCCGGGAATTGCTGCCCCCTCTGTTTACCCATGACGGACCCGTAATCATTGAACTGATAATTGATCCGTCCGATTATAATAAGCTGGTTATTACCTGAGATTTAACTCCATTATTTTTTCTTTTCTTCCGGCTTTTCATTGCTCCCGGCCTCTTTTTCCGCTTTTTTATCCCCTTCCGCTTTTTCGGCTTTTTCATCCCCTTTCTTGTTTACCGGCTTTGCTTCTTTGTCCTTAGAAGCCTCTTTTTTAGCCCCGGCCGCCTTTTTTGTCTCAGTCGCTGCTTTTGATGCTCCCGGCTTTGTGGCCTCTGCTGTTTTTTTGTCCTTAGTTGCCTCTTTCTTGGTTTCGGCCGCCTTTTTTGTTTCAGTTGCTGCTTTTGATGCTGCCGGTTTTTTGGCTTCTGTTTGTTTTTTGGTTTCCGCTGTACTCTTTACGGCTGCTTTCTTTTTCTCAGCGGGTTCCGCCGCTTCTTCCTGACGGGTTTTAGCTACTTTATCCCTGGCTTTGGTCTTGAAATTAGCAGCTCTTGCAGCTTTTGCAAATTCATTTTTCTTTTTCCGCCTTCTGCTTACTCCGTAAGTTCCTCTTATTATTTTTCCTCTTTTGGTCTTTTTGTCTCCTTTGCCCATATTGTGAGGTGTTAGGTTTAATAAATACTTCTGTGTTTTGTTCAAAACCTTTAAAGGTAGTAAAATATGGTATCTAATGAAAACTAATGGCAATGATTTGCACCCTCGTCATGCTATAGACTATGAACTGTAATATCTGAAATATTTACTATTAGGCCGTTAGCATATTGAAATATGTGTGCTCATATTATTTGTAATATTTTCCTTGGATATGAGTAAAAATCTCTAACTTTAGTTCATGTATCATGTATTAAATTAAATATTATGTCTCTGGATCGCCGTAATTTTTTAAGAAAGACAGCAGCCGGAGTGGCATCTTCATTATTCCTGTCAGGACGACTTCCGGTAAAGGATACACCGGCCATGCTTCATGAAAGTTATAAACCTGTTTGTGGCAATGGGGCCCACGCAAAGTCACGGGCTCAATGCCTTAAGGATCAGCCTGTCAGTTTTTAATAAAAAGGATGACCTTGACGTTCTTGTCAAAGGCCTGAAGGAATTTACAGCTGTCTGATATGGAGAATAAATATTTAAAACTATGAAGCATGAATTGACATGGAAGAATAATAATATAATGAATGAAGCGAATAAAATCTTTAAAACAATATGAATGAATTATTCATTAGGCAGGCTGCAGAGGCCGATATGCAGGATCCCCTGAAACATTACCGGTCCCGCTTTAAAACAAATGACAGCTTAATATACCTTGATGGCAATTCGCTGGGCATGATGCCCCGGGCTTCTGAAAAAGCAGCCGCGGAGCTTATCTCATATGGCTGGGGTGAGCGTCTTATCAGGGGGTGGAATGAGGACTGGTGGGCGATGCCCCGGAGGGTATCCGCTAAACTGGCTCAGCTGCTGGGATGTGACAGTCAGGAGATTACAGTATGTGATTCTACATCTGTGAATCTTTATAAACTGCTCAGGGCCGCAATAAGAATGCAGGAAGGCAGAAGAAAAATTATAAGTGATGATCTGAACTTTCCCTCTGATCTTTATATTATACAGGGTATAATCAATAATGAAAAAGATAGTTTTGTCCTGGATCTGGTGCACAGCACTGATGAAATAGGAGTGGATTACAACACTCTCTTCGAAAAAATCGATGAGAATACAGCTGTAGTGGTACTTAGTTATGTTTCATTCAGGAGTGCATTTATGTATGATATGAAAAAGGTAACTGATTATGTCCATGAAAAAGGCGCCCTGGTTATATGGGATCTCAGTCATGCTACCGGTGCTGTGGAGATAGACCTTGCCGGTGCCGGTGCCGATATGGCAGTTGGATGTACTTATAAATACCTGAATGGCGGACCCGGATCACCCGCCTTCCTGTATGTAAATAAGAAAATACAGGAATCAGTGGTTTCCCCTGTATGGGCATGGCTCGGAGAGACCAATCCTTTTGAATTCAGCCTCGATTACCGTCCCTCCCCGGGGGCACGGAAATATATGACAGGTACCCCTAATATACTGTCATTGTCCACGCTGGAACCGGCAATTGACATATTGCTGGAGGCAGGGATGGATAGTATCAGGAAGAAAAGCCTGAGATTATCAGCTTTTTTGCTAAGACTGTTTTATGACATCCTGGAACCCTTGGGGTTTGATCTTGGTTCTCCTGTAAGGGATAATGAAAGAGGTTCTCATATATCAATAAAACACAAAAATGGTTACGGTATATGTAAAAGTCTTATGGATGAAAACAGGGACGGATTTGTAGTTATACCCGATTTTCGTCCGCCGGACAATATTCGCCTGGGATTAGCTCCTTTGTACAACAGCTTTGACGAGGTTCTGAAAGCTGTAAAGGAGATTGAAAATATTGTGACCAATAATCTGCACGCAGCATATGACAGAGGTAATGACCCAGTAACATAAAATATATACCTTAAGGTATGTGTGATTAATTGATTTACGGATTGTAAAAAGAGAATAATTATATCTTAGCCGGGAGCAATAAATAATAATATGAAAGAGAATTTCAAACAGACACAATACGATATCCAGGTTTATACCCCCTTTGAACCTACCTCCCGGCTGTCTTATGCTGTTGACCTTGTACTTGGCAATATTCTTGGCCTGTCATATATTATTACCAGTACACCTGTTGAGGATATGCCGCTTATTAATTATTCTGAGGATCGCAGCATAGGAGGACTTTTTATACAACCTGAAAAATTACTGTTTGAGCAAGGGATACGAAAACAGGATATCTGGGTTGCACATTTCAATGGTGTGCCATTGTTTTATCAACAACCCCCGGAGGCCGGGTTCATACTTGACATATTTGCTTTTGCTTTTTATAATGCATCGAGGTATGAGGAATACCTGACTGATATACGTGATGAGCATGGCAGGTTTGCCGCTGAATCCAGCCTGGCCTATAAACATGATTTCCTGGATATTCCACTTGTTGATGTATGGGCGCGGCGTCTTGGTGCTACACTGAAACTACTTTATCCTGAACTGTCATTACCCGATAAAAAATACAGTGCTCTTCTGACAGTTGATCTTGATCAGCCTTATGCATTCAGGGGTAAAGGGGTCTTGAGAAATGCGGGCGGACTGATAAAAGATATGCTCAGTGGCAGGAAGGCAGGCAGGAGATTTTCATGTTTAACAGGAAGGGAAAATGATCCCTATGAC
>JAWLFR010000037.1:0-9789 GCA_041685495.1 Bacteroidales bacterium
TCAAAGAGGATGCTGTTGTACGGGGAGAATCGCCCAGTGTAGTTTTCAGGGTGCAGGTGTCAATTGCTTCAGAGCAGGTGACACAGGAGGAGCTTGAGGGGAGGATCGGTTGCAGCCTGAAGCACGGGATGACAGTCCTTACTGCAGGCAGCATGTTTAAATACCAGAGCGGGACTTTCAGGACATACACTGAAGCATTGGTCTACCTGGAGGAGCTGAAAGACAGGGGTCTCGATGATGCTTTTATTGTGGCTTACCGCGACTCTGAACAGATATCTGTTAACCTGGCCCGGACACTTACTGAATAGCTATTGTTTCATCCTGCGGTCCATCTCGCGCTGAGCATCTTTCCTTTTCAATGTCTCCCTGCGGTCATATTCTTTTTTCCCTTTGGCAAGGGCTATCTCCGTTTTTGCAAGTCCGCGGTCGTTGATAAACAGTTTGGTCATAATAATGGTCAGCCCGCTTTCCTTTATTTTCCTCTCCAGCTTCCGGAGCTCTTTCTTGTGCAGCAGCAGCTTGCGCTCGCGACGTGTTTCGTGGTTGTTGATATTGCCCCAGAAATATTCAGATATATTCATGCCGGTAACATATAGCTCGCCGTTCCTGAACCTGCAGTATGAATCTACCAGGCTGGCCTTGCCGGCCCTGATGGATTTTATCTCGGTGCCCGTGAGCTGTATGCCGGTAATGAAGGTGTCAATGAAGGTATAATCATGTGATGCCTTCTTGTTCCTTATTACTATATTATGTTTCTTCTCTTTTTTCATATACTCCCTGCAAATGCAAAATAAAGGCCCTCAAACAGTGAGCGGCTTATCCAGCTTATGGAAAAATAAAGTGTTATTACAGTAAGCAAAGCTACAATAAAGTAATTTAACAGGTTTTGTTTTTCTTTATTTTCTATGGTTTGCATGCCACGGTACATTATATAGGCCCCGTAAAAGCCCAGCAGGTTAATCAGGGCCAGGTCGGGCAGCAGGCGGGTAATAAAAACAGTTGTAAAAAGAGGTGTCAGTGAATATGTTACAAGCCTGAAATTAAATGCGTAGTTCCTGGTATTCATGTAGGCGGATGACAGCTCGTTAAGGATAAGGGCAGACAGCAGTATGGTAATATAAAAGCAGGTGAAATGCTTTAGAGCCCTGATAACGGGGTATAATATTGACAGCTTACTGGATGTGTATATCAGCATGCCGGTAAAGGCTGACAATGACACAATGATAAGAATGGGGATCAAAAAGGACCTGCTGACCGTTCGGACAGACATATCTTCCTTTCTTATCTCCTTCCATGTTGCCCCTGGTTTAAAAAGGATGTTTTTGATCCTGCCCGGCAGCTTCCCGATATCAGTCATGTATTTGTATTTTACAGTGGAGCAAAAATAACTAATTTTGACAAACAATTAAGTTATGGATAAGCGCAGATATGATATAATCGTTATTACGGGTCCCACCGCCTCGGGCAAAACAGCTTTCGCGGCATTCCTGGCGTCAGAATACGGGGGCGCGATAATCTCTGCCGACTCAAGGCAGGTGTACCGCGGGATGGATACAGGTACAGGTAAGGATTATGAGGATTATCTTGTTGAAGGCAGAATGGTGCCCGTTCATATGATCGATATTGTTGACCCGGGTTATAAGTATAATGTGTATGAATACCAGCGCGATTTTCTGAGGGTGTACGAAAACCTCAGGCAGAAGGGGGTGCTGCCTGTTGTATGCGGAGGATCGGGCATGTATATAGACAGTATTATCAGCGGCTACAGGCTGGTCAAGGTACCGCTTAATGACAAACTGAGAAAAGAGCTCGGTAATAAGTCGCTGGAGGAGCTTTCCGCTATGCTGGCAGGATATAAGCGCCTGCATAATAAAACGGATATTGATACACATAAGCGTGCCATTCGTGCCATTGAGATAGAGGAGTATTACAGGCATAACAGTGAGGCGGTGCATGACTTTCCCCTTATCAGACCTTTAATATTCGGTATTAAGTATGACCGTGAAAGCAGGAGGGAGAGGATCAGCCGGCGACTGGAGTCGAGACTGGAGTCGGGTATGACAGAGGAGGTGAAGGCATTGCTTGACAGTGGCATACCTGCTGATACACTTATCTATTACGGGCTTGAATACCGGTACATAACTTATTACCTGCTGGGGCAGATGAGCTATGATGAGATGAAGGGGAAGCTGGAAACGGCCATACACCAGTTTGCCAAGAGGCAGATGACCTGGTTCAGGGGCATGGAACGCAAGGGTATAAAGATACACTGGCTCGACGGCCATATGAGCAATCAGGAAAAGCTAAAGCGGGTAAAAGAAATAATGAGGTGATCACCGCGGTATTACTGCCTGCTGACCCTCTTTTACTTCTCCTTTATTCTTTCAGGTATGTGTCGAGCCACTCAAAAAATTCCCTCTGCCATATCACTGCATTCTGTGGTTTGGTCACAAAATGTGTTTCATTATGGAAGAACAGCAATCTGCTCGGCACATCGTTCAGCTGTGCCGCTGTGAATGCTTCAAGGCTCTGGGTATATGGTATCCTGTAATCATGTTCGCCCACAATGATGAGGATGGGGGCAGTCCATTTGTCAACATACAGGTGGGGTGAATACTTATATCCCACTGGTTTGGGATCTTCCCAGTAGGGACCGCCTATATCCTTGTTCGGAAACCATAGTTCTTCTGTTGACCCGTACCAGCTCTCTATATTGAACATGCCGCAGTGCGATATCAGCGCTTTGAACCTTCCTTCATGCATGCCTGCAAGGTAGAAGACTGAATACCCGCCATAGCTGGCGCCTACCGCTCCCAGCCTGTCCTTATCAACAAATGGCTCGGCGGCCATATGATCGATGGCATCGAGGTAATCCTGCATATTCTTTCCTCCGTAATCAAGGGATATCTGCTCTCTCCATTCGGAGCCGAAGCCCGAATTGCCGCGCCTGTTGGGTGCTACCACTATATAACCCCTGGCTGCCATCATCTGGTAGTTCCAGCGGTACGACCAGCTTTGCCCCAGCGGGCCCTGGGGACCGCCTTTGCAGTAGAGCAGGGCAGGATATTCTTTTGAAGGATCAAAGCCGGGGGGATAGATAACCCACATCTGCAGGTCCTGGCCATCAGCTGTTTTAATATATCTTTCTTCTGTCTTGCCCATTTCTATATGATCAAGCACATGGCTGTTGACAGAGCTGATAATGTTCATCTCTCCGTCGTCCCTGCCCATAACGGCTATCTCCGTTGGCATGGACATGGACTGTATGCCGGTAATTATTTTTTCATTATAGAGGGCAACGGGACTGTAATTATATTTTCCGCTGCTGACCTGCTGCACCCTGCCTGAGCCAAGATCAATATTAAACACCTGTGTGGTGCCCAGGTAGGGACTGGCAAAATATATTCCGCCGGCATTTTCAGTCCAGATGACATTACTGATATTATAGTCCCATCCCTCGGAGGCCCACCTTGTTTCGCCGCTGCTGAAATCATGTATAAAGAGCCTTTCGAGATCCGATTCGTAACCCTCTTCTTCCTGGCTCTGCCAGGCCAGCCTGGTACCGTCGGGAGAAAAAACGGGATAATGGTCAAAGCCCCTGTTCCCTTCAGTCAGGTTAACTGTGCTTCCGTCATCCAGGCTGTAGATGAATATGTCCGTGTTGGTGCTTAGCGCCGCTTCTTTGCCCCTCAGCTTTTTGGATGTGTATGCTATCTTTTTGCCATCAGGACTCCATGTTATCTCAGCTCCGTCAAACCATGGTGCTGTTGGCGATTCATACCTCTGGCCTTCCATTATGTCTTTCCCGTCTGATACAGCCTGTCCATCGAATTCAGCAACGAAGATATGGCTGTATGAATAGTCGTGCCAGTAGTTCCAGTGCCTGAACATCAGGTCATCAATAATCCTTACATCGGCTTTTGGCATATCATGCTTCTCGCTGGCGGTGCTATCCAGCTTAACCTTCCTGGTGAAATAGATCATATCGCCCTGCGGCGATATCGAATATATCTCAAAGTCACCCAGATTCTTAACCTTCTTTTTGGCCGTGCCGTCAGGCTTCATGGTCCACAGGCTGCCATCTTTTTTAAAGGCCACCCTGTCACCCTCCATTATCCATGAGGGTGAAGCGCCCCCCTTATCTGTCAGCTGTACAATATCACCTCCCCCGGCAGGTATGGAGAAAATATTGGTCCTGCTCTTTTCATCTTCAAGATTGTAATCAGTCAGTGTGAAAATTATTGTCTTGCCATCGGGTGAAGGGCTTATACCGCCCATCCTCCTGAATTTCCACAATATCTCGGGGCTCATGACAGCCTCTTCTTTTTCCTTTTCTGTCAGCTGCATATCAAAAGCAGTTTTTTCTGCTTCCCCTGTTTCCCGGCATGAATAACTTACCAGCATGAGAAGAGCAGATGCTGTAAACAAATAAAAACGGTTCATAGGCTTAAAATTTACTTATCCGTTCATAAGACCGCTATATTGAGTCCATGTACGGTTTATGCGATTAAGTTTTTGGTTTCAGTGCTTCCCTGATCTTATTGCTCAGCTCTTCAAACAGCTCAGGATTATCAGCCACTATCTGCTTGACGGCCTCCCTGCCCTGTCCCAGCTTGGTGTCGCCATAGCTGAACCACGACCCGCTCTTGGTAATGATATTGTGTTCAATACCCATGTCTATGATCTCTCCAGTGCGACTTATACCTTCACCGTACATAATATCAAATTCGGCCTTGCGGAATGGCGGCGCCAGCTTGTTTTTCACCACTTTGACCCTTGTGCGGCTGCCTATTACATCTTCGCCTTCCTTTATCTGGCTTATCCTCCTTATGTCGAGCCGTACCGAGGCATAGAACTTGAGGGCATTTCCGCCTGTTGTTGTTTCGGGATTGCCAAACATAACGCCTATCTTTTCCCTTAGCTGGTTTATAAAGATACAGCAGGTATGTGTCTTGCTTATATTGGCAGTGAGTTTACGCAGTGCCTGCGACATGAGCCTTGCCTGGAGACCCATCCTGGAGTCGCCCATCTCTCCCTCTATCTCCGCCTTGGGTGTAAGGGCGGCCACCGAGTCAATAACCACTATATCCAGTGCCCCCGAGCGGATAAGGTGATCTGTTATCTCCAGGGCCTGCTCGCCGTTATCGGGTTGTGATATCAGGAGGTTCTCAATGTCAACACCCAGCTTCTCAGCATAGAAGCGGTCAAAGGCATGCTCGGCATCCACAATGGCTGCCACTCCTCCCAGCTTCTGTGCTTCGGCTATGGCCTGTATGGCCAGGGTGGTCTTACCCGATGCTTCCGGTCCGTATATCTCCGTAACCCTCCCCCTTGGCAGTCCGCCAATGCCAAGAGCCATATCCAGTCCTATTGAACCTGTGCTTATTGACCTTACATTCTGCACGGCCTGGTCGCCCAGCTTCATAATAGTGCCCTTGCCAAAGTCTTTCTCTATCTTGCCCATGGTTATCTCAAGGGCTTTCATTTTGTCCTTATTGATCTCTTTCTTATCCTTGCTCATACTATTTTTTTCTTTGCCGCCTGGTTTTTATTGTTCGTATACTTTATATATCTGATCTGTGTGTTCTTTGGTATCCACTTTCTTTATGATCTTTTCTATGATGCCTTTCTCATCGATGATAAAGGTAGTGCGCTGTACGCCCAAAGATATTTTACCGAAAATCTTTTTTTCGCCCCACACTCCGTAATCAGACATTATCTTTTTTTCGGTATCAGATATAAGTGGGAAAGGCAGATCGTATTTGCCGGCAAATTTCTGATGTGATGTTATGGAATCAGGGCTTACGCCTACCACTGCAAAGTCCTTGGCCAGCAGGTCTTTATAATTATCCCTTAAGTTGCAGGCTTCATTTGTGCAGCCGGGGGTGTTGTCTTTGGGATAGAAATAAAGAACCAGCTTTTTGCCTTTAAAATCATCGAGTTTTATTGTATTGCCACTCTGGTCAGTCCCTTCAAAGAAAGGAGCCTCCTGACCTTCCTTAAGTTTGGTCATAATTCTTTATTATTTTTTTATTAAACGTAAATTTACGAAGTTTGAATTGTATTTTGAAACAAATTATGTAATTGTTATTAACAACAATTATGAAGACTATAAAGTTGAATACGGGCAGCACTAAGATCATGCCGGCATTGATTATGATGCTTATAATGGTATGCCTGCCCGCTTATGCACAGGATGAGGGTTTTACCCCTGACAGGGACCGGGCTGAAAAGGCATTTGAAGATAAGGATTACCGCACTGCCTTAAAGCATTATAAGGCTCTGAGAGACCGGTTTATTGCAGATCCCGTCTATGCATATTATACAGCTGCCTGCATGGTTGAACTAAGGCAGGACCCAGCTGAGGCTACCAAACTGCTGAAGGAAGCTATCCTTAACTCATCGGCTGTCAGAACTGTTCCCGACAGGGCCTGGTACTACCTGGGCCGGGCATATCAGCAGGCAGGCGATTTTGATCTGGCTGTTGATGCCTATGATAATTTTCGTGAGACAGCCAGGCGGAGGGAGGTACGGGAACTGGATATTGACGGTTTGATTGATGAATGTATTGCCGGTAAAGGTGATTTAAAAGAAGGTGAAGAAAGTGGGTCGGGAGCAGGGGAAGATGATGCAGGTATTGCCGGGAAGACTGAGGAGAGAGTAAGGGAAGAGACAGGGGAAGGCGAAAAGAAAGATACGGCAGGGGAGGATACTGAGGTGATGGCGGCTGAACGGGACACTGGTAAAGCGGATACAAGCAGGGTCGCTGATGAAGAGGATGCCGGAGTGAAGCGCAGGCAGGATCCGGGTGGCGACTATGAAAGCCTGGCAAGGGAGGCCCTTGAGTACCAGTTTATGGCTGATTCATTGCTGAGGCTGGCCGACAGATACAGGGTAAACCTGGCTGAGATGACAGGGACGGACAGTCAATCGCTGCGGACAAAAATATTATCACTGGAGCAGTCAGGATTTGAATACCAGAGGGAGGCCGACCGTAAATACAGGGAAGCAGCAAGGCTGGCCTCTGAGAAATATGACAGGGAAATATTACCTGAACTGAGGGATATGGAAAAGGAAGGGCAGGAGGAAACAGTTAAGACGGACTCTGATACAACAGGAACAGTTACTGACACAACTGGGACAGCTGCTGACACAACAGTAACAGCCAGTGCGCTTGCCGACAGCCTTAGGACCGTCAGCCGCCCGGATCCTGTGCTTGAACTCTTCAGTGAGGATTATGAAAAGGAGGGAGACATACCGATTAACCCGGAACTACCGGAGGGCTTAATTTACAGAATACAGGTGGCGGCCTTCAGAAATCCCAAACCGCTATCTTTCTTTAATAAGCTGGGACCGGTAAGCATTGCAAGGGCTGAAGGCTCGGATGTGAATTTTTATTTTATAGGTATGTTCAGAACGAAGCAGGCTGCAGAGAGAGCCCTTGATAAAGTAAGACGGAAAGGTTTTAGCGATGCTTTTATACTGGCAATGATGGATGGTAAAAGGGTTAGTATGGACAGGGCTGAACAGCTTGCGGGCAGATGGTCGGATAGGAGTCTTGTGAGTGATGATGCGCTGCCGGCCAGCCACAAACCGGAGGAAGTGGAGCCGCCTACCCTGGTATACAGGGTGAGGGTGTTGAAGACAAAGGAGAAGATCAAAGGTGAAAGGCTTGAAAAGCTTGAAAGGCTGGCCGGCAGCAGGACTTATGATATTTTTGAGACAGATGCCGGGGAATATGTGTATTTGATAGGAAATTTTCTTACTTTTGAAAGTGCTGCAACTTATGCCGACCTCTTATACCGTAACGGGATGAAGGAAGCGGAAGTGGCGGCATACATGGGGAGAAAGGAGATACCCCTGGAGACGGCAAAGAAATTATTTGATATGTATTTTGAAAAATAATCATCAAAGCAGATATAAAACGAAAGATTCCATAGCCAGTGATTTTTTTGCATATATTCATGCATGAATTTTTAAAACCTGTGAAATCTGTTTTTTTAATCACCATGAAAGAGAAGCCATTATCACATAATAAGAGGATTGAAGGAGGCGATGACCATATTCTCGTTCTGTTAAATGACGATTATAATTCTTTTGAGCATGTAATAGAATCACTGGTCGAAGTGTGCGGCCATGATCCTGTGCAGGCTGAGCAATGTGCATTAATAACCCACCACAGGGGCAGCTGTGAGATTAAGTCAGGCATGAAGGATGTTCTTGTCTCAATGCAAACTGGGCTGCTCGACAGAAACCTGTCATGTGAAATAAAATAATACAAATGGAATCGCTGGGCGTAATCATTTTTCTTATAATTCTTGGAATACTCCTTTTTATGGTCGAGTTCCTTATAGTGCCGGGTATAACAATTGCCGGTATAGGAGGCGCTGTAAGTATTATAAGTGGTATTGTGTTGTCATTTTTTTACCATGGCCCGGGAACAGGTCTGATAGTGCTTATCTGTACCATGGTATTGATAGGGCTCACTGTGGTGTTTATGCTTAAGGCTGGCACCTGGCGAAGGCTGATGCTTAATAAGACCATAGACAGCCGGGTGGACTTTATTAAGATGGATGAAGGGAGGATAAAGGCAGGGGATGCCGGCCGTACTATAACACGGCTCAACCCTGTGGGTAAGGTGATGATAGGTGATGAATATTACGAGGCCAGGGCCCTGGACCAGCTTATTGACCAGAATGCAGATGTGGAGGTAGTGAAGATTGAATCAAACAGAATAATAGTTAAACCATTAAAAACATAATAGTATGAATCCTATTGGAATGTATGTAGTGATTATTGTAGGAGTTATTATCCTGCTCTGGCTTTTGCTTTACCTTATACCCATTGGCTTATGGTTCCAGGCTCTTGTTTCCGGGGTAAGAATATCCCTTCTGCAACTTATCTTTATGCGCTGGCGTAAGGTGCCGCCGTCCGTTATAGTAGTAGCCATGATTGAAGGCGATAAGGCCGGACTGAAACTAAACCGGGATAACCTTGAAGCTCACTACCTTGCGGGAGGAAGGGTGGCACAGGTGGTCCATGCCCTTGTGTCGGCTGCCAAAGCCAATATTGACCTTCCGTTTAATATGGCAACAGCCATTGACCTGGCAGGGCGTGATGTGTTCGAGGCCGTGCAGATGTCGGTTAATCCCAAGGTTATAGATACACCGCCCGTTACTGCGGTAGCCAAGGACGGCATACAGCTTATAGCCAAGGCCAGGGTAACCGTCAGGGCCAATATAAGACAGCTGGTTGGCGGAGCCGGTGAAGAAACAGTGCTGGCAAGGGTAGGTGAGGGGATAGTCTCCTCCATTGGTTCAGCTGACAGCCATAAGAAAGTGCTGGAGAATCCTGACTTTATCTCCAGGGTGGTGCTGGAAAAAGGACTTGATGCAGGAACGGCTTTTGAAATATTATCTATAGATATTGCCGATATTGACATAGGTAAAAATATCGGGGCTGTGCTGCAGATGGACCAGGCTAATGCCGATAAGAATATTGCCCAGGCCAAGGCCGAGGAAAGAAGGGCTATGGCCGTTGCTCTTGAACAGGAGATGAAAGCCAAGGCACAGGAGGCAAGGGCCAAGGTTATTGAAGCCGAAGTGGAGGTGCCGCTTGCTATGGCTGAAGCCTTCAGATCAGGAAATATGGGTGTAATGGACTATTATAAGTTCAAAAACATTGAATCCGATACCAATATGAGGGATTCACTGTCCAAGCCAGGTGATAAGCCCAGGAAATAAAAGAAAAACCCGGGAGCGCCTGAAAAAACTGCCTCCCGGGTTTCTT
>JAWLFR010000037.1:9889-20038 GCA_041685495.1 Bacteroidales bacterium
GGTCAAAGGGTATAGTTACCGTCCTGCTGCTTTTCTTACGTCTTGTTTCCAGGCTTATGGTGTATTTGCCCGGTGACGCTTTTTCTGCTTTCCATACAAAGCTGTTGAAGCCCTTTGCCCCATCTGGTTTTTCCTCCAGCAGGATATTGCCTTTTTCATCGCTTATTGTCAGTACCGGCACGTGCCCTGATCCCCGGCTGCCGCCATCCCTTAAATAGTAGAATATATTTATTCCTTCCTCCGGTTCGGGGGCAATGAAGCTATACCTGCCTGTCCCTGACACATTGCCTTTATCCACATTGCCTTCATCCACAGTGCTCTCCAGGTATACAGGCTCAAAAAGTATATTTTCCTCACCCAGGCTGTCGGTGCTGAGAGCGGAAAGAAAGGATATATTGTCCAGTATCCAGAGGCCGCGGCCGTAAGTGCCCAGTACGAGGCTGTTTTCCCTTTCTTGTATCTCAATATCGTCAACGGCAACAAAGGGCATGTCGCCATGCATCCGCGACCATGAACTGCCGCCGCTGAGGGAAACAAACAGTCCGTTATGCACACCGGCAAACAGCAGGTCCGGATTTTCAGGATGCTCGGCAAAGCCTCTGATAACAGCTTTTTCCGGCATATCGCTGCTTATATCTGTCCAGGTCATACCATAATCGTTGCTTACAAAGAGGTATGGTGACAGGTCGCTTGCTTCATAGAAACGTCCGAAGCCTATATACACCCTTGCTTCTTCATGCTGCGAGGGAACAATCCTGGTAAAAAACCTGTCTTCCGGGGCAGGGATATTCGATGTAAGGTCTTCCCATGTGTCGCCATCATCCCGGCTCACATGAAGCCTGCCGTCATCGGTACCGGCATAGAGAAGTCCTTTTTTGAGTTCTGATTCAGCCAGGGCTGTGATGGTGCGGTAAGGCTTAAGCACCGGTTTCTGACCTATGACAAGCAGCGTGTCCAGCCTGCGTCCCGTACTGAGATCACCACTTATCTCATACCATTCCTCACCCCTGTTATCCGTTTTAAGCACCCTCTCGGCTCCTATATAAAGGGAATGCGGCTTATGGGAGGAAACAAAGAAAGGGGTGTTCCAGTTAAACCTGTAATCATGGTCATCATCGTCCCTGCCGGGCTTTATCCGCTCCCTTTCACCCGTGTCATGATTATACCTGACTATATTGCCAAACTGCGATTCGCCATAAACAATTGAAGGGTCTTCAGGCTCTGTGTCTGAATAAAAACCATCACCTCCGTTTATCGATATAATATCATCTTCCGTTACAGGCTCTCCGTCAGGGGAGCGGGAAGGGGTGCACCATACACCGTTATCCTGCAGTCCGCCATAAATGCGGTAAGGATCACTGTTATCAACTGATATATTATAGTACTGGCCAATGGGCAGGTTGCCTATAAACTCCCAGTTGTCACCGCCGTCAGATGTGGTGTAAAGTCCCCCGTCATTGCCCAGAAGCCTTTTTGATGTATTCTCAGGATCAACCCAGAGCACATGGTGGTCTACGTGCACACCCCTCATCCTCAATGCTTCAAAGCTACGGCCGCCATCGAATGATTCCTGTATCAGCACCCCCATAACCCAGAGGTGGTCTTCATCGGTGGGGTCAACATATATCCTGCCGTACCAGTAAGATGTTCTGATATCTTCATTAACGGATTCCCATGTTATGCCTTTATCCTCAGACCTGAACAGACCCACTGAGTCATGTTCCATGCAGGCATATACGATATCCGGATTTGAAGGGGCTACAGCCAGGGCTATCCTTCCTGCTTTGCCGGCCGGCAAGCCGTTCTTAATTTTCTCCCAGCTGTCACCCTTATCCGCTGAACGGTACAGTCCGCTGCCGGGGGCCTGCTGTACATGAGCCCATGCATTGCGCCTTTGCTCCCACGTTGTTGCCAGCACCGTCTGGCCGTCGGGGTGAACGGCTATATCACCGATACCTGTGTTATCATTAATATATAATACCTTTTCCCATGATTTACCTCCATCATCTGTTCTGTAAAGACCTCTTTCCTCACATGCTCCCCACCTGGTTCCTGTGGCACCCGCAAAAACCATATTGTCATTATCCGGGTGAATCACAACCTTTGAAAAATGCCTGCTATCCTTCAGTCCCATATTCTCCCAGCTTTTACCTCCGTCAATGGATTTGTAAATGCCGTCGCCTACCGAGGCTGGATTTTGCTCGCCCGAAGCTTCACCCGTACCTGCCCACAGGAGGTCCGGATTTTTTGCGGAGATATCCATATCGCCAATTGCAATACTTTTTCCTGCTTCATCAAAAACAGGAGTCCAGTCGATGCATGCGTTGACAGATTTGAATATGCCGCCTGTGGACGGGCTGACATATATGACCGAGTCATTGTCAGGATGAACGAGTATCTCGGATATCCTGCCCCCAAAGCTGCCGGGACCGACAGTTCTCCAGTTAAGGTTTTCGAACATATCTTCACTTAAATTGCTTATCTCATCCCTGCCTCTTCCACATGAGGCAAAAATTAATAATAATACCAGGTAAATTACCGGACCGGAAAGCTTTAATGATCTCATTTTTCAGTTATTCAAATGGTTATTAAAATAGTTAGTGTTAAAATTATAACAAATTTAAGAAATATCTTTAAGTGTATTATGTACATTAAAAATAATTTATATATTTGTTTCAAATATAGATTAATTTTTGGGTAATAAAACCTGTCAAATGCACTCCGGGAAGTTGTCTGATGGTTTTTGTCCCGCTTCGGGTTTGCAGGTTTTAGCATATTAAAAAACTAACTCTTAATTAAAATGACAATAGTTGACTGGATTGTACTGGGACTTTTCTGTCTTGTTTTAGTCGGTGTTATAATATGGGTTGTAAGGAAAAAAGATCAAACCTCAGCTGACTATTTCCTGGCAGGACGTGATGCTACATGGATAGCTATAGGAGCATCAATTTTTGCTTCAAATATAGGATCGGAACATCTTGTTGGACTTGCAGGAGCAGGAGCAGCAAGCGGTATGGCTATGGCTCACTGGGAGATGCATGGCTGGCTTATCTTATTGCTGGGCTGGCTCTTTGTGCCCTTCTATGCCCGCAGCGGGGTGTTTACCATGCCTGAATTTCTCGAGAGGCGTTATAACAGTAAATCGCGCTCTTTTCTTTCAATAATATCTCTTGTCAGCTATGTGCTTACCAAGGTGGCTGTTACGGTTTACGCAGGTGGTATTGTTTTCAAGCAGGTATTTGGCATTGAATCGATGTTCGGCATAGATTTTTTCTGGATCAGTGCTATCGGACTGGTAATTCTGACCGGGGTTTATACTGTATTCGGAGGAATGAAAGCGGTGCTTGCAACATCGGTTATCCAGACACCCGTTCTCCTTATCGGCTCCCTGGCTGTTATGGTAATAGGACTGATGAAGCTCGGCGGCTGGAATGAGATGATGGAGATATGCCGGGCCGTACCCGTAAATGAGTACGGGGATAATATGACCGACCTGATACGTTCATCCAAGGATAATGAATTTCCCTGGACAGGTGTATTGCTGGGCTCGGCTATAATAGGATTCTGGTACTGGTGTACCGACCAGTATATTGTGCAGAGGGTACTATCCGGTCGCGACCAGCGGCAGGCGCGCAGGGGTACCATATTCGGTGCCTACCTTAAACTCACACCCGTGTTTATTTTTCTTATCCCTGGTATGATAGCTTTTGCCCTTAACCAGAAAGGCATGCTCGCACTTCCTGATTCAGATGCAGCTTTCCCTGTGCTGGTGCGTGAACTGCTGCCGATGGGATTTACCGGGATAGTGGTAGGCGGCATACTGGCTGCACTGATGAGTTCACTGGCATCACTCTTCAACTCATCGGCAACACTGTTCACCGTTGACTTCTATAAAAAATTCAGGCCGGAGGCAACGGAGAGAAAGCTGGTGATAGTGGGACGCTGGGCAACCGTTGTGGTGGTTATACTTGGTATATTATGGATACCTGTTATGAAAGGAATGGGTAAAGTCCTTTACGCTTATCTGCAGGATGTGCAGTCATTGCTTGCACCAGGTATCGCAGCGGTATTCCTGCTTGGTATAATATCAAAAAGGACGAGTCCCACCGCCGGTTTTACGGGACTGGTAACAGGCTTTGTACTTGGTATGACCAGACTTGGACTGAAGGTGTTTGAAGATGGTCTGAATCCGGACGGATTTTTGTATACTGTGTTTGTAGCACCCAACTGGCTGCATTATGAGATTGCTCTTTTCGCTCTTGTCATAGTGGTTATGATTGTGGTTACGATGTTTACAGAAGCTCCTGCCCCGGCACAGATAAGAGGCCTGTACCTCGGCTCCCAGTCGCCTGAAGAAAAAGCCATCACAAGGGCCAGCTGGAATAAATGGGATGTGATAAATTCAGCAATAATTATAACAGTAATAATAGTATTCTACGCATATTTCTGGTAGAAAAAAACCTTGACTTGAATGAATATTTATAAAAACTCTGAAATTTGGTTCGTTACCGGCAGTCAACACCTGTATGGTGATGAAACATTAAAAAAAGTAAAAGAAGATTCACAGGTAATAAGCAGCCATCTTGATAAAGACAAAGGCATACCTGTAAAAGTGATTTTTAAACCCGTTCTTACTTCTGCGGAAGCCATTGAAAGCTTATGCTCACAGGCTAATAATGATGATGCGTGCATAGGCCTTATTGCCTGGATGCATACCTTTTCTCCAGCCAGGATGTGGATAAGCGGACTCAAAACACTGAACAAACCCCTTCTCCATTTCCATACCCAGTTTAACAGGGATATACCCTGGAAGGAGATAGATATGGATTTTATGAATCTTAACCAGTCGGCCCACGGTGGCAGGGAGTTTGGGTATATTGGATCGCGACTGCGGCTCGACAGGAAGATAGTGACCGGACACTGGCAGGATAGTGAGTGCATTGAGGATATTGCAATATGGTCGCGTGCAGCAGTGGCCCTGGCCGACAGCAAGAAGATGCGGGTAGCACGCTTTGGTGATAATATGAGAAATGTGGCCGTAACAGAGGGCGATAAGGTGACAGCCCAGATACAGATGAACTATACCGTTAATGGTTATGGTGTGGGAGATCTTGTTAAGGCATGTAATGATGTTACCGACAGTGAACTCGACAGGCTGATAGAAGAATACGGTGATACATACAGTATCGCTGACAGGAATATACTCAAATCAGAATTTATAAGAGATTCGGCACGTATAGAAGCCGGCATGACAGGCTTCCTTGAAAAAGAAGGCTTTAAGGCCTTTACCACTACATTTGAAGACCTGCATGGATTGCCACAGCTGCCCGGACTGGCAGTGCAGAGACTTATGGCAAAAGGTTATGGTTTTGGTGCTGAAGGCGACTGGAAAACATCGGCACTGGTAAGATCAATGAAAGTTATGGCTCACGGGCTTGAAGGAGGTACCTCCTTTATGGAAGATTATACCTATCACCTTGAACCTGGTAATAACGCTGTCCTTGGTGCCCATATGCTGGAGGTATGTCCAAGTATAAGCGGCGAAAAACCCAGGCTTGAAGTTCATCCGCTGTCGATAGGCGGAAAGGAAGACCCGGCAAGGTTGGTCTTTAAGGCAGGCCCGGGATCGGGCATTAATGCCTCGGTGATAGATCTGGGTAACAGGTTCAGAATGCTGCTTAACCCTGTTAAGGTAATAGAGTGTCCGGATATGCCCCGGCTGCCTGTGGCCAGCGTGCTCTGGCAGCCCATGCCCGACCTGAAAACATCAGCCTCGGCATGGATACTGGCAGGAGGAGCTCATCACACAGGTTTCTCAACAGCAATAGATAACAGGTATATGCAGGATTTTGCTTCAATGATCGGTATTGAAACGGTGATTATTGATGAGGATACACGGCTTGAAAAACTGAAGGATGAACTGAAATGGAATGAAATATATTTTCATTTTTCAAAAGGAATTAGCTAAATTTATGGACTTATGATTTTTATGTTCTGATACCCCTGTTCTAACGACATTTATTGAGTTATGATTGATCATTACGCGGTCCTTGAAAAAAACCTTATTGCAGTTGATTGTGTTGTTTTTGGATATAATATCATTGATAAAGAACTGAAGCTGTTGCTTATAAAAAGAAAGTTCGAGCCTGAATACGGTAAATGGTCATTGCCAGGAGGATTTGTTAAAAGAAACGAAGGTGTGCAGGAAGCAACATACCGGGTGCTGTACCAGCTGACAGGACTGAAAGATGTGTATCTGGAGCAGTCTTCAGCCTGGGGCGATGTTAACAGGGATACCGGCGGAAGGGTTATAACAATATCACACTTTGCCCTTATCAATACTTATAAACTGGACCCGGTGATGATAGAGGCCAGCTCGGCACACTGGAGGTCAATATCCCGTATACCAAAACTTATATTTGACCATAAGAAAATTGTAGAGAAAGCACATAAGCAACTTATTGACAGGATAAAAGTGAAACCCGTGGGCTTTGAGCTGCTTCCGGAGAAATTTACCCTGGTGCAGCTGCAGGATCTGTATGAGGCTATATACCAGAGAACTATTGATAAAAGGAATTTCAGGAAAAAGATCATTTCAATGAACCTCCTTGAAAAACTTGATGAAAAAGAAAAGGAAACATCAAAGAAAGGAGCATACTATTACAGGTTTATTCCTCAGAGGTATGAGGATTTTAAACGCCAGGGATTCTATTTTAACCTCGACGTCCATTAAAGATGACCCGTATATAGTAACTGAGTTGTAAGTTAATAAGCGTAAATTTTACAATTAAAAATTATACAATGCTTAATAAACTGAAAGAGGAAGTACTGAAAGCCAATATTGATCTTTATAAATCGGGACTGGTAATACACACCTGGGGCAATGTGAGCGGTATCGACAGGGAGAATAATATTATGGTGATAAAGCCTTCCGGGATAGATTATGACAGTATGACGGCCGATGACATGGTGGTGCTTGAGCTTGACGGCACAGTGGCCGGGGGCAGGCTGAAGCCATCATCAGACACTCCAACACACCTGGAGCTGTATAATAATTTTCCGGATGCCGGCGGGGTGGTGCATACGCATTCAACCTATGCCACAGCCTGGGCGCAGGCCGGTCTTTCAATACCGGCAATGGGCACAACACATGCAGATCATTTTTATGGTGATGTGCCCTGTACACGTAAGCTTGAACAGGCGGAGGTGGAGAATGAATATGAACTGAACACCGGGAAGGTGATAGTCGAAACTTTCAGGTCACTTGATGAAAAGGCAATACCGGGTGTTATAGTCAATGACCATGGCCCTTTCGTATGGGGAGGCAGTGCCGCGGAAGCAGTATATAATGCCATCGCCCTTGAAGAGATAGCACGTATGGCCTTTATGACATATTCACTTGCCGGTAATGACAGGATTGACCGCTACCTCCTGGATAAGCATTATAAGCGCAAGCATGGCAGTGATGCTTATTACGGGCAGAAGAAACAGGGGGAGTGAGAAAGGTTGAAAAGACCTTTAAACCAGGAAAAACAGAGGGAGTGAGAGATATAATTAGCTAACAGAAAAAACACCAGTATAATATGAGTAAATATGTAATAGGAGTAGATTTTGGAACACTGTCCGGGCGGTCGGTCCTGATAGATATAGAGAATGGTAATGAGGTGGCAAGCTCTGTCTTCGATTACCCCCATGGCGTAATGGACAGGGAGCTGCCTGACGGTACAAAGCTGGGAGTAGACTGGGCACTGCAGCATCCCGGTGATTACCTTGATGTATTTTCACATACAATACCGGCTGTCCTGGAAAATGCAGGTATTGAAGCAGACCAGGTGGTAGGTATAGGCATTGATTTTACCGCCAGCACCGTGTTGCCGGTAAAAGCAGACGGCACAGCTCTCAGTATGCTGGAAGACTTTAAGTCGGAGCCAAATGCATGGATTAAGCTGTGGAAGCACCATGCCGCACAGCCCGAAGCCAACAGGCTGAATGAGATAGCGGCCAGACAGGGACAGGATTTTCTTAAAAGATACGGGGGTAAGATATCGTCTGAATGGCTTGTGCCGAAGGTGTGGCAGACACTTAACGAGGCACCGGAGGTGTATAAGGCAGCAGACAGGTTTATTGAAGCAGCCGACTGGGTGGTGTGGCAGCTTACAGGTAATGAAAAGAGAAATACATGTACGGCAGGCTATAAGGCAATATGGCATAAGCATGAGGGATATCCATCTGATGATTTTTTTGCATCCCTTGATCCACAACTCAGAAACCTTGTCAGTGACAAGCTCTCCACTGAACTGTTCCCCGTGGGGACAAAAGCAGGAGAGATAACAGCTGAAGCGGCTAAGATGACCGGCCTAAAGGAGGGAACGGCCGTGGCCGTGGCCAATGTGGATGCCCATGTATCTATGCCCGCCGTTGGTATCTCCGAACCGGGTAAGATGCTTATGATAATGGGTACCTCTACCTGCCATATGGTGCTGGGTGATAAGGAGAAAACAGTGCCCGGAATGTGTGGGGTGGTGGAAGACGGTATTATTGAAGGCTTCTTTGGTTATGAGGCCGGACAGTCATGTGTGGGTGACCATTTCCAGTGGTTTGTTGATAACTGCACACCTCCCGCGTATTTTGAGGAGGCCGCTGAGAAAGACATGGACATACATGAGCTGCTGACGGAAAAAGCTGCTGCACTGAAGCCGGGTGAAAGCGGGCTGCTGGCCCTGGACTGGTGGAACGGTAACCGCTCGGTGCTGGTTGATGTTGATCTGACAGGTATGATGCTTGGCATGACCCTGGCCACCAGGCCGGAGGAGATATATCTTGCACTGATTGAAGCCACCGCCTATGGCACAAGGATGATAATAGATACATTCCATGAAAAGGGTGTGCCGGTAAATGAATTATATGCTGCCGGCGGTATAGCGGAAAAGAACCCTTTCATTATGCAGATATATGCAGATGTGACCAGCCGTGAAATAAGGATCTCCGGATCGCCGCAGACACCGGCCCTGGGATCGGCTATGTTCGGAGCCGTGGCAGCAGGTAAGGAAAGGGGAGGATATGATAATATCGTTGATGCTGCAAAAGTAATGAGCAAGCTGAAAGATGTGGTCTATAAACCAATAGCTGAGAATGTTGCGGTGTATGACAGCTTATATAGGGAGTATAAGACTGTTCATGATTACTTCGGAAGAGGTGATAATGATGTTATGAAGAGACTGAAAGAAATTAAAAAATCAAGCCGGTAAAATGGGTAAATACGGGGTATACAGATCAGCTTTTTTTGTTATTGTGCTTCTGGCGCTGCAGGCCTGCATTGAAAAGGCGGCTGATGATAATGCTTATTATCCGTATACACCTGTTAACTTCACTGAAGTGAGCCTGCATGATAATTACTGGGCACCGCGTATTGAGATTAACAGAACCATCACCATCCCCTTTGCCCTGGAGAAGAATGAAGAGACGGGAAGGGTGGATGATTTCAGGAAGGCGGCAGGAATGATGGATGGCAGATACGAGGGCCGCAGGTTTAATGATACGGATATTTATAAGGTGCTGGAAGGCGTGGCCTATTCTCTTAAGGTACATCCCGATGATGAGCTGGAGAGCTATGCCGATGAACTGATAGAGCTTGTTGCCGCTGCCCAGGAAGAAGACGGATACCTGATGGCCGGACGTACGGCCCATCCGGATAATCCCGCACCCGGACTCGGAGAGGAGAGGTGGATACACCTGCAGGGCAGTCATGAACTGTATAACTCAGGACACCTCTTTGAGGCTGCCGTAGCATACTATGATGCTACAGGCAAAACCAACTTCCTCGATATAGCTCTTAAGAATGCTGACCTGCTGGCCGATACCTTCGGGGAGGATAAAAGGCATGATGCACCCGGACACCAGGTGGTGGAGATGGCACTGGCGCGACTGTACACAGCAACGGGAAACGAAAAGTACCTGGAGCTGGCAAAGTTTTTCCTGGACCAGAGGGGACAGGAACATGCAAGTGAACCCTACCCTGAAGATACACCTTTTGCCCTTTATAACGGGGACTTTTACAAGCAGGATCATAAGCCAGTAAAAGAGCAGTCGGAAGCATGGGGTCATGCAGTCAGGGCTACATATATGTATGCAGGCATGACGGATATAGCT
>JAWLFR010000152.1:0-4886 GCA_041685495.1 Bacteroidales bacterium
CTTCCAGGGCAACAGTGAAAAAGGACTGTTCAGCTCCACCAGGAAAGGCCGCAGCAATGATGAGATATATTATTTTGAAATGCCCCCGCTGAGGTTCTCGGTGCAGGGACTGGTAAAAGATGAGGAGACAGGCGAACCCATACCGGAAGCAAGAGTACAGCTGATAGCCAGTGACGGAACAACAGTGAGTGATGACACCGGTGAAGGTGGTGAATTCAGGTTTATGCTGAATGAGAATGTTGATTATATATTCCTTGCCTCAAAAGAGGGCTACCTTAACGGCAAGGAGAAGGAGACAACGCGCGGACAGGATAAAAGCAGGGAATTCCTTACCACCATATTGATGACATCCATTGATAAACCCATTGAATTGCCGAATATATTGTATGATTTTAATAAATGGGACCTCAGGCCTGAATCCATGGTATCTCTGGACAGACTGGTTGAGACATTGAATGATAATCCGAATGTTACCATTGAGCTTATGTCGCATACCGATTCACGTGACACCGATGAATATAATATGGAATTGTCCCAGAAAAGGGCACAGTCTGTTGTGGATTACCTGATAGAAAAAGGGATTGATCCGCGCCGACTCTCAGCGCAGGGTTATGGTGAGTCGCAGCCCAGGCTTATCGATGAAGAGCTGGCGGCTGATTACCCCTTCCTGGATGAAGGCGATGTTCTGGACGAGGAGTTTATAGAACAGCTGCAGGATGATGAGCAGAAAGAGATAGCTCACCAGATAAACAGGCGTACTGAGTTCAGGGTGCTCTCCACAGATTACGAGGCTGAGGAGTAACTAATACCCTGTCCTTGACGACATCCGCAGTGAAGCTATACCCGGGTAGTGGAGCTATTCACTCGTACTGTAACTATATCACCAGGTAGCCCAGCTCAGCCATGATACTGATTATATTTACTACATCGCCCAATGCTGTCTCACCTGTTTTCATTTGCCCGTCAAGAAGTATTTTTATATCAAGTACATTATGATTGCCGTCGCAGAGCCTCAGTATCTCGTTTGCATCAGGCCTTCCTGCCACAGGGTAGTTTTCCGTAAGACCTTCTTCCATTGCTTCTCTCATGATCTGGCGTCCGGCGCCGTATCCTGCTTCCGCCAGCTTAGCTGTTATTACGGGTACTGTCCCTGACGCTTCCTTCTCCGCCGCTGACATGGAGTATTTTAATGGCTTCAGTCCGAGAATGCGGGCCTTCTGGTCGGCATAAAGTATAAAACCGGCCAGGCTGGCCTTTCCCGTTTCCCCGATATTATCAATAAGTCCGGATATAAAGTCGCCGTCATCATCCAGTCCCAGTTCATGAACCGACATGATAGTGGCTTTTTCATTGAGAACGGCAGCTTCTATATACCTGTATCCCCTGAACCACATATCCCTGAATGATCCGGCATCAGCCCTGTCCAGCAGCTCCGTTGCCCTGCGCAGCTGAGCACCTATCCTGCCGGAGGCATTGCCGGCAATCTCGCTGCCTATCTTAAGGGCCATCTCCTCATCCGCCCCGGCAATGGTATAGGCAGCAGCAGCAGCTATCACACATACTCGTTTCATTTGTGTGGGGTCACATTTATCTGCCCTGTCCTGTGAAGTATGGTAATACAGGTCGGGCCAGGTAATCATCATTATTCCCGGTACACCTACTGAAGGATCATTGAAGACCTCGTGGTCAGATGCACCGTAATGGTCATCGATACTGTAATAAAAAGGCTGATCGGTGCCACTGGGTGCAACTATACGCTTCATGTAGCCACCCCGGCCTGATATGGCCAGACCTTCCCTGTTGCTTATTCCTACATATTCAAAATAGTTTTCCATCACATCATTAAGGTAATGTGCATTACCGTAGGTTGTGCGCTGCATACACAGGAATGATTTACTGTCGGCCATATTAAGTCCCACCATATCCAGGTTTATATTGCACAGGGTTTTGTTCATCAGCTCCATATGCTCTTTAACCCATGGTATGGTGCCTGAAAATTCGGGTACCCAGATAAACCTTATACTCCTTTCAGGCCTGTCTATTTTCCCTTCCTCTATCATGGATTGAAGCATCCTTGCCACCTCCAGGATGGCTGCCGAACCGGATATATTATCATTGGCCCCCTGCTTGACATACCCTTCAAAAAGGTGGGCTGTCAGTATTAATTCATCTGCATCGGGGTTGCTTCCCCTGATCACACATTCCGGAACCTCAAGCTGGTAGTCGAGCATCTGTGAACTGACTTTTGCACTAACCTTTATCTTTTCTCCGCGCAGCAGCCTGTCGCGCAATATATGACCTTCCCTGGGGGGAAGCAGAAATCCGAAAGTGGTATTTTCCTCCGGTCCGCCTCTTCCGGCTATACCGGTAATGGGTATGGCCAGTGGTACTTCCAGAGGCCTTGGTGAATAAAAACTCACAATTCCCAGCGCTCCATGCTTAAGGGCATTATTATGCACCATGCTGGGTGAACCCGATGATAGCACTACCTTGCCTTTTACACCTGCCTTAATGATCTCTTCTTCGCTGCCTTCGCCTGCCCATACCAGTTCAGCTTCAACATCGGTGTTGGTGCTGCCTGAGGCCAGCATGGCTGTCAGGTCCTTGTAATCAGCCAGCTTTGAGAGTCCCGGACTCACTTCCCATAGCTCACCGCTGATGCCGTCCCAGTAGCTTCCACCGGGATATCTGTTTATCTTAATATCATCAAGACCGTACTCCCTGAGCTTTGAAATAACATAGTCGGTCTCAAGGAAATTGCCGCTGTACTCACTCGCCGGCCTGTTATGGTTATAGGCCCCCATCTCAATTATATGGGTCATGGCCGTTTCACCCGATGCCTCACCTATTATCATGTCCATGGTGCTCTCGGGCAGCAGGCTCCTGTAATTGGAGTTCTGGGCATGAGCCGTGAAAAGAAAACTAATGGAAAGGATTAGACAGCTGATAATGCTTTTATTTTTCATTTGTTTGAAATTTTTAGGTTACTGAAAATGAAGAAACTAAAAATTTCTTCATTTTCATGGTCGTTTCATCTGTTTGAAAATTTTATTAGTTATATAAAGGTAATGTTCTTATCCTTCCCCTGCCATCTCTGTCATCGCTTTTCACATTATTTAACATTTATCAAAGTCAGTTTATTTTAGTAAATTTGCGTCCTGTAAAAAGAGCATATGAACAAAGGATCCAGATACGCTAAAAGAGGTGTTTCAGCATCGAAGGATGATGTACATGATGCTATAAGGGATATGGACAGGGGACTGTTTCCCGGTGCATTCTGCAAGGTCCTGCCCGATATACTGGGGGGCGACCCGGAATATTGCAATATAATGCATGCCGATGGTGCCGGTACAAAATCCTCATTGGCCTATATCTACTGGAGGGAAACAGGGGATATGAATGTGTGGAAAGGGATAGCCCAGGATGCAGTTATCATGAATATAGATGACCTGCTATGTGTGGGGGTTACTGACAATATCATTCTTTCATCAACCATAGGAAGGAATAAAAACCTGGTGCCCGGCGAGGTAATTAAAGCAATAATTACCGGAACGGAAGAAGTGCTGGAGCAGTTGAGGGAGCAGGGAGTGGGTGTTTACCTGGCAGGTGGCGAGACAGCCGATGTGGGCGACCTGGTGCGGACGGTGATAGTGGATTCAACAGTCACAGCCCGCATGAAAAGATCGGGTATAATAACAAATGATAAGATCTCAGCAGGCGATGTTATTATTGGCCTTTCGTCAAGCGGGCAGACATCATATGAATACGGGTATAACGGTGGCATGGGTTCCAACGGCCTTACTTCAGCCAGGCATGATGTTTTTGCTTCTTACCTGGCAGACAGGTACCCGGAAAGCTATGATCCGGATATGGATAAAGATCTTGTTTATTCAGGTAGTTACAGTCTGACCGATAAGATCGAAGGTCTGGGACTGGATGCCGGAAAACTGGTGCTGTCGCCTACAAGAACATATGCCCCTGTTATCAGTACGGTGATTGCGGAGATGGCACCGCATATACACGGAATGATACATTGCTCTGGTGGCGCGCAGACAAAGGTGATGAATTTTGTAGATGATATACATATAATAAAGGACAGCCTCTTTGATATACCGCCACTGTTCCGTATAATACAGGAAGAGTCAGGAACGGACTGGAAAGAGATGTACAGGGTGTTTAATATGGGGCACAGGTTTGAAATTTACATTAAGCCGGATCATGCCCAAAGGGTAATGGATATTGCCTCTTCATTCAAGCTGGATGCGAAGATTATAGGGCATTGTGAACCGGGCAGCGGGAAGAAGCTTACCATAAAGGGTGAAGAAGGGAGCTGGGATTATTAAATAAATTATTTTCTTATGGCAGATAATGTGATCCTTGAAAAACTCAGGGGTGTAAAAGAAAGGTTTGAAGAGGTTGGCAGGCTTATAACAGAGCCTGATATTATTGCCGACATGAAAAGGTATGTCAGGCTGAATAAGGAGTATAAAGACCTGGAGCCGATAGTGGAGGCATATAATAAGTATGAAAATGTTATCTCCAATATAGACTCCGCAAAAGCTATCCTCGCTGAAGAAAAGGATCCCGAACTGAGGGAGATGGCCAAGGCTGAGCTGGAAGAGCTGAATGATAAACTGCCGGCAATGGAGGAAGAGATAAAGTTCCTTCTCCTGCCTGCCGATCCGGAGGATGACAAGAATGCAGTGGTGGAGATAAGGGCCGGCACCGGGGGTGATGAGGCCAGTATCTTTGCCGGCGACCTGTTCAGGATGTATTCCAGGTATTGTGATGAAAGGAACTGGAAGGTGGATGTGAATACCATAACCGAGGGAACGGTGGGAGGTTATAAGGAAATAGTCTTTGCTGTCAGCGGCAAAGGTGTTTAC
>JAWLFR010000038.1:0-19667 GCA_041685495.1 Bacteroidales bacterium
CTGTTACATCTTCCATATATTTAAGGAAAGTAACGGTGAGTCCCTGATTTGTCAGTTCCTCTTCGGCCGACATAGCCCAGAAACCATCGGTCAGATAGTCATTCTCAAGGCTTGAATGGGATTGTATACGGCCGTAACCGCAATGATGATTGGTTATTATCAGTCCTTCCGGGCTTATCAGCTCGGCAGTACAACCTCCGCCGAAAATCATAACGGCATCTTTCATGCTGGCCTGGTTAATACTGTATATATCCTCTGCACTCAACTTAAATCCCTTCTCCTGCATTATCTCAATATTAAATTTCTCTATCAGCAAAGGTATCCACATACCTTCATCACAGCGTGCAAAGGGGGCTGTCATCAGTCCAATCAGCAATACAATAAGCAATTTTTTCATAGTAAGGTTATTTATAATATAAGTTATTAGTTATTATTCCTCTTTGTTTCTGTCTCCCCGGTTTTATCCGGGCAGGCAAGTCTGTTCTGCCTGTTTTATCCGGACAGGTTTCCCGCTAATTATTCCTTAATAAACTCCTTCAGCCCGGCATACAATTTCTGAACAGGCAGTCCCATAACATTAAAATATGATCCTTCAATCCTTTCGATACCAATATAACCGATCCACTCCTGTATCCCATAGGCCCCGGCCTTATCCCAGGGCTTATAATGATCAATATAATATTCTATTTCCTCATCCGGCAGTTCTGCAAACCTGACTTTCGTTTCCGAATAGAAAGAACGTGTTTTAAATATGTCGGCAATACATACAGCAGTAATAACAAAATGCTCTTTGCCTGACAGCCGTTTCAGCATCTGCACCGCCTCTGTCCTGTCTGCCGGCTTATTAAGTATAGTATCGTCTATACAGACTATGGTATCAGATGCTATAATAATCTGCCCTGCAGCTTTTCCCGGAATCACTGATTCGGCTTTCTTTTCTGCAATATACAATGCTATTTCTTCCCTTTCAAGTCCGGGAGGATATTTCTCGCAGTCATCCGGTTTCTCAATCCTGAAGTCGATGCCCAGCGACTCAAGCAATTGTTTTCTTCTGGGTGAGCGGGATGCCAGTATTATATCTTTCTTTTTGAGATCTTCCAGTAACATTTCTATAATGACAATCCATTTTCAATGATCAGCCTGAATAACAGGGTATATAATATACCGGTAAGCATAACGCCTTTTATAACCATACTTACCTGCCTGAAGCGCTCCGGGCTTTTCCCCCTGGTCAGGGTAAGGATACAGAATACCAGGGGCAGCACTGCCGCCAGTATTATATACATGAGTGATATAATATCACCTATATACAGGGACCACATAACTATCATCAGCACTATTGTGGCAGCCAGGATAACAGATGCTATGACTTTTGAGATATTAATCCCTGCTACCACCGGCAGTGAGCGGCTGCCATAAGCCCTGTCGCCTTCAAAATCATCAATATCCTTAACTATTTCCCTTGCCAGGGTTGTCAGGAAGGCAAACACTGCGAAGCCGGAAACCCAGTAAAAAATTATTTTCAGTGATGCCAGGCTTATAAGTTCAGGCCCGTAATAATTATATATTGCTGCCAGCTCAAAGAATCCTACCATCAGCGGGACTAAGGCAGTAAGTATTGCAACCACAATATTACCAACAAGCAACTGTTTCTTATAGCTTACAGAATAGAAATACAGCAGGCCAGACACCAGCAGGAATACTATGCCGGTCCATAAAAACCCGACCCTGTATGACACCCAGAATCCGGCCAGCACACCCAGGATACTGAGAATATTATGCCACATCATTGCCCTGCGCCTTGGTATTTTTGTTCCTACAATAACCTCACCCTTGTTTACCAGGTCGGTTCTTATATCAAAATAATCATTAATAACATAACCACCTGCAGTAATACATACGGTGGCGAATATCAGTATAATAAAATCTATCAGCGGCAGCTGCAGGTTTATATAACTTTCCGGGCCTGCCGGCACCACACCCTGGAGCAGCATTGTTCCTGCCACTGTATCTATAAGGGCATATCTTATAAACAATTGTGTTATAATTACTATCAGCAGGTTCTGCCATCTTATAAGTTTCAGGAAATCTTTCATAATCTACCAGTTAAAAGCGTCATTGTTCATCCATTTACCATGCAGTCTCAATACCTGTTCTATCACGTCCCGTACACATCCCTCACCACCTTTCATATCAGATATATAAACTGATATCTGTTTTATCTCATTATCGGCATCGGCCGGACAAACAGCTACGCCGGCCATTTTCATCACCTTGAAATCCGGAATATCATCGCCCATATACAGTATCTGCTCTTTTGTAAGACCTGTTGCCTCCATATATTCCTCCATTATAGCTGCTTTTTCAGGTACACCCAGGTAGATATGCTCCACACCCAGTGATGCAAGCCTTTTATGAATTGATGTTGAGCTGTTGCCTGATATAATACATAGGCTGTATCCCTTTCTGGATGCCAGCTGCATGGCATAACCATCTCTTAAATTAATGGTCCTCAACGGGTCACCATTCATATCAAGGGGTATGGTCTGTCTTGACAGCACCCCGTCAATATCAAAAACAAATGCTTTTATCTTCTGCAGTTCTTCTTTAAAATTACTCATGTGATCAGCCGGTATACTTTTTTATTATAGAATCGCTTATTTGCCTGTATGTCTTTTGCAAATCCGGAGAGAAAGATAATAAATCCAAATGCTTTTCTATAGTATTTTTATCATTTCTTACAGCAGGCCCGGTCTGTGAACTTTCCGGTCCAAGCGATGACACCTTCTCCATAGTTTCTCTTATCAGGGGTAGCAGCACATTAAAATCCATACCGGCCATGGCGCTTATTTCCTTACCGGCATAATACATATGGTTCACAAAGTTACATGAGAAGACCGCTGCCAGGTGCAGGTATTTCCTTTTGTCACTGTCGAGTTCAAACACCTGTCTGCTTACTGAAGAAGCCACTGACAGTAATACTTCACGCGAGCGTTCTCTGTTTGCCTCAATAAAAAGGGGAACAGAGCTGAAATCATAAGATCTGCCTGTGGTAAAGGTCTGAAGGGGATAGAAAACCCCGGTATTACTCATATCCTTATGGAAGACATCCAGTCCCACACTGCCTGCAGTATGGGCTATAACTATATTATCCTCCATTTCCGTCTCATGCAGTACAGTATAAAGTGCATCATCATTAACGGCCACAATAACAAGATCTGTATCAGGAGGTATCACCAGCTCGCTGCCAAATACGCAGCCTGCCATTCCGGCCAGCTTTTCAGCCTTATTGATGCTTCGGGAAATAATTTTCAGCAGCCTGTGTCCTGACTCATTCAGGGCAACTGACAATGCTGAGCCCACCCTGCCGGCACCTATAATCACAATATTCATACTCCTCAATTTGATATTTGAGAAGAAAGATATAAAAAAATAAGGAGACCTGGTATGGGATAAGGCGTAAGCCGGTTCTACTTGCCGTAGAGATCTTCGTAAACATCTGTTACATCAATCATAAAGGCCTTGTAGTATGACTGGTAAGGGTTATTGCTGGCTCTCATAAGGTAGTTACATTCCCAGTAAACACTCCCGCTTACCAGCATGTATGATCCGCTTTCATACTTCTTCAGTTCATCCATGTGTTCGGATATATTACAGAAATTATATGTTGACATAGGATTTGATACAGGCTGAAACCATGCTGAATTATTTATAGTGTCATAATAGAGGTGAACAGGAAAGTCTTCCAGTTCTTTAATAACGTCACCATCGCAACCGCATTTAGGCTGCTTCTTACATGAACCAATAAATAAAACAAGGAAGAGGGTGCCTGCCACTAATATTTTGATTAAGACTTTCATTAAGGTTATTATTTACACTGTAAAGTTATAAAACAAAAACATAATACCAACATTGGCATTATAAACAGGATATATCAACAAAAAACCTGCCAGTTTTAAATGCCCCGGCAGGTTTTGTCTTATCATCTGTCTCAGGCCTGGGCCGTGGGTCCGCCAAAATTCATTGGCATCACCGGTCCTGACCCTTTTACATTTTTTATAGGACCGTGCACTGATTCAAATTTCTTTATATTATCAGCCAGTGCTCCCAGCAATCTTTTGGCATGCTCGGGTGTAAGAATAACCCTTGATTTAACCTGGGCTTTTTTTATCCCCGGCATTATCCTCACGAAGTCAACAACGAATTCAGAGGATGAATGAGTTATGACCGCCAGGTTTGAGTATATACCCTGGGCTACTTCATCATTCAGCTCAATATTGATCTGGTTCGGGTTTTTATTGTTTTCAGCCATAATTATATTATTGCTTTTCTTCTTCCTTTACTTCTTCTTCCTCTTCAGCCTGGGAGCCTTTCACAAGCGCCTCATATTCTTCCCTTGACCCTACGACAATATTATTATATAACCTGTCGCCTGTTCCGGCAGGTATAAGGTGACCCACAATAACATTCTCCTTGAGACCTTCGAGCGGATCCACCTTACCATGTATTGCTGCCTCATTAAGCACCTTGGTTGTTTCCTGGAATGAGGCTGCCGAGAAGAAGCTGTTTGTCTGCAGTGCTGCCCTGGTAATACCCTGTAATACCTGGCTTGAGGTTGAGGGTATGGCATCACGTGAGTCCACAGTCTTCATGTCTCTTCTCTTGAGCATGGAATTTTCATCCCTCAGCTTACGTGCCGAGACTATCTGTCCGGATTTAAAGGTTTGCGAATCGCCTTTATCCACTATAACCTTTTTTCCATAGATCCAGTCATTCTCATCCATGAACTCCAGTTTGTCAACAATCTGTTTTTCAAGGAATTTGGTATCGCCCGGATCCTTAATCTCTACTTTACGCATCATCTGCCTGACGATAATCTCAAAATGCTTATCATTGATCTTCACGCCCTGCAGCCTGTAAACCTCCTGTATCTCGTTAACGATATATTCCTGTACCTTTGTAGGACCTTTGATAGCCAGTATGTCAGCAGGTGTGATAGCACCGTCGGAAAGAGGTATGCCGGCACGCACATAGTCATTTTCCTGCACCAGTATCTGTTTGGACAATGGTACGAGGTATTTCTTTGTTTCTCCTGCCTTGGACTGTATTATTATCTCACGGTTGCCTCTTTTAATCTTACCAAAGGTGACTTCACCGTCTATCTCGGACACTACGGCCGGATTTGACGGATTACGTGCTTCGAACAGCTCAGTTACACGAGGCAGTCCGCCCGTTATATCGCCTGATTTACCTACGGCACGTGGTATTTTCACCAGCACATCACCGGCATTAACCTTATCACCCTCGTTAGCCACCAGGTGTGCTCCCACGGGAAGGTTATAGATCTTGCTCACCTCTTTCTTCTCACCCACAACCCTTATTGTCGGGTTTTTGGTCTTATCCCTTGTCTCGGTAATAACCATCTCCTTAAAGCCTGTCTGTTCATCAGACTCTTCCCTGAAGGTAACACCTTCAATAAGGTTCTCGAAGGTCAGTTTACCTGAAATCTCTGATATAATAACCGCATTGAAGGGATCCCATTCACATATAAGGTCACCTTTTTTGATATCATCACCCGGTTTAATATACAGCTTTGAGCCGTAAGGTATGGTATGCGTTGTAAGAACAATACCGGTATTCTTGTCAGTTATCCTCAGCTCGCCCAGGCGGCCAATAACAACATTCATCTTTTTGCCCAGTTCCTTGTCTTCCTTCTCCACAACACGCAGTTCATCTATCTCAGCCACACCATCATACCTGGCTATGATACTTGATTCAGCCGTGATATTGGATGCAGTACCACCCACATGGAATGTACGCAGTGTCAGCTGGGTACCCGGTTCACCGATACTCTGCGCGGCTATAACACCAACTGACTCCCCTTTCTGTACCATTCCGCCTGTTGCCAGGTTCCTGCCGTAACACTTGGTGCAGACACCTTTCTTTGATTCGCATGTCAGCACCGAGCGTATCTCAACATGTTCAATTGGTGACTCATCTATCTTCTTTGCCAGGTCTTCGGTTAGCTCAACGCCTCCGTTCACCAGCAGCTCGCCGGTCAGCGGATGGTATATATCATGCACTGTTGTACGTCCGAGTATCCTTTCATATAAGGTTTCCACCACTTCCTCATTCTTCTTGATTGCTGAAGCAACAAGTCCCCTCAGTGTTCCGCAGTCTTCCTCGGTTATAATGACATCCTGTGACACATCAACCAGGCGGCGTGTAAGATAACCCGCATCTGCCGTTTTAAGAGCTGTATCAGCCAGTCCTTTACGTGCACCGTGTGTTGATATAAAATATTCAAGCACGGACAAGCCTTCCTTGAAGTTGGACAGGATAGGGTTCTCAATAATCTCGCTGCCTGCCGAGCCGGATTTCTGGGGCTTAGCCATAAGACCTCTCATACCTGAAAGCTGGCGTATCTGCTCTTTTGAACCCCTGGCACCCGAGTCAAGCATCATATAGACAGAGTTGAAGCCCTGCCTGTCGGTCGAGAGCTGCTTCATCAGTGTAGTTGTAAGCTTGGCATTTATATGGGTCCATATATCAATAATCTGGTTATACCTTTCATTATTAGTTATAAAACCCATATTATAGTTCTGGAGTACTTCCTCTACCTGTCCATATCCTTCATCAACAAACTGTACTTTTTCATCGGGGATGATAACATCTTCAAGGTTAAAGGATAGTCCGCCCCTGAAGGCCATAGTGTAACCAAGATCCTTGATAGCATCGAGGAAAGCGGCTGTCTTGGCAGTACCGGCTCTCTTAAGCACTGTACCTATAATATCCCTCAGTGATTTTTTTGTCAGCAGATCATTGATATAACCCACCTCTTCGGGTACAAACTCGTTAAAGATAACCCGTCCTACCGTTGTTTCTATCAGGTGGTTAACCTTTTGGTTATCAACATAATCATCCACTTTAACCTTTACTACGGCATGCAGTTCCACCGATCCCTCGTTATAGGCTATCCTTGCCTCCTCGGGTGAATAGAACACCAGTCCTTCGCCCTTCACCTTTATTTCATCAGTACTTTTCCTGGCCTTGGTAATATAATAAAGTCCAAGCACCATATCCTGTGAGGGCACTGTTATAGGAGCACCGTTGGCCGGGTTAAGAATATTATGTGAGGCCAGCATCAGCACCTGTGCTTCAAGAATGGCGGCATTGCCCAGCGGCAGGTGCACTGCCATCTGGTCACCATCGAAGTCGGCATTAAAGGCTGTACACACAAGGGGATGCAGCTGTATGGCCTTACCCTCTATCAGTTTGGGCTGGAAGGCCTGTATACCAAGCCTGTGCAGTGTGGGAGCCCTGTTCAGCAGTACAGGATGTCCTTTGAGTATATTCTCAAGTATATCCCAGACCACAGGATCTTTCCTGTCAACAATTTTCTTGGCTGATTTGACTGTCTTTACTATACCTCTCTCTATCAGTTTCCTTATAATAAAAGGCTTATACAGTTCTGCCGCCATATCTTTTGGCAGTCCGCATTCATGAAGGTTCAGTTCAGGTCCTACTACGATAACCGAACGTGCCGAATAGTCAACCCTTTTACCCAGAAGGTTCTGGCGGAAGCGTCCCTGCTTGCCTTTAAGGCTGTCGCTAAGCGACTTAAGTGGCCTGTTGGCATCTGTTTTAACAGCATTCACCTTTCTCGAGTTATCAAACAGTGAATCAACGGATTCCTGTAACATCCTCTTCTCATTCCTGAGTATTACCTCGGGGGCTTTTATCTCTATCAGTCTTTTCAGCCTGTTATTCCTTATTATCACCCTCCTGTACAGGTCATTGAGGTCGCTGGTTGCAAAGCGTCCGCCATCAAGGGGCACCAGCGGTCTCAGTTCGGGTGGTATTACGGGAACAACCTTAATAACCATCCATTCAGGGTTATTAATTTTCTTCGATGCCCTGAAAGCCTCCACCACCTGTAATCTCTTCAGTGCTTCATTCTTCCTCTGCTGCGATGTTTCGGTATTAGCCTTATGGCGCAGGGTATAGGACAGGTCATCCAGATCTATCCTTCCCAGGAGCATATGCAGGGCTTTTGCCCCCATCTCAGCAATAAATTTATCCGGATCATCATCATCGAGGTACTGGTTCTCACGCGGGATGGTCTCAATAATATCAAGATATTCTTCCTCCGTAAGAAAATCCAGGTACTTAATGCCGTCTGCTTCTTTTATACCCGGATTAATAACCACATATCTCTCATAATAGATTATTGTATCCAGCTTTTTTGTTGGCAGTCCGAGCAGGTAGCCTATCTTGTTGGGCAATGATTTGAAATACCAGATATGTGCAACGGGCACCACGAGTGCTATATGCCCCATACGCTCACGCCTTACTTTCTTTTCTGTTACTTCAACACCGCAACGGTCACATACGATACCTTTGTACCGTATACGCTTATATTTACCGCAGTGGCATTCATAGTCCTTAACAGGTCCAAAGATCCTCTCACAGAACAACCCGTCTCTTTCGGGCTTATATGTCCTGTAGTTAATTGTTTCGGGCTTAAGTACTTCACCGCTTGAGCGGTCCAGAATCTCTTCCGGGGAAGCCAGTCCGATTGTGATCTTTGAATAGTTGGTTTTAGCTTTATTGTCTTTCCTGAATGACATATGATGTAATTATTAATATCATTAAAATTTCAAACACAAAACACAAACTCCCTCTAGTCGAGGTTAAGACTCAGTCCCAGTCCTCTCAGTTCATGAAGGAGCACGTTGAGTGACTCCGGTATTCCGGGCTGAGGCATAGGTTCTCCTTTGACTATCATCTCGTATGCCTTCGCCCTTCCCAGGACATCATCGGATTTGATGGTGAGTATCTCCTGCAGTATATGTGCGGCACCGAATGCTTCAAGTGCCCATACCTCCATCTCACCAAAACGCTGCCCACCAAACTGTGCCTTACCACCCAGTGGCTGCTGGGTTATCAGCGAGTATGGTCCTATAGAACGCGCATGCATCTTATCATCGACCATATGTCCCAGTTTAAGCATGTATATCACCCCTACTGTGGCCGGCTGGTGGAATCTCTCACCCGTTCCGCCGTCATACAGGTATGTGGTGCCAAACTTCGGCAGTTTAGCCTTGTCAGTATAATGGCTGATCTCCTCTATTGAGGCCCCGTCAAAAATGGGGGTTGAGAATTTCAAGCCCAGCTTCTGTCCTGCCCATCCCAGCACTGTTTCATATATCTGTCCCAGATTCATCCTTGAAGGGACGCCCAGCGGGTTAAGGACTATATCAACAGGTGAGCCGTCTTCGAGGAAAGGCATATCTTCAGCGCGCACTATCTTGGCCACTATGCCTTTATTACCATGGCGCCCTGCCATCTTATCCCCTACTTTCACCTTGCGTTTCTTGGCAACATATACCTTTGCAAGCCTAATAATGCCTGCCGGCAGCTCATCGCCTATGCTTATATTATATTTCTTTCTCTTATAGATCCCGTCTATCTCCTTATGCTTGATAAGATAATTATGAAGCAGTTGCTTTATTGTCTCATTCTTCTTCTTATCGGTGGTCCACTTATTCGGGTTCACATTGAGGAAATCTATTTCCTGCAGCTGTTTAAGGGTAAACTTTGTGCCTTTGGGTATTACATCAACATTGAGATAGTCTTTCACTCCCTGTGATGTCTTTCCGTTGACAAGGATAAAGAGTTTATCCACCAGCCTTATCTTCAGTTCTTCGGCACTCTGCTGAAAGTCCGCATCAATCTTTTCCAGCAGTGGCTTTTCCACTGTTTTTGATTTACGGTCCTTCACGGCCCTTGAGAACAGTTTCTTATCTATCACAACACCTGTAAGTGAGGGACCGGCTTTCAGTGATGCATCTTTAACATCCCCTGCCTTATCACCGAAGATAGCTCTCAGCAGTTTTTCTTCAGGTGAAGGATCGGATTCCCCTTTTGGTGTTATCTTACCTATCAGTATATCGCCCGGCTTTATATGGGCGCCTATCCTTATCAGTCCATTCTCATCAAGGTCCTTTGTTGCTTCTTCGCTGACATTGGGTATATCGGATGTAAGCTCTTCAATACCTCTTTTTGTGTCTCTTACCTCAAGGAGGTATTCATCAACGTGTATTGAGGTGAAGACATCATCACGCACCACCCTGTCGGATATAACGATAGCATCCTCAAAGTTATAACCTTTCCAGGGCATGAATGCCACTTTGAGGTTACGTCCGAGAGCCAGTTCGCCATCCTGTGTACCATAGCCTTCGGTAAGCACCTGGCCGTTTTTAACCTTATCGCCCTTCTTAACCACGGGCACCAGGTTAACACATGTATTCTGGTTGGTCTTCTGGTACTTGGGTAGCCTGTACCTTTTTATATCATCATCGAAGCTTACAAATTTCTCCTCATCGGTACGTGAATACCTGACAACTATCTCTTCGGCATCAACATATTCAACAACACCGTCACCTTCAGCCACTATCAGGATACGCGAATCGCGCACCATCTGTCCTTCCAGTCCGGTTCCCACAATCGGAGCTTCCGGTCTCATCAGCGGCACTGCCTGGCGCATCATATTGGAGCCCATAAGGGCACGGTTAGCATCATCATGCTCAAGGAAAGGTATCAGCGAGGCGGCTATTGAAGCTATCTGGTTAGGTGCCACGTCCATCAGGTGCACATTACCGGCCTCTTCATGCGGATAGTCAGCCTCAAAACGGGATTTCACCCTGGGGTTGACAAATTTCCCCTGCTCATCAAGGGGTGCGTTAGCCTGGGCTATAACCTTATCTTCCTCATCTTCAGCACTCAGCCACACCACTCCGTTATTTGTAAGGTCAACCTGTGCCGCCTCCACCTTCCTGTAAGGTGTTTCTATAAAGCCCAGCGGGTTGATCTTGGAATAAACACACAATGATGATATCAGTCCAATATTAGGACCTTCAGGTGTTTCTATGGGACATAAACGCCCGTAATGGGTATAATGCACGTCCCTCACCTCGAATCCTGCTCTCTCACGTGAGAGTCCGCCCGGACCCAGCGCCGACATACGTCTTTTATGTGTCATCTCGGCCAGCGGGTTGGTCTGGTCCATAAACTGTGACAGCTGGTTTGTTCCAAAGAAGGAATTGATAACGGAAGACAGTGTTTTGGAGTTTATCAGGTCAACGGGTGTAAACACCTCATTATCCCTTACATTCATCCTTTCCCTTATGGTTCTGGCCATACGGGCCAGGCCTACACCAAACTGGTTAAACAGCTGTTCACCAACTGTTCGTACACGCCTGTTGCTAAGATGGTCTATATCATCAATATCTGTCTTTGAGTTTATAAGCTCAATAAGATATTTTATTATTTCAATGATATCTTCCTTTGTAAGAACCTTAACATCGGCATCTGTATGCAGTCCAAGCTTGGTATTTATCCTGTAACGCCCCACCTCGCCAAGGTCATATCTCTTATCGGAAAAGAACAGTTTATCGATAACGTCCCTTGCCGTTGCCACATCAGGCGGCTCGGCATTCCTCAGCTGCCTGTAAATATACAGCACTGCCTCTTCTTCCGAGTTACAGGGATCCTTATGCAGGGTATTGTAAATAATTGCATAATCAGACACATTCTGATCTTCCCTGTGTAACAATATATCTTTTGCACCCGAGTCGACTATCAGGTCTATATGTTCATTTTTAATTTCAGTCTCACGGTCGAGTATAACTTCGTTTCTCTCAATAGACACAAGTTCCCCCGTATCCTCATCAACAAAATCTTCAAACCATGATTTCAGCACCCTGGCCGCCAGCTTTCTTCCTACAAGCCTCTTAAGGTTTGTTTTTGATACTTTTTGTTCTTCGGCAAGGTGGAATATTTCCAGTATTTCCTTATCACTTTCATAACCGATGGCACGCAGCAACGTTGTAACGGGAAGTTTTTTCTTCCTGTCGATATAGGCGTACATCACATTATTAATATCGGTAGCAAATTCTATCCATGAACCTTTAAAAGGTATTATCCTTGCTGAGTACAGTTTTGTACCGTTTGCATGTATGCTCTGTCCGAAGAATACGCCCGGTGAACGGTGTAGCTGCGACACCACTATCCTTTCTGCCCCGTTGATAACAAAGGTTCCCCTTTCTGTCATATAGGGGACGGTACCCAGGTATACATCCTGTATTACCGTATCGAAATCCTCATGCTCGGGATCGGTACAGTATAATTTCAGCTTTGCCTTGAGCGGGACGCTGTAGGTCAATCCTCTTTCTATACATTCTTCAATGGAATACCTGGCAGGATCGATTGAGTAATCCAGGAATTCAAGAATAAAATTATTCCTGGTGTCACTGATAGGGAAATTTTCATTAAACACCCGGTATAATCCCTCATTTTTCCTGTTCTCGGGGGTTGTTCCCATCTGGAAAAACTCCGTGAACGATTTCAGCTGAACCTCCAGGAAATCAGGATATTCCAACTGATTCTTAATGGTTGCAAAACTGATTCTTTTATTACTTTTTGAGGTCATCTATAATGCTATTATATGAACTTGTTATTAAAACGACAAAAAGGCCTGATCCCGTTTGAGCCGGGATCAAACCTATAAACCTTTACAAGGTAAAGCTTATTTAAGTTCAACTTCAGCTCCTGCTTCTTCAAGCTGGTTCTTGATGCTTTCAGCCTCATCTTTAGCTATGCCTTCTTTAATAGGTGAAGGTGCTGAGTCGACTACGGCTTTTGCTTCTTTGAGACCCAGTCCGGTAAGCTCTTTCACCAGCTTAACGATCTGCAGTTTCTGTCCGCCCGGAGCATTCAGTATCACATCAAATTCTGTCTTTTCCTCGGCGGCTTCCTCTTCGCCACCGGCCGGACCTGCAACGGCTACAGCAGCAGCTGCAGGTTCAATACCGTGCTCTTCTTTTAGTATGTCTGTAAGTTCATTTACTTCTTTAACAGTTAAGCCTACTAGTTCTTCTGCTAACTTTTTAAGATCTGCCATCTCTCAGATTATTTTAATTTAATTATTATTATTCTAATTATCTCTTCTGGAAAGCGTTTCCAGTACTCCGTGTATGTTGTTCGAACCCGACTGCAATGATGAAAGTACATTTTGCATTGGTGATCTCAGCAGGGCAATCAGATCGGCAAGAAGTTCATCTTTCGATTTGAGTGCTGCCAGGGTCTCCAGTTGATTATCGCCTATATAGACTGATTCTTCAACATATGCACCTTTAAGCAGGGGCTTATCATGTTTTTTACGGAAATCCTTTATTACTTTTGCAGGTACATTTCCCGTATTTGAAAACATGACAGACGTAGAACCTTTCAGAACATCAGTCAGTTCTTCCAGGTTTAATTCAGATTTATCCAGGGCTCTCTTGAGAAGGGTGTTTTTCACGACAACCATCTTGATGTCTTTTTTAAAACAGGCTCTTCTCAGGTTCGATGTATGAGCTGCATTGAGCTCAGCGGTATCGGTAAGATAAAAATGGCTGTACTCTTCGAGCTGTTCAGCCAGGCTGTCTATTATTGTTTGTTTTTCGTCACGTCTCATTTTTTCCTCCTTATTTTCAGATTTTTTCCTCCAGACCTTTAGGGTCTACTTTTATCCCCGGGCTCATTGTGCTTGAAAGGAATATACTTCTGATGTATGTTCCTTTGGCAGCAGCCGGTTTAAGCTTATTAATTGTTGAAATAAATTCCTTTGCATTTTCAACAATTTTCTGAGGTTCAAATGAAACCTTTCCGACAGGTACATGAATGATCCCGTATTTATCTACTTTGAAATCAATCTTACCCTGTTTAACTTCAGACACAGCCTTACCTATATCCATTGTCACAGTACCACTTTTCGGATTAGGCATGAGTCCGCGCGGACCCAGTATTCTTCCAAGTGGACCGATCTTACCCATTACGCTCGGCATAGTAATGACCACATCAATATCCGTCCATCCGCCCTTGATTTTCTCAACATACTCATCAAGACCGACATAGTCGGCTCCGGCTTCTTTCGCTTCTGCTTCCTTATCAGGGGTACAGAGCACAAGTACTCTGACCTCTTTTCCTGTGCCGTGAGGCAGGGAAACAACTCCGCGAACCATCTGGTTTGATTTGCGTGGATCAATACCTAACCTTACATCTAAATCGACTGATGCGTCAAACTTTGAGAAAGTAATTTCTTTCACAAGTTTGCTAGCCTCAGACAGTGTATAAAGTCTGTCCTTCTCGATTTTCTCAAGGCCCAGCTTTTTATTCTTGGTAAGTTTAGTCATATTATCCTTAAATAAATTTTTAGTTACTACCCGGGAATTTACCTTTTACGGTTATCCCCATACTTCTGGCAGTACCGGCTACCATCCTCATGGCTGACTCAACTGTAAAACAATTAAGGTCCTCCATTTTTTCTTCAGCAATTGTACGTACCTGATCCCAGGAGACTGAAGCCACCTTGGTAATATTGGATTCAGATGATCCTTTTTTCACCTTTGATGATTCCAGAAGCTGAACGGCCACCGGTGGTGTTTTGGTAACAAAATCAAATGACTTGTCGCCATAAACGGTAATTATTACCGGTATCACCTTTCCTGCTTTGTCCTGGGTTCTCCCGTTAAACTGCTTGCAGAATTCCATAATATTAACACCCTTGGCACCAAGTGCAGGTCCCACAGGCGGTGATGGATTAGCTGCGCCGCCACGTATTTGTAACTTGATTATTCCAGCAACTTCTTTTGCCATAATTTACATTTTGCTTAGTTTACGCGAGAGCTTGGCGGTTACTCAGGAAGCATTATAAATATTGCAACCACCAATATCTTTGTCTAATAATTATTAACTTTCTTTTTCCACTTGCATGAAACTCAGTTCAAGAGGTGTTTTTCTGCCGAAAATCTTAACCATAACCTTGAGTTTCTTCTTTTCATCATTAACCTCTTCAATAATACCTGTAAAGCTGTTAAACGGTCCGTCTACGACCTTCACCGTTTCACCGACATAGAAAGGAACATTTATTTCCTCATCGCTGGCGGCCAGTTCATCAACCTTACCCAGTATCCTGTTTATCTCGGATTTCCTCAGGGGCACAGGATCACCTTCCTTGGAGCCCAAAAAGCCGATAACATTAGGGATATTTCTCAGTATATGTGGTATTTCACCGACAAGGGCAGCCTCGATGAGTACATAGCCCGGGAAGAAATTTCTTTCCTTGCTTATCTTTTTCCCGGCTCTTATCTGGTATACTTTTTCCTGCGGTATAAGCACCTGGGAGATATAATCTTTCAGATCAAGGCGGTTAATTTCACTTTCAATATATTCCTTAACCTTCTTCTCCTTTCCACCTATTGCACGCAATACATACCATTTCTTTACATTCTCACTCATCGGAACGTCCTGCTTTAATATAATATCCCATACACAAATGACATGATATTGTCAAAGGCATAATCCATGACCCATATTGCCAGGGCAATAATAAGTGAGGCAATCATCACTACCGTAGTACTGTTTTGCAGCTCGCTCCAGGTAGGCCATGTAACCTTATGTATGAGTTCTGTAAATGACTCTTTTATGTATCTCCTGATTTTCTTCATTTTATAAACAGTTTGCACGGGAGGAGAGGCTCGAACTCCCGACACCTGGTTTTGGAGACCAGTGCTCTACCAACTGAGCTACACCCGTATACCGGTGCGCAGGGAGTGTGTTACCACGCCCTGCACTGATATCAATTATCTTATTCAACAATGTCAATTACCTGACCTGCACCTACTGTTCTTCCGCCTTCACGTATTGCAAAACGCAATCCCTTGTTTATGGCAACCGGAGTAATAAGTGTTACTTCAATTGTCACATTATCGCCAGGCATCACCATCTCTGTTCCTTCAGGAAGCATAACCTCACCTGTAACATCAAGCGTTCTCAGGTAAAACTGGGGACGGTAGTTATTATGGAAAGGTGTATGGCGTCCGCCTTCTTCTTTTTTCAGGACATAAACCTCTGCCTTAAATTTAGTATGAGGAGTAATTGAGCCGGGCTTTGCAAGCACCATACCTCTTTTAATCTCTTTTTTATCCACTCCACGCAGCAGCAGACCGACGTTATCACCGGCTTCACCGCGATCAAGTATCTTACGGAACATCTCAACACCTGTACATACGGTCTTTCTCTTCTGCGCACCCAGACCGATCATCTCAAGTTCATCAGATGTATTAACAACACCTGTCTCAATACGTCCTGTGGCAACTGTTCCACGTCCTGTGATTGAGAATACATCCTCAACAGGCATAAGGAATGGTTTTTCTACATCACGGGGTGGTATTGGAATATACTCATCAACTGCTTTCATGAGTTCCAGTATCTTCTCTTCCTCTTTGGCATCGCCATTCAGCGCACCAAGGGCAGAACCAAGTATGACAGGAACATTGTCTCCATCAAACTCATAGAAATCGAGAAGTTCACGCACTTCCATTTCAACGAGCTCAAGAAGCTCTTCATCATCAACCAAATCAACTTTGTTCAGATAAACAACGATCTTAGGCACATTCACCTGGCGCGCAAGCAGGATATGCTCGCGTGTCTGCGGCATCGGACCATCAGTGGCGGCAACTACAAGAATTGCTCCGTCCATCTGGGCAGCACCCGTTACCATGTTCTTAACATAGTCGGCGTGACCGGGACAGTCAACGTGTGCATAGTGACGATTCTCTGTCTGATATTCCACATGTGCTGTATTGATAGTTATACCCCTTTCCTTTTCCTCGGGGGCATTATCAATTGAATCAAAGTCTCTTATCTCCGAGAGACCAGCTTTTGCAAGCACAATAGTAATAGCGGCAGTCAAAGTAGTCTTACCATGGTCAACGTGACCTATCGTTCCGATATTTACGTGCGGTTTCGACCTGTCAAATTTTTCTTTAGCCATAACTCCAACGTATTAGTATTAAAATTTATTCATTTATTAAAAAATCAAATCCGAGCCGATGACGGGAATTGAACCCGTGACCTCTTCCTTACCAAGGAAACGCTCTACCCCTGAGCTACATCGGCAAAAAATAGAGCGGGAGACGGAATTCGAATCCGCGACCCTCAGCTTGGAAGGCTGATGCTCTACCAACTGAGCTACTCCCGCTTATTTTACCAATATAGGCCATCAACTGTCTGCGAAAGTGCCGGCCCTGATATCATTGTTTAGTGGGGAGAGCAGGATTCGAACCTACGAAGTCATACGACAGCAGATTTACAGTCTGCCCCAGTTGGCCACTTTGGTATCTCCCCGGGTAAACACAGATGCCTTTGTCAGACACACATTTGCATCGTTTCCAAAGAGCCGATGAAGGGATTCGAACCCCCGGCCTGCTGATTACAAATCAGCTGCTCTGACCAACTGAGCTACATCGGCATTTTTAAAGAACGCTTATTAATAAGGTATTTAACCCTTGAAAATCGGTTTGCAAATGTAGAAATATTATATTTAATCAACAAACTATAAGAGTATTATTTTTCAGTTATCCGGACTACTTTCCCCTCATCTTTTCTTTTTGCCTGGTTATCTGCTTCTTCAGAGCTTCGATAACATTATCCGTTGCCTCCTCGAATGTTTTGCTTTGTTTTTTTGCAAACAAAGGTGCACGCGGAGGATACTCAACCTTTATTTCAACAAGCTTATTCTCCTTTTCCTGATCCTTGTCTAAGCGTAAAAAAACCTCCACTGCAATAATTTCATTACTGAATTTACTCAGCTTATTCACTTTTTGGTCAACAAAATCCAATAGTTTCTTATCGGCATCAAATTTCACTGAATGGATCTGGATATTCATATTCTGTCCTCCTCTAATTTTATTCGCTCTGTGATGAGCCTGTTTATATACTTATTTTTATGTTTTCTAATTTTTATTTGCCCTGGGATGAGCCTGTTTATATACTTTTTTCAGTTTTTCAAATGTATTATGTGTATATACCTGCGTGGCCGAAAGGTTTGCATGTCCCAGAATCTCTTTGATGGAATTAAGATCCGCTCCGTGATTCAGCATATGGGTGGCAAAGGTATGTCTCAGTACATGCGGGCTCTTTTTCTCTATGGTAGTAACCATACCAAGGTATTTTATTACGGTATTATAAACAAACTTGTCATATAACTTGTTCCCCCTGTCAGTAAGAAACAGCCATCCTTCACTCTGATCGGGATAATTAGCCATACGCAGGTCAATATATGAGGCAAGATTGTCACAAAAACTGCCTAACAGGGGTATTATCCTTTGCTTATTACGCTTACCCAGCACCCTTATCACTTTTTCCGGCAGGTCAATATCATCAATGCGCAGTGATATAAGCTCAGCCCTTCTCATGCCGGTTGTGTACAGCATCTCAATAATCATCCGGTTGCGTATACCACTGTATCCTTCTCCGAAATCATACACATCAAGCAAGCTGTCAAGAGATTCCTCCTCTAAAAATACAGGCAGGCGCTTATTCCTTTTTGGCAGGGTGATATTTTCAACCGGATTGATCTTAAGTTCAGTGTTTCTTATGGCATAACGAAAAAACGTCCTCAGGGATGAAATTTTCCTGTGGACAGACACTGTCGAATATCCTGAGTCTATCATATGTATCATCCATGAACGTATATCCGTTGATACTATGCCGCTGAGCTCATCTGAGCCTTTATGACCGTGTATAAACGAAAAAAACTGCCCGATATCGTTATCATACGAACGAACAGTATGCTGAGAATAATGTTTCTCAAAACGCAGGTAATCAAGAAATGATTCCTTATTAACCATAAAAGGAACCCTCCGGGTTAAAAAAATAAATAAAAACAGAACTACTCTTCTTCCTCCTGTAATTTCTGTATATAAGCTGCTTTCTTCACCTCTTCCCTGCGACGAACAGAAGGCTTAATATAGGCCTGACGATCCCTTAACTCACGCACAACACCAGTTTTCTCAAACTTGCGTTTGAACTTCTTCAGTGCCCTGTCGATATTTTCGCCTTCTTTAACCGGAACAATTATCATAATCTCTTTATTGTTTTAAAATTGAGCCGCAAAGATAGAAAGTGTTATCATTATTTCAAAAAAAATTAACTATTATTATGCTTCGCTTCAAATAAAAACCACCCTGAATAATAATCCCTGACATTTAAAATTAATTAAATATTTGATCAATAGCAAATGAATTATCATATACCAGGCCTGAACCGGGGATATTCTCACTTTATTCATCCCTGAGTGCTGATATTTTTACCTCATTCAAAATCGAGATATGGCTTCAGCCTTTCTGCCTCTTCCCGGTCCAGGATCCTGTTACGGACAAGCTCCCTTATTCCTGTTAACGGGCCTGACAGCCTCCTGTAGCTGAGGATGCCTTCAAGCTGTGCCCTGTTGATATAAGGATGCCGGAGCAAATCAGCATATGATGCCTTGTTAATATCTATTTTTCTTATTAATGAACTGTCACATGTAAAACCGGGGTAGTGCCTGGCTATTACTTCTGTATTTAAACCGTATACTTCAGAAAGCTGTGAGGGACAGGAGAAATAACCCAGAAGATTACGGTACTTTACTATCCTTGCGGCCAGCACCGGACCAATACCGGCCAGTTTTTCAAAATCAGAGGAGTCTGCATGGTTAATATCCAGTCTCACCACAGTCCCGCCACTATGCTCTTCATCCGAACCGGCACTATTAATACCAGGTTTCTCCACAGTCCCGC
>JAWLFR010000039.1:0-19563 GCA_041685495.1 Bacteroidales bacterium
CCAGACCCATTATCAGCGGGCTGTCCTTACGGCACATGGTTATCCTGCCCGACCTGCCCTTTTCTATTATTGCCAGGGCATAGCTCCCCTCTATCATTTTGAATGTTTCCGTCAGAGCCTTCAGTATATCAGAATTATTACGATCATATTCATATTCAATAAGATTCAGTAATATTTCCGTATCCGTCTCACTAACAAATACATACCCCTTCTCTTTCAGGTATGCCTCAATAACCGCTGCATTTTCAATAATACCATTATGAACCATCACCAGCTTTCCTGAAGACGAGGTATGAGGATGGGCATTGATTTCCGAAGGCTCACCATGGGTGGCCCAGCGGGTATGTGCTATACCAGTGGTAGAATTCAACTCAGGAGGTAACAGTTCCATGAGTTTGCTGACCTTACCCGGACTCTTAATAACCTGCAGTTTGCCATTGTGGATGGCTATTCCTGCACTGTCATACCCACGATACTCAAGTTTCAGCAATCCATCAATAAGTATGTCTTTTACCTGTTTTGTTCCTGTATATCCAATTATTCCGCACATATATTCTCTCTTATTTATTTTTATTGACTCCTCGCAGCTTTCTGCCAGGAACTTTTAGCCTGGCGAAGCCAACCATCTATTGATTCCTTATTTTATTTGTTCAATCTTTTATTGTTTTTAATCCGGCTATAATCTCGTCCCCCAGCTTCTTTTTCGTTTCAATATGCTCTCGTATGGAAAGTACCATCTTGTTTGTCTCAAATTCGCCCCGCACGGATTCGAAGTCCAGTTCCTTATCCGCCTGCTCACCATCAATACCAAAGCCTGCCCTTTTAAGAAGCGAGAATTCCTTACTGGCATCCTCATAAAGATAATTATCAATAGTGAGCACCGCATCACGCCAGCGCTCTATCATTCTTATCAATTCATTCCTGCTCATACTGAGTATATCCTTACCGGTAAAGGATTTTATGGCATCATGGGTCCATGTCCATTCATAGTTATAATAATTATTATGGATGGATATGAACCAGGAATTTATCTCTTCTATAGTCCCTATCTTCCTGTTCTCTATTGACTCCAGCAGGCTGTTGACAGCATCGGCCGGACAGATCAGGCCTGAGAGGTCTGTCCACCGGCCAGAGCCCACCGGGGTATCCTTTTCAAGACTTTTGCGCAAGGTGGGCATATCACTGAACTTATGCTGCTGCAGCCTTGTTATCAGCGAATTGCCCAGGAATTTATATATAGCCAGTTCATACAGGTGTATACCACGGTCAAGGGCATTCCTTCGAATTTTCATCCTTTGCCAGGTATATACTTCAGCTTCCTCATCAGCTTCATTTTTTATGTCAATCAGTATCTGCCTTCCCGATATCATCTTCTGAACAGTGTATGGACTCAGAAGGTTGAAATTGATCTGGTCAAGCTTATTATGACCTTTACGCCTGTCCCTTCCCGGCCATTTCTTTGAGTCCCTGATGGTGCCTATGCTTTTCAGGTTTACTGCCGGCACCAGTATGCTTTCATCTTTGCTCTCTATCAGGTAGGAGAAAGGGAAAAGAGATGTGTCCGAATGTTTGTAATGACGTCCCATTACCAGGGAGAAAGCACCCACATGACTGGGCCATAAGAGGTATGAGTCGCTTGTTGTTTTCACTCCACGCTCAACAACCCCCTGGTGTATTGGGCCAAGCTTATAAAGATGGTTGCTCTGGTTTGATCCGCTGCCTGCGTTCAGAAAAGAAAACAGCCCGGCAATCAAAAGTGTGGATTTATGATGGGTTACAGTATATGGTCCGGCAAATATTGAGCATGCCTCCCCATGAAAGCCCTGGCAGTTAGCAAAGAACAGCGAATCAACGGCTGAATAATGCTTATCCAGTATACAGCCCTGACCAATAAAACATCGTGAAATAAGTGTACCACCGCTTATATCTGATCCTGAACAGACGATGAAATCCTCCATAATAACGCCTTCACCAATATGCACCGGATCTTCATCTGAACTGTTTATGCTTCCGTTACTAAGTTTATGAACACCTTCAAGCCTGGCAGCATCCCCTACTTTTACATTTTTTATGTTACCACAGTTAATTATCCGGGCACCCCTCTGTACCACACCACTGCTGGCTGATATATACTCAACATAATCATTGACAAGGTTCTCAATAAGCTCAACAAGCTTTTTACGATGACGATACATACTGAGTATATATGCCAGGTGTGTTGTAAGATGATCGTACATTATCACCTCGCGGCCCCCTTGTTCACTTATAGCCCTGACTCTTATCCCGTTACCAAAAGAGCTCCTGCCATCTACAGCCAGTGTGTTGACATTGTGAATTATAACATCCTGTTCAATATGGTAGTTTGAAATATAACTCCTTACATTATGAATCAGCACATTATCTTCAACAACACAGTTATTAAGCCAGGAATTATATATACCCGTATTAAAAACAACACCACCAAAAAGGCGCACCTCGCTATCAAAGGCACCCATCTTAATATGTCCTGAAAAATGTGTATTCCGGACATTATCAGTTCGGAAACGCTCAGTCACCTCCACCAGGTCCCAGTTATCACAACTGCAACCCTGCATAATCAACTGTCCTGTTTCTTCACTGGATAATTTCCGGTACCTGATTCCGGTTGAAGTAGATTGTTGCATTTCCATTTCATTTGCTTTCCCTGCAAAGCTAACACTTTATAATGGATTCATATGAAAATACAACCTAATAAAAACATAACATTTTTATCTATACACCTATCATATATTTTCTATATCTCTGTTATTTAATTTTTTACATGTTTTTTTAACATAACATATAAATATCATAAATAAAATAAACCTAATATTATATTCGTAATATATAGCTTACAAGGTTATCCTGACGTCTCAGCTTAAGTTTTTTTCTCAGCCTGACCCTGCTGATCTCAGCACTTTGCACGGTTATATTCATCAGTCCGGCTATTTCCTTGGTTGCCATCTGAAGACGCAGATAGCTGCATAATCTCAGATCTTTGGTAGACAGTGAGGGAAATTTGGCTTGCAGTCTGCTGAAAAAACCAGGGTGTATCTTTTCAAAGTGAAGCATAAAATCCTCCCAGTTGTCCGTCGACAGCAAGGTGCTGTTAATATGATCCACCATCTTCATGAAGAAAGGCTTCTCAGCAGACCTGCAGTTTTTTATATGTTCATTAAGGTTCTTCTTAATATACTGAAGTGTTTCATTCTTGTTTGACATAATTATCAGCTGACTGACAAGCTCCCTGTCCTTATCTTCTATCTCCCTCAGGTACCTGTCGCGCACCCTGTCGTCATACTCCTTGCCCTCTGAGAGGTTCTTTATTTCACCCAGCGCACTCATTAACATGGTTACATCATTGACCGATGCCCGCTGTCCCAGATATTTCCCCCTGCTGTCATATACAGCCTTACATTTTATCTCACACCATCGTATCTGCTTTGTACGTGTCAGTATCCTGAAAGTAAGTGTTTGCCGTATATCAACAAAATCCAGCGAATCAGATATAAATTTCCTGAAATCATCAAGGTCGGCAGGATAAAGAATATCATCCAGAATGTCAGGGTTTGCCATTAGTTCACCAGCAGCATAACCTGTAATATTCTGACAGGAAGGAGAGATATATTCAAAACTACTGTCAGGTCTGAACCATAATTCCCAGTCGTGAGCAAAATCAGCTATAAGCTTGTACCTTTCCAGTGAACGTTGTACTTCCTCCATCCTGATCTTCTGATCTGTATTCTCCCTTTTCAAGGAGTGATTTTCCAGCTCTAACTCTTTTAAACGTTCATTCAACCTAACAATACGCTTTTCATCTTCCATAAAGAAAAAGGATAATTAATATTATACAATTAACCGCCAGTTAATTAAAATTATTTTACAAGCCCCCTTACAAACATAACAATAATTTATTATACGAAAGCTGGCATTACTAATAAATCATACCTGCGCTATGTCCGGTATCACAGAAACTTCAGGTTTAACCAATATGAGCAGACTGACAATCAGCACATTAATCAATATTCTTTAATAACACCATTGATCTTGGGGCCATTTTATAAATATTTTTTACCAGCTTATCCTGTTCATTCAAATCGGGATAAGCTGTATCTGTAAGTATTTCCCATCTCGAACTCAGGCTCTCATGAGGAAGGGTAAAAGATACAGGTTCCCAGTAGCTGTTGACAAGGATAAGCAGGACATCCCCGGTGATCTTATTTCCATGCTCATCAATTTCCATCATCAGTTCGCCATTAAGCAGCATTCCCATGCACCTTATAAAGCTTGTCTCCCACTCTTCCTTGCTCATATCCAGGCCGTCGGTATTAAGCCAGCGGATATCCTTGATCCCTTCGCCCCTGATCGGGCGATTTTTAAAATACCTTCTGCGATGAAGTATAGGATACTGGTTCCTGAGCCCTATGACATTTTTTGTAAAAGCATGCAGTTTTTTCTGATCATCATTCCATTCCCAGTTCATCCAGGCTATTTCATTATCCTGGCAGTAGGCGTTATTATTCCCCTGCTGTGTCCTTCCGTATTCGTCGCCATGACTGATCATAGGAACGCCCTGGCTCAGCAGCAGGGTTCCCAGGAAATTCCTTTTTCTTTTTTCTCTCAGGGCAATTATGTCCGGATCATCGGTGGGTCCTTCAACACCGCTGTTCCAGCTGATATTATGATCCTCACCATCCTTGTTATCCTCCCCGTTATCCTCGTTGTATTTTTGGTTATAACTGACAAGATCATGAAGGGTAAAGCCATCATGCGCTGTCACAAAATTAATACTGGAAGAGGGTGCTTTGCCATTATCAGCATACAGGTCGCTGCTACCGCTTAAACGGTAACCCAGTTCACTTACCTGGCTTTCATCTCCCCTCCAGAATTTTCTTACTGAATCGCGGTACTTCCCGTTCCATTCGGCCCATAACACCGGGAAATTACCAACCTGGTAGCCTCCCTCACCCAGGTCCCATGGCTCAGCAATAAGCTTCAGCTGGGAGATGGTCGGGTCCTGGTGGATAGTATCAAGGAAAGTAGACAGTTTGCCTACATCGTACAATCCGCGGGCAAGAGTTGAGGCAAGATCGAACCTGAAGCCATCCACCTGCATCTCATCAGCCCAGTACCTCAGGCTGTCCATTACAATCTGAAGGGTGCGGCTGTTAAGCATATTGAGAGTGTTTCCGGTGCCTGTATAATCCTTATAGTACAGGGGCTTTTTGGGATCCATGCGGTAATAATTATGATTATCAATGCCACGGAAAGCAAGGCTGGGTCCCAGGTGATTGCCTTCGCCTGTATGGTTGTATACCACATCCAGTATTATCTCTATGCCTTCACGGTGATAGGCCTTCACCATCTCCTTAAACTCGGTAACCTGTTCACCCGACATTCCGGACGCACTGTATTCAGCATGGGGAGCAAAAAAGCCGATAGAATTATAGCCCCAGTAATTGGACAGTCCTTTATCAAGCAAAAATTTGTTATGTACAAAATGATGTATCGGCATAAGCTCAATAGCTGTTACTCCCAGATCCTTAAAATAGTTTATGACCCCGGGGTTTGCCAGTCCCCTGTAAGTACCTCTTTCATTCTCGGGGATATCAGGATGTGTTGCTGTAAAACCCTTTACATGCAGTTCATAAATAATCGATTTATGCATGGGTGTATCCGGCTTGGTTATACCTTCCCAGTCAAAGTCTGTATCTATAACCACAGACCTGTTCATCTCGCCTGCACTGTCATCAATATTCTTCTCAAGTATCTCTTTCTTTTTATCTCCCACCAGCGAATAATCAAACATGCTGTCTTTTACCTCAAGTCTCCCCTGTATTGCCTTGGCATAAGGATCTATTAATAATTTCTGGGAATTGAAACGGATGCCCTTTTTTGGCTGGTACCTGCCATAAACCCTGTAGCCGTACAGCTGACCGGGCTTTATCCCCTTTACATAAGCATGCCAGACATAATCGGTCACTTCCTCAAAACTTATCTGCTCATACTCCTCATCATCTTCATCATTTTTAAACAGGCATAATTTGACGCCCGTTGCATTTTCCGTGTAAAGGGCAAAATTTACTCCCTCTCCGTCATATGTGGCTCCCAGGGGATAGGGCTTGCCGGGTAATACTCTGCTATCGGAATCTTTCATCTCCATAAACTCTTTTTATCACTGTATAATATATGTAACAAATTAATACTGACAAAGTTCCACCTTCTGCCTCATCTGCGATCAGCCAGAGTTTTATTATACTCTAAATGCCGGAGAATAACAAACTTATCTGGAAAGCAGTAATAAATATTATCAAGCTGCCTGCCGGGAACCTGAAACAATAAAACTAATTATTTGTTTATTATTTCAAAATTAACTATAATCTGTAAAAATATTTTTTATAGCTGATTCCTCTTTACAAGGGGGCCACATGCTGGAAAAAAGATCTAAATTATCAGCTGCAAATATTCTGTTCTTTCTTTTTCCGGAACACTTAATATCATTTTATCTATGGAGTATAAAAGAATTTTTCCTGTTTTCTCAGATGATAAAAGCTGTGAATTTAATTTATGGGCCCCAAAAGCCAGGGATATTAAACTGGTTCTGAGCGGTCATAACAGGGAAATACCCATGACTGAAGGAAAACATGGGTACTGGAGCCTCAGAAGTGATGAGATCAGTCCGGGCAGCCTGTATAAGTATAAAACAGATAAGGGTGAAAGTTTCCCCGACCCGGCATCACTGTCACAACCTGAATCCGTACATGGTCCCTCTGAAGTAATCAGGCTGGATGATTTTGAATGGTCAGACCAGCAATGGGTAAATATCCCGCCTGAGAAAATGATACAATACGAAATTCATACCGGCACCTTTACTGAAGCCGGCAATTTCGAAGGTATAATTTCCAGGCTTCCTTATTTAAAAGAGCTGGGTATCAACACCATTGAATTATTACCTGTTGCCCGTTTCAGCGGCAAAAGGAACTGGGGATATGATGGCGTATACCCTTTTGCGGTACACCATCATTATGGCGGAGCAAAAAAACTGATGCAGCTGGTGAATGAATGTCATAAGCAGGGTATTGCAGTTATCCTGGATGTGGTATATAACCATCTTGGCCCCGAAGGGAATTACACATCCATGTATGGCCATTATTTTTCGGGGAAATATTCCACACCATGGGGAAAACCAATGAACTTTGACGGCCCGTACAGCGACGCTGTCAGAAATTTTGTAATCCAGAATGCGCTTATGTGGTGTCGTGATTTTCACGTAGATGGACTACGGCTTGATGCCATTCATGCCATTTATGATTTCGGTGCCAGGCATATCCTGAAGGAGCTGGCAGAAAATTTGGAACAATTAAGCCGGCAGATGAAAAAAAATCACTATTTGATTGCAGAATCAGACCTTAATGATGTACGGTATATCAGTTCCTTCGAAAAAGGAGGCTGCGGACTTGATGCACAGTGGTCAGACGATTTTCATCATGCCCTTCACAGTCTTGTTACAAAAGAGAATAAAGGATATTATATGGATTATGGCAAAGCATGGCATTTATCAAAAGCAATCAAAGACAGCTTTGTATATGATGGTAAATATTCCGCGTTCAGGAAAAAAACATACGGCAATTCCACAAAAGACAAGCCGGCAAAACAGTTTGTCATATTTACCCAGAATCATGACCAGACAGGTAACAGGAAATCCGGGGAAAGGCTTATATCCTTAAGCGGGTTTGAAACAGCCAAACTGGCCGCGGGAACAATGTTTGTCTCCCCTAATATCCCTATGCTTTTTATGGGTGAAGAATATGGTGAAACAAAGCCGTTTTATTATTTCGTCAGCCACCTCGACCCGGGTCTTAATGAGCTAGTCAGAAAAGGCAGGCTGGAAGAGTTTAAAGATCATTATAAAGGCAGTGAAGAAGCTCCTGATCCTGCGTCACCCGAAACATTCAACAAATCAAAACTCTCCTGGAATACCAGCGAAGCATCATCACGGGCTATGCTTAAATACTATAAAACTCTTATCAGCATCCGCAAAGATCATCCCGTGCTGAGAGTCCCGGACAAGGATAAGCTGGAGATCACTGAAAAAGACCTGCTGTTTACTCTCAGGCGATGGAAAGAGGAAGATCATATTCTCTGCTTTATGAACTACAGCGATAATGAACAAAGCATGCTTATCCCGGATAATACTGCAGGCCGGTTACACAAAATACTGGACTCGGCGGAAAGCCGGTTTAACGGCCCGGGACAAACATGCAGCAACACGGCAGGTACGGGTGAGCGTATCAGTATACCCGGCAAAACAATTATAATATATTCAAATAAACCATTATGAACGGTCAGCAAAGAGTTATCATAGAGAATGTTCAGCCTTTAATCAATTGCGGGGAGTTTCCTGTGAAACGCGTATTGAATGATACGATAAGGGTGGAAGCGGATATTTTCTGCGACAGCCATGATGTCGTTATTGCCGAACTCTCCTGGAAACACAGTAAGGATGATAAGAGCGAGACAAAAGAGATGCATTATGATATTAATGACAGATGGTATGGCAGTTTCAAACTGAGCAGAACAGGTACCTGGCACTTCTCTATACAGGCATGGGCGGATCAGTTCCGTTCCTGGCACAGGGATATCAAAAAAAAGATAGATGCTTCCTCTGATTATGAAGTTGATATACTTACCGGGGCAGAGATCATAAGATCAGGCCTGGAGGAATACCCTGGCATGGATCATGAAGACAAAGCCTTCCTCAATGAGGCAGTTAATAGTTTTTCATCCGGTAGCGGGCAGGCTAAAGATAAAATCAGCCTCATCCTTGACGGCAGCCTTTATGATATAATGGTGAAATACCCCGTAAAAAAACATATAAGCAGGACTGAAGAAGAGCCGGAAGTGGAAGTGGAAAGGTCCAGGGCCGGTTTCAGCAGCTGGTATGAGGTATTTCCCCGTTCGCTGGGATACGGTGAGAAGCGCCACGGCAGCCTGGCTGACTGCATTGATTTTCTGCCATATATCTCTGAGATGGGCTTTGATGTAATGTACCTGCCCCCCATACATCCTGTAGGAAAGACAAACCGTAAAGGAAAAAATAACAGCACTGTCAGCGAGCCGGGAGATCCCGGATCACCCTGGGCTATCGGCAGTGAAGAAGGTGGGCACAAATCCATACATCCTGAACTGGGAGACCATGAAGACCTCAGGACCCTGGTAAAAAAAGCTGCGGATTATGGGATAGAGCTGGCCCTTGACATTGCCTTCCAGTGCTCCCCCGACCACCCCTGGGTAAAAGAACACCCTCAGTGGTTTATGATAAGGCCTGACGGCAGCCTGCAATATGCTGAGAATCCGCCAAAAAAATACGAAGACATCTATCCGCTTAACTTTGAAACGGATGACTGGAAAGCCCTGTGGGAAGAACTGAAAAGTGTGTTTCTCCACTGGATAGACCATGGGATAAAAATTTTCAGGGTGGATAATCCCCATACCAAATCATTACGCTTCTGGGGATGGGTGATAGAAGAGATAAAAAAAGAACATGATGATATCATTCTTCTGTCGGAAGCTTTTACGCGACCGAAGTTAATGTACCAGCTGGCCAAGCAGGGTTTTTCACAATCATATACATATTTCACCTGGAGAAACACAAAATATGAAATAAGCACTTACTGCCAGGAATTGGTGAACACCGAAACACGTGAATTTTTCAGGCCCTGCTTCTGGCCAAACACACCCGATATACTTCCGGAATATCTCCAGTTAGCACCGCGTCCGGGCTTCATACAGAGGATAGCTCTTGCAGCTACCCTGAGTTCAAACTACGGTATCTACGGACCGGCATTTGAATTAATGGAAAATAAACCGGTGGCCCCCGGGAAGGAGGAGTACCTTAACTCGGAGAAATATGAAATAAAAAACTGGGATATACGCGATCCGCAGAGCCTGAAAAGTATTATTAAAAGGATCAATAAGATCAGGAATGAGAACAGGGCACTACAGAATACCCACAGCCTGAAGTTTCATGACATTGATAATGAGGCGATGATATGCTACAGCAAAACATCTGATGACCTGGAAAATATTATACTGGTTGTGGTTAACCTTGACCCCCATCATACCCATTCCGGATGGATAAGCTTTCCTCCTGAAGAGTTCCTGATGGATAAACATGTGCCCTTCCAGGTTCATGATCTGCTTAGCGGCTCATTTTTCATGTGGAGCGGTGAACAAAATTACGTTGAGATAGATCCGGGCGTCATGCCCCTCCATATCTTCAAGGTCAGGAGGAAGGTGCGTTCGGAGAAGGATTTTGATTATTTCATGTAAGAGATGGTATTATGCAGGATAAAAACAAAAAAACATGGTATAAGGATGCGGTCATTTACCAGGCCCATGTGAGATCATTCCTTGATAGTAATGGTGATGGCATTGGTGATTTCAGGGGACTGATAAAAAAACTCGATTACCTGAAAAGCTTAGGCATAAATGCACTCTGGCTCCTGCCTTTCTACAGGTCGCCGCTGAGAGACGGAGGATATGATATATCGGATTTTACACGCATCCATGATGATTACGGCACCATGGCTGATTTCAAACGTTTTATCCGCGAAGCACATAAAAGAGACCTGAAGGTGATCACTGAAATGGTACTTAATCACACCTCCATTGAACATAAATGGTTTGAAAGAGCACGCAATGCAAAGCCGGGAAGTGTTTACCGCGACTTCTACGTGTGGAATGACAGTACAAATAAATACAGTGAGGCACGTATCATCTTCCAGGACTTTGAAATATCAAACTGGTCATGGGACCCGGTGGCAAAGGCCTACTACTGGCATCGCTTTTATTCTCATCAGCCAGATCTTAATTTCGATAACCCCGCCGTCCATAAAGCAATAATAAAGGTACTGGATTTCTGGTTCGATGCAGGGGTGGACGGACTCCGGCTCGATGCCGTACCCTATCTGTACCAGCGCGAAGGAACAAATTGTGAAAACCTTCCAGAAACCCATCAGTTCCTGAAAAAATTGCGACAGCATATTGATGAAAGGTACGAAGATAAGATGCTCCTGGCCGAAGCCAACCAGTGGCCCGATGATGCATCCCGCTACTTCGGGGAAGGTGATGAATGCCATATGTCTTTCCATTTCCCGCTGATGCCACGCTTATATATGTCAATGAAAATGGAAGACCGTTTCCCCTTAATTGATATCCTGGATCAGACACCTGCCATACCTGAAAACTGCCAGTGGGCTATTTTCCTCAGGAACCATGATGAGCTAACCCTCGAGATGGTATCTGACGAGGAACGGGATTATATGTATAAATCCTTTACCCAGAATCCGATGCAGAAGATCAACCTTGGGATACGAAGAAGGCTGGCACCCCTGCTGGGAAACGACAGGAAGAATATAGAACTGATGAATATCCTGCTCTTTTCTTTACCGGGCACTCCTATTGTCTATTATGGTGATGAAATAGGTATGGGCGATAATTATTACCTGGGCGACCGCGATGGGGTAAGGACACCTATGCAATGGTCTGCTGACAGAAATGCCGGTTTCTCATCCGCTGAACCACAGCAGCTGTTCCTGCCCCTTATATTCAATCATGACTACCATTATGAAAGCCTTAATGTTGAAAATTTTGAGAAAAATCCATCCTCCCTTCTCTGGTGGATGCGCCGGATAATAGCCATAAGAAAACAATACAAAGCCTTTAGCCGGGGAGATATAAATTTTATCGATGCAGGTAATCCCAAGATCCTGGCATTCACAAGAAAATATGAGAACGAGATTATCCTGGTCATAATAAATCTCTCCAGGTATTCACAGCAGGCACAGCTCGACCTCAGTGAATATGAAGGTTATATACCCAGGGAAATATTCAGCCGTAATGATTTTACCCCCATTGATGAACGTCCCTATGCATTCCCCCTGCAGTTTAAGAACTACTTCTGGTTTGAATTACGCAAAGCTCATGAGGATGAGCTAACGGAAGCTCTTTCACTTGATTACCGCCTGGAATTATCAGGCAGGCAGTGGAATAATATGTTTGAAACAACAAAACGATTACTGAAAGGCCTGTTGCTTGAATATATCTACAAAAACAGGTGGTTCAGGGGCAAAGCAAGAAAGGTGAAAAATGTAAATATTATTGACACGGTGCCCGTGCATACTACGGGCAGCCTGAATTCATACATCCTCATACTCGAGACAATCTATAATGAAGGAAAGAATGAACAGTATACAATCCCCCTTTCCATAATGACCGGCGATGAATTACATGATATAAAATATCATCATCCTGAAGCAGTCATTGCCAATATGGTAATAGACGGTCAGACGGGACTCCTGTATGACGGCTCATACAACCAGGAACTGAGAAATGCCCTCCTCAAACAGATCGTTCACAGAAGCAAACTGAAAAATAAAAAAGGGGAGATAGCCGGTCTGCCCGGGAAAAAATTAAATACCAAAATAAAAAGAAGCGAACTGCCCCTGTCATCAAAGGTATTAAGCGCAGAACAATCAAACACCTCCTTACTGTATGACAACAGGTTCTTTTTAAAGATGTACCGGAGTCCGGAGGAAGGTAATAATCCCGAACTCGACATAATAAAAGCACTGACAGAAAATACCAGCTTCAGAAATTCCCCTGCTTATTCAGGTTCTCTTGAATACAGATCGCCGGCCACCGGGAATATGTCCCTTGGATTACTGGTCGATTTTATCCCCAATGAAGGCAATGCCTGGGAATTCACACAGAATTCAATAGAAAATTACTTCGACAGGATCAGGTCCGGAAAAGAGGAACTGATGGCAGGATATGATGAAAAAACAGCTGATATATCAAAATTATCAGGAGAGGAAACAGAAGATAAGGTTTTTGATCCTTTCTTCCTTGAAATGATAGCCTTACTGGGACGGCGAACGGCCGGGATGCATATGGCACTCAGCTCCATTCAAAAAGACAGGAACTTTGCCGGGGAGCCATTCTCCCTGCTGCACCAGAAATCATTATACCAGTCTTTCAGAACTCTCATCAAACGTACCTTTAACCAGATGAGAGCCTCGGTTAACAAACTGGATAAAGATCAAAAGTCATTGCTGGATGATATCATTAAAAATGAGACCCTTCTTCTGTCGACCATCAAGAATACACTCGAGCAGGAAAAGATACATACCTTTAAGATCAGGATACATGGAGATTATCACCTGGGCCAGGTATTATTTACCGGTAAGGATTTTGTGATAATTGATTTTGAAGGCGAGCCCACCCGCTCCCTTACTGCCAGGAGCCTGAAATACTGCCCGCTCAAGGATGTTGCCGGAATGCTCCGGTCTTTCCACTATGCTATCTATATGGGACAACTGGAATACATGTCAAAGATCCCTGAAGACTCCTATTTTCTTGACCCCTGGCTGGAAATATGGTATAAGAAGGTTAAAGACACCTTCCTTAACAGTTACCTGGAGACTGCTGCCAGTGCTTCCTTTATACCAAAAAATAAAAAGCAGCTGGATGATCTCTTGTCTGTATATATCATTGAAAAAGCCATATACGAGGCAGATTATGAGCTGAATAACCGTCCCGACTGGTTACATATCCCTCTTAACGGACTTAAAAAGATACTGAATGATCTGATTGAAAATAAGGAGTAAATAAATATATCCCTGTTGTGCCTCTGACAGGCTGTTTTAGAGTGCCTGCTTCTTAAAGGCTCCAAAAGAGAGGAATAAAAAAGAACAGACAAAAAAGAAATACTGATTATGACAGATCAAAATAAATCAAGAAAGAAACGTCCAGCTACGGACGGGAAAAAACCAACAGCGAAACCTGCAACGAAGTCTTCTGCGAAGCCAGCAGCAAAACCTTCTGCAAAGCCTGCAGCGAAACCTTCTGCGAAACCTGCAGCGAAGCCGGCCATGACTCCCTCAGATCAAAGTGTACGGGATATCAAGGATTTTATCAGCGAATATGATATCTATCTTTTCAGGGAAGGAAAACATTTTTCGCTGCATAAGAAATTAGGTGCACATATATGCGAACATGATAACACCCGGGGCACATTCTTTGCTGTATGGGCTCCCAATGCAAAATCGGTGTCGGTTATCGGAAACTTTAACTACTGGTCAGAAGATGCTCACCCTTTAAATGCCCGCAGCGACGGCTCGGGCATCTGGCAGGGTTTTATTCCCGGTGTGGATAAGGGAGAAGCCTATAAATATTTTATCAAATCAAAATACAAAAATTATTCGGTCCAAAAAGCAGACCCCGTATCAGCATATAATGAGAAACCTCCCAAAACAGCTTCTGTGGTATGGGAGCATAATTATAAATGGGAAGACCGGGAATGGATGAAGAACAGGAAAAATAATAATTCGCCGGACAGCCCCATGTCCGTTTACGAGGTACACCTGGAATCATGGCGCCGTTCTCCTGAAGATGATATGCGATCACTGAGCTATTCCGAACTGGCTGAACAGCTTTCTGCCTATGTAAATTACATGGGGTATACACATGTTGAACTTATGCCGGTAACGGAATATCCCTTCTCAGGCTCATGGGGCTACCAGGTAACAGGTTTTTTTGCCCCTACCAGCAGGTTTGGTAATCCAGATGAATTCATGCACTTTGTTGATATACTGCATCAGAATGGCATAGGGGTCATTATGGACTGGGTACCCTCCCACTTTCCGGGCGATCAGCATGGTCTCCATTTCTTTGACGGCACTTACCTTTATGAACACCAGGACCCCAGGAAGGGCTATCACCCCGACTGGAGCAGCTATATCTTTAACTACGGCCGTAATGAGATAAGAAATTTTCTTATCAGCAGTGCTCATAGCTGGATGGAACTTTTTCATATAGACGGAATACGGGTTGACGCCGTAGCATCCATGCTATACCTCGATTATTCGCGCAAAGAAGGGGAATGGATCCCCAATGAGCACGGGGGAAGGGAAAATCTGGATGCCATACATTTTCTGCGCGACTTAAATGAGTCAATATACACATCATTCCCCGATGTTCAGACAATAGCAGAAGAGTCAACAGCCTGGCCAATGGTGACAAGACCGGTCTATACCGGCGGACTGGGCTTCGGAATGAAATGGAATATGGGATGGATGCATGATACTCTTGATTATATGTCATATGAACCCATCCACAGGAGCTATCATCATAACCAGATGACTTTCAGTATAATGTATGCCTTTAATGAGAATTTCATGCTCTCCCTCTCACATGATGAGGTAGTCCACGGTAAAGGGAGCCTGATAACTAAAATGCCGGGCGACGACTGGCAGAAATTTGCTAATATGAGGATACTGTTTGGCTTTATGTATGCCCATCCAGGCAAGAAATTACACTTTATGGGAATGGAATTCGGTCAGTGGAACGAATGGGACTATCAGAGCAGTCTCGACTGGCACCTTAATGAATATGACACTCATAAAGGTCTGCAGTTCTTTATTAAAGACCTTAACAGTGTTTACAGGCGGTTTCCTGCCCTGTTTGAAAATGATTTTTCAGATGACGGCTTCCGTTGGATCGATGCCAATGATTCACAAAACTCCGTCTTCAGCTTTGTCAGGTATGATAAGGAAAAAAAACAGCCTGTGCTTATTGTTGCCAACTTCACACCGGTGCCACGCTATAACTACCGCATAGGGGTGCCTGATGATATGCTATGGAAGGAGATACTTAACAGTGATGCCCGGCAGTACGGGGGAAGCGGTATGGGAAATTTCGGAGGAGCAGAAGCAAATCCAGTCCCCTATCACGGACAGAACCAGTCAATTAATATCGTCATACCACCCCTTGCAATTATTATGTTTGCAAAATAAAAGGGTATAAACTCAAGCTGGCGGAATATGAAAAATGTGAATAAGCCAAGGAGGCTGCCATAAGAAAGAAGTGAATTAATTTTAAACGAAATTTCACAAAAAAAATATGAAAGTGTATAACCCGGTTTCTGCTTACCGGATCCAGTTTAATAAAGACTTTACTTTCAGCCATGCTGAAAAAATTCTGCCCTACCTCCATAAGCTGGGTATCAGGACCATTTATGCCTCACCGGTTTTTCAGGCTGTCAAAAACAGCATGCATGGTTATGATGTTACCGATCCGCTCAGGCTCAACAAAGAAATTGGAACCGGGCAGAACTTTGAAAAGCTTATCAGCACCCTCCATAGCTATGATATGGGATGGATACAGGATATTGTTCCCAACCATATGGCATACTCAACGGAAAACCCGTGGATATATGACCTGCTGTGCAAAGGCAGTAAGTCAAAGTTTTACAGTTTCTTCGATATCATAAAGGATCATCCCGATAAAAAACTGGGAGAAAAAATAATGCTTCCTTTCTTCGGCAGAGATATTACAGAAGTAATAGATGAGGGAGAATTATCCCTAAAATTTGGCGGAAACGGATTCATCATCAACTATTTCGAAAATGACTACCCTGTCTCTTACCAGGCTTATGCTATGCTCTTATCCCAGGGTAAGCAGAGCGGCATCCCGGCTTTTATAAAAGACCTGCTGGCAAAAAAAGCACACACAGGCATTCATGAGGAAGATGTAAAGAAGCTCTGCCATGATTTCCGTAATGATCCGGGTACATCACGGTATATAATTAACTGCCTGGCGGAGGTAAACAACAAGCCCTCTCTTATGAAGGACCTTGCAGTCAGCATGGCATATCTCCCTGTTTACTGGAAGGAAACCGAAAAACGAATTAATTACCGCCGCTTCTTTACAATAAACAGTCTTATCTGTCTTAACATGGACAAGAGGCAGGTATTCGACACCCACCATAAATACCTTCAGTCGCTCTTAAAAGACGGGTATATAGACGGCTTAAGGATAGACCATATTGACGGTCTGGCCGATCCCGGCACTTACCTGGAAAACCTCAGGGATATGACAGGGCCTGGAAGCTATATCATAGTGGAAAAGATACTTGAAGAAAAGGAAAAGCTACCGGAAAAATGGCCTGTGCAGGGCTCAACAGGTTATGACTTCCTGGCTATGGCAAACAACCTGCTTATTAATGAAGATAAGGAAAACGAGCTGTATACAATTTACAGGCAGTGGACTCAGGAGACAACAGATGCTGATGAGTTTATGCATGAAAAAAAGAAGTATATACTCTTTAATAGGCTGAATGGAGAACTGGAAATTCTGAGCTGGCTGTGTCAAAAGATAAAATCGCCGCACACAGAAGAGATAAGTACCGCGAACCTTCAAAAAGCTGTTGCAGCCTTTTTGATCGCCTTTCCACTTTATAGGATGTACAGTGTACCTTCGGCTTTCACAAAGGAAGAGAGGAATTTTATCAGGGACATATTCAGCCAGGCTGTTAAGAAAAATAAAGATGCCGAAAAAGCCCTTAAGAGCCTGGAATCAGTGATCCTTCTGACAGGCACAAATAAAAAGGAGGTCATCCGGAAAACAGATCTCTTTTTCAGGCGCTGCATGCAGTTTACCGGTCCGCTGATGGCCAAGGGAATTGAAGATACCGCATTCTATTCGTATAACCCCTTTATTGCCTCCAGCGAGGTAGGAGATAATCCGCGCTACCTGGGCATCAGTACCGAAGAGTTTCACAGACTAATGGAAGAAAGGCAGTTAAAGACTCCCCTTACAATGAACACCGGTGCCACCCATGATACCAAGAGAGGCGAAGATGCCCGCGCCCGGCTGAATGTTATAAGCGATATACCCCATAGATGGAATGAATTAACAAAACAGTGGAAGGAAATAAACCGGAAGTTCAAAGTCCATAATGGCCGGCAGGCCGTTCCTTCAGACAATGATGAGTATTTTATTTACCAGACCCTCTGTGCCCACCTTCCTATGAATGGCAAAACCGGTGACGATTTTATACCGCGACTGAAAGAATACCTGCTTAAGGCATTGAGGGAGTCAAAAACCAATTCGTCATGGAGTGAGCCGGATACCGCTTATGAGAATAAAACCCTGGAATTTGCAGGCAAAATACTGTCCGGGGACAGTGAATTTCTAAGAAGCTATACCCTTTTTGTGAAAGAAATAATCTCTCACGGTATAATTAATTCCATCAGCCAGCTCATCATTAAGAATACCGCTCCCGGTGTACCCGATACTTTCCAGGGAACAGAAACATGGAACCTTAATTTTGTAGATCCTGATAATCGCCGGCCGGTGAATTATAAGTCCCTCGAGAAGAGACTTGACAACATGATAAGAGACTACTCGGCCGATGCTGAAATCATGGCAGGGAGATTATGGAAAAATGCAGGGAACGGCGACATCAGCCAGTGGATAACTTACCTCACACTGCAGGAAAGGATCAAAAGTCCGGACTTATTCCTTAAAGGTGATTATATCCCCCTGGAAATAAAAGGGAAATATAAAAAACATATCATTTCCTTTATGCGTAAATACAGGGATGAGCACCTGTTAATAATATTGCCCCTGCACACAGCATCCATGGATGATATCAATGACTGGGATAACACCAGGGTAATGCTTCCCGGGCTGTCCCCTCCGAAATGGCAAAACCGGCTCACAAAAAAGATACTGAAGAGCAGCGGCGATATAATGGTGAATGATGTTTTCGAAAAGATACCTTTTGGTATTCTGAAAGGGCAGTATGCTGAGCCGGAAAGAAAAGCAGGCATCTTAATGCATATATCCTCCCTGCCCGGCAAATATGGCATTGGTGATATGGGTCCGGGTGCCTTTCAATTCATTGATTTTTTACAGCGTAGCGGACAAAGATGCTGGCAGGTGCTGCCACTGAGCCAATCAGATAAATTAACTTCTTATTCGCCTTACAGCTCATATTCCGCCTTTGCAGGCAATACCCTGTTTATAGATCCGGCTGGACTGGCAGAATCCGGACTGACAGGCAGACACAGACTGGAACAATCAGAGATGAAAAGTGATGACAGGGTAGATTACCCCGGTGCAGAAGAGGTGAAAAACCGGCTTCTGGATGAAGCATTCTTAAATTATAAGCAGGCATCTTACCCTGAGCTGAAGAAGAAATCAGAAGAATTCCGGGAAAAGGAAAAATACTGGCTGAGTGATTTTGCTCTTTTCTCAGTCCTGAAAAAACACCTTGGTTATAAACCCTGGAACATGTGGCCCGAAGAATATCGCGACAGGCATCCGTCCTCACTCAAAGCATTTAAGAGCAAGCATAAGGATGAGATACAAAAGGTGATTTTCAGCCAGTTGATTTTTTCCCTCCAATGGCAGGAAATCAGGAATTATGCCAGGGAGAGGGCAATTGATATTTTCGGGGATATACCCATATATATAAACTATGACAGCGCCGATGTGTGGGCCAATCCCGGACTTTTCATGCTGAACGCGGATAAATCGATGAAAGCGGTGGCCGGTGTGCCCCCTGATTATTTCAATGAAAACGGCCAGCTGTGGGGTATGCCCCTTTTCAACTGGGACGAAATGAAGAAAGATTCTTACCGCTGGTGGGTGAACAGGATAAAAAAGAACCTGGAATGGTTTGACCTTCTCAGGCTG
>JAWLFR010000040.1:0-19333 GCA_041685495.1 Bacteroidales bacterium
ACACCATCATCTGCATGTTATACAGTCTTGTATACAGTCCCTGCTTATTGGCAAGCAGCTCGTCATGTGTTCCCTGTTCAACGATCATACCTTCATCTATAACCACTATCCTGTCGGCCCGCTGCACCGTTGAAAGCCTGTGGGCAATAACGATGGATGTCCGGTTAAGCATCAGTTTTTCAATGGCATCCTGCACAAGGCGTTCCGACTCGGTGTCAAGCGCCGATGTTGCTTCATCAAGTATCAGTATGGGCGGATTGGCATACACGGCCCTGGCAATACTTATTCTTTGCCGCTGTCCGCCGCTGAGTTTATTTCCTCCCTCGCCCACATTATAATCATATCCTTCCGGGTTCTCCATAATAAAGTCGTGAGCATTGGCAACACGGGCAGCTTTTATTATTTCCTCCTCATCATATTTATCCGATCCGAAGGCGATATTATTCTTAAAATTATCATTAAACAGTATTGCATTCTGGTTAACTATACCCATCACCCTTCTCAGGTCATTAAGTTTCATATCACGTATATCCCTGCCGTCAATAATAATACTGCCCCTGTCAACATCCATGAATCTGGGAAGCAGATCGACCAGTGTTGATTTTCCTGATCCTGACTTACCCACGATGGCTATTGTCTGCCCCTTTTTAACGGTCAGTGAAATGTCTTTCAGCACCAGCTCTTTACTATATGCAAAGCTGACATTATCGTACCTTATATCATGTTCAAAAGACTTTACAGGCAGCGCATCCTCTTTCTCGATGATAATTTCAGGAGCATCCAGTATATATTCAATTCTCTCCAGCGAGGCCATACCCTTTTGTATATTAAAATACATTGTGGTAATATTTTTGGCAGGTGGAATGACCTGTGAAAAAACAACAAGGAAGACTATCAGCAGGTCAGGCGTCATCTCTGAGGATCCGCTGAGCACAAGCACACTGCCAAAATACATCACTACCATCAGTACTATTGTTGACAGGAATTCACTGAGTGGTGAGGCAAGGTATCTTTTACGTATGACCCGCCTGTATATCTTTGTAAAAAAATCATTGATGTAGGCAAACCGGGCCTTCATCTTATCTTCTGCATTAAAGGCTTTTACTATTCTCAACCCTCCCAGGGTTTCTTCAACCACCGACAGAAGCTTGCCCAGGTGTTCCTGGCCGATAAATGACTTTGACCTCAGGTTACGCCCTACTCTTCCGATAAGCCACCCGCTCAGCGGCATTAAAATCAATGCAAAGAGTGTCAGTTTAAAGCTTGTTATAAAGAGAAAGGTAAGGAAAATGATTATTGTGACAGGATCTCTGAAAAGCATGGTAAGGGATCCCATAACGGACACCTGTATCTCTTCCACGTCGTTTGATATACGGGTCATCACATCACCTTTCCTCGACTCGGTAAAGTATGAAACGGGAAGTCTCAGAACCTTGTCATACAGCCTCTTACGCATATCCCGTACCGTGCCGGCACGCAGGTATGCGAGGGCATTATTCGCTGCAAAAATAAATATATTCCTGAAGAGGCTGGCGGTAATAACCAGAAGGCTGACTCCTATCAGGGCAGCCCCGGGACCCATTTTATCAATATAGTAATCCATATAATAATTCAGCATACCCATGAACCATTCCTGCGTCATTTCGAAATCGCCGGGATGTGCTGTTTCCGACACTTTATTAAATAATATCTGGAGAAAAGGGCTTATAAGGCTGTATGTAAAAAGTGAAAAGACTGCAGCCAGTATATTAAAAAGGATATTCTGGGCTGCAAACCATTTATACGGCAATAAGAACGAGAGTAATACCCTGAACCTTTTCATTCACATCCTCCTTTATATTCCTGTATAATTAAATGGTGTAACAGCCTTTAACTCCTTCTTCACCTTATCGTTCAGGTTCAGCTTATCAATAAAACCGGTCAGTGCCTGGCGGTCAATCTTTTCATTGGTGCGTGTTAACTCCTTCAAGGTCTCATAGGGCTCATGATAGCCTTCCCTTCTCAGTATAGTCTGAATGGCTTCTGCCACCACAGCCCAGTTATTATCCAGGTCGCTTTCAATCTTTTCCCTGTTAACAATCAGCTTATCCATCCCTTTCATTACCGACATCAATGCAATCTGTGTATGAGCCAGGGGAACACCTATATTCCTGAGAACCGTTGAATCGCTAAGGTCGCGCTGCAGTCGGGATACAGGCAACTTCTCAGAGAGATGACCGAGCAGTGCAGATGACAGTCCCAGGTTACCTTCTGCATTCTCAAAATCAATTGGGTTAACCTTGTGCGGCATTGCCGAGGAACCCACTTCCCCCTTCTTTATTTTTTGTTTAAAGTAATCAAAAGATATATACATCCACACATCCCTGCAGAAGTCTGTTATTATGGTATTAATACGCCGGACAGCGTCAAAGAGGGCAGCCATATTATCATAATGCTCTATCTGTGTTGTTGGCTTTGAACGGGCAAGTCCCAGCGTCTCATTTACAAATTCATCAGCGAATTTATCCCAGTCTATCCCGGGGTATGCAGCAACATGGGCATTGAGGTTTCCGCTTGCTCCCCCGAATTTAGCGGACCATGGTATTGACTCCAGCTGGCCCAGCTGCTCTTTAAGTCGCGCAACAAAAACACTTATCTCCTTACCCAGCCTGGTTGGCGTTGCGGGCTGTCCGTGGGTACGTGCCAGCATGGGTATATCATTCCATTCGTCAGCCAGCCTCTGCATGGATGAGATCAGCCCTGATATCATGGAGATAAAGATATCATCAAAATACTCTTTCAGTGATAAAGGGCTTGCCGTATTATTTATATCCTGTGATGTGAGTCCGAAATGAATAAATTCAGACCATCTGCCAAAACCAGATTCAAGGAACTTCTCCTTAAGGTAATATTCAACTGCCTTCACATCATGGTTTGTTTTGCTTTCAATATCCTTTATCCTCTGTGCATCTGTAGTATTAAATCTCTCGTACACAGATCTTAAAACTCCGTAATCCTTCTTATCGAAATCTGCCAGCTGCGGCAGGGGAATATCACACAGGGCAATAAAATATTCCACTTCTGATCTCAGCCTGTACTTAATTAACGCATACTCGGAAAAATAACCGGCCAGCTCACTTACCTTATCCCTGTATCTTCCGTCAATGGGTGAAATAGCTGTTAAATTATTCAGATCCATCTCTTAACGATTTTTGCATATTATGAGAGCTTGTAAATTTAGTACATTACAGGGTGAAATAAAACTGAAATTTTGTAAATTCGGACATTTAATCCATGACACTTATAAAATATCAATGTTTGAAGTCAGAATATCAGCAGTAAGGTATTCGAATACCTATCCTCTTTTATACGGTTTATTGCATTCAGGTATAGAGCTTAACGCAGATATAGAGATCGATCATCCTGCAGATTGTGCAAGGAAGATATCTGCAGGGGAAGCTGATATAGGTCTTGTGCCGGTGGTGCTGATACCATCTGTACCCGGACTCTCAGTTATCAGCGATTACTGCATAGGCACAGAAGGACCTGTCAGGACCGTACTTCTGCTGAGCAATAAACCTGTAAAGACACTTGACACTATTTACCTCGATCACAGGTCAAGGACTTCAGTGGCCCTTACCCGGCTTCTTGCCAAAAAATTCTGGAAATGCAGGTTTATATATATGGATACCAGTAATGATTTCAATTTCTCCGGTATAGCTGATAATGAGGGGGTGGTTCTGATAGGTGATCAATGCTATGAGATGGAATCGGTTTTTGCATACAGGACAGATCTTGCTGTTGAGTGGAATAAATACACAGGTATGCCTTTTGTTTTTGCCTGCTGGGTATCGAATAAGAGTTTCAGCAGTCAGTTTGTATCAAAATTCAACAAAGCGCTTGCCTATGGTGTTAATAACATAGACAAGGTTGTGGATTATTACGGAAGCCAGGGCTCTATGCCTCCTGATGTTCTGGATGACTACCTTAGAAATAATATTGATTATATCTTTGATGATAAGAAAAAAAAGGCCATGAACACCTTTTTTGATTATCTTGAGGATATAAATAAACAGGGTATTAAATAAATATTTTTTATGAAGCGCTTCCTGACAACAAGTTTATTACTGTCTACAGTCCTGATCACAAACCTGTTTGCCCTTAATATCCGGCAGGACCGGCCAGGGAGGAGTGACACGGCCCTCATCTACAAGTTTGAGATAAGGAAGGTTATAGCAGCCCCTGCCTGGAGGACAACCAAGGTTAGTCTTAAGGAAGCAAGGGAGATGGATGCTGATTATGTACTTATACATATGAACACTTACGGCGGGCAGGTTGATATGGCTGACTCCATACGGACAGCCCTGCTCAACTTCCCTGCACCCGTACTGGTATTTATTGACAACCAGGCTATATCGGCGGGAGCACTTATTGCCATTGCCTCTGACAGTATATATATGCGGCCCGGGGGCAGTATAGGGGCAGCCACCGTTGTTGACCAGGGCGGTCAGCAGGTGCCCGATAAATACCAATCCTTTATGAGGAGTATGATGCGGTCTACAGCCGAGGCACACGGCAAGAAAGCTGTTATCGTAAACGGCGATACCACGTATGTATGGCATCGTGATCCCCGTATAGCCGAATCTATGGTAGACCCCAAAGTATATGTGGAGGGCATTAGCGATACGGGTAATGTACTTACGCTCACAAGCGAAGAAGCCCTGGGTCTGGGTTTTTCAGAAGGTCCGGCGCGTAATATTGAAGAGGTAATGCAGAAGGCCGGTATAGAGAACTATGTAATGGAGGAATTCAAACCGGGTGGTACCGAAAAGATAATCCAGTTCCTTATTAACCCCATTGTGTCAGGTTTGCTTATAATGATTATTATCGGCGGACTGTACTTTGAACTGCAGTCACCCGGCATAGGATTTCCCATTATAGCAGCAGCCATGGCGGCAATATTATATTTTGCCCCCCTCTATCTTGAAGGACTGGAAGCAAACTGGCAGATAGCAGTTTTTATCGCTGGTGTTATACTTATTATGGTAGAGATATTTGCCTTACCCGGATTCGGAGTGGCTGGCGTGCTGGGTATTGCCGGTATTATAACCGGACTTACATTCACAATGATAGAAAAGATAACTTTTAAATTCGGGCCTTCACCTGACGGACAGGGTATTAAAGAAGCCATGGCCTCTTTCACCATTGTCATAGTAGCAATGTTCCTTTCATTCTTCCTTTCCATCTGGCTCAGCAAAAAGCTGTTTTCACCGAACAGTCTGTTTGGCAAACTGGCACTTCAGAAAATAATGGATGTGGATGAGGGATATATCAGTTTCGACAGCAAAAAACAGAAATCCCTGGCAGGGGCCAGGGGCAAGGCATATACCGTTCTGAGGCCATCGGGAAAGGTCATAATTGATAATGAGATATATGACGCCAGATCGGAGATAGGCTATATTGACAGGGATGCTGATATAAGGGTTATAAGAGATGAGGCAGGGCAGTTATATGTACTTAAAGACGAATGATTAAATATGCAGGGCTTCAGGATAAGAGATTATAAGGATGATGATTATAAAGCTGTTACCCGGCTCTGGGAGGCAACAGGTATGGGTAATGCAGAAAGAGGCGATGACAAAGAAACCATTGAGCGATGTATGAAAACAGGCGGAAGGCTGCTTATCCTGGAAGAAGAAAAAAGTAATACAGTTGCCGGCAGCTCATGGATGACCTTTGACGGAAGGCGTATATACCTGCATCACTTTGGTATATTGCCTGAATACCAGGGCAGGGGATTATCAAAGCATCTGCTTGAAGAAAGCATGAAGCATGTAAAGGAAACAGGTTACCAGGTCAAACTGGAGGTTCACAGATCAAACAGGGTGGCCATCAATCTTTACAAGAATTCTGGCTTTAAATATCTTGGTGATTACCAGGTATTTATCATAAGAGACATTGATAATGCAAGCAAATAGTATATTCTTAAATCTATGTTAAAAATGAAAAATATTATACTTGCAGGAAATTAAAATTGTATTTTTATAGACTGAGGGAATAAATGAATTTAAGGATTATGAGCAGAACAATAACATTCAACAGACTAAGGGAGATAAAAGATCAGCTTCCTGAAGGAAGTGTAAAAAGAATAGCCAGTAAACTGGAAATGAATGAAGAAACAGTAAGGAACTATTTTGGGGGGTGGAATTACGATGAGGGTGAAAGTGTGGGTGTTCACCTTGAACAGGGTCCGGATGGCGGCCTCGTTACTTTTGATGACACCACCATCCTTGAAATAGCCGAAAAGATGATCTCTGTGGATTAATCCATAAAATAGTTTCGTTTACTGTTGTATAATTACTTTTTTTCGTCTGTCTCAACAGGTTATTTTTGTATTTTTCAGCTGAATTTAAGCCAGAAAATATGAGATTAACATTATTTTTAGTGTTAGCAGGACTTATACTGCTATCAGCCTGTGATAATAGTGCCGGGCCGGACATAAAGCTCAAATATGATGAGAACCTGAGCCTGGAATACCATGAAGTGATAGATGCATACCGGCAGCTGGCTCATCATTATCCCGAGGCCAGACTTGTTGAGATGGGTGATACCGATATAGGAAAACCTCTTCATCTCTTTATGATCTCAGGCGACCACGATTTCAACCCGGCATCGATAAGGGAAAAAGGTAAATGCATAATGCTTGTCAATAACGGCATACATCCCGGGGAGCCCGAAGGGATAGATGCCAGCATCCAGTTTGTCTGGGATATCCTGAGAGACAGGGATAATATGAAGCATTACCTTGACAGTGTGGTTATAGGTATCATCCCTTTATATAATATAGGCGGTGCCCTTGACAGAAGTAAATATTACAGGACCAACCAGGACGGACCTGTATATAAAGGCAGAAGAAGGAATGCCAGGAACCTTGATCTTAACCGCGATTTTGCCAAGCAGGAAACAAAGAATGCACGCAGTTTTGCACGGACCTTCCAGTTTCTTAATCCGGATGTTTTCCTTGACACCCATACCACCAACGGCTCTGATCATCAATATACCATAACGCTGATACCAACACTCTACAGCAAGCTGGACCCTGCAATGGGACCATTCTTCAAGAATGAACTGCTACCCGATCTTTATAAAAGGATGGCTGATAATTCTGACTATGAGATGATACCTTATATACGTATGAGAAACTATACGGGGAATATAAGAGATGGCATAATGGCATTTTATGACGGTCCGTTTTATTCCACAGGCTATGCTTCACTGTTCAATAGCTATGCTTTTATGACAGAAAACCTGGTATACAAGTACTTCCCGGACAGGGTCAGGTCTGTGATAGATTTTCTCAAACAGCTTACTGCTCTCAGTTATGATAACTGCAGTGAGATAAGACGGACAAAGGATGAGGCAGATAATAATATCAAAGAGCAGGATGAGTATATCCTCGACTGGGAGATAGACCTGTCCTTTTCTGAGCCTCTGCTTTTCAAGGGTTATGAATATGTAAGGCCCGAACCCTCTGAAGGAAGACGCACGAGGGGATATTACGATCGTAACAGGCTCTGGACGGATACAATACCCTATTTTACCAAATATGATCCCGTTTTAACGGTAAGCAGCCCGCCGGCCTATATCATACCACAGGCATGGAGTGATATTGCAGATAAGTTATCTGATAACCAGGTTTTTTTATACCGCCTGGAAGAGGACACAATACTTGATGTGGAAAGTTATTATATAGAAAATGCGGAACCTTCAGGCCGTTCCAACCAGGGGCATTATATCAACCGTAATATAGAGCTGCGCACAGTTAAACAGAAAATGCAGTACTATAAAGGTGATTATGTAGTGATGTGCAACCAGCATGCCAACAAATATATCGTAGAGATGCTTGAGCCACATGCACCCAATTCCTTTTTTGCCTGGAACTTTTTTGATGCCATACTTGAATCTCATGACTTCTATTCAATGCTCAGCTTTGAGAGCCAGCTGATGGAGATGCTTGAAACAGATGAGCAATTGCGTGCGGAATTTGAAAGAATGAAAGCGGAGGATGAAGAATTTGCCTCTGACAGGATGGCTCAGCTGCAGTTCCTGTATGAAAGATCGCCGATGTATGAGATTGAAAAGTTTAACGGCTTGTATCCTGTCGGGCGGCTAACAGGCGATCCGTCTGATCTGGACCTGACAAGTGAAAACATATCTGTTTTCCGGATTGAATAAAAAGGCCCGGCGAAACAATAGTTTCAGTGCAAAAGGCAACAGCATCTTTGTTCCGGGATAGCAGCAGGCAGGTTCAGGGGATTTGATATATAAAGCTGAACTGGTATCGCAATTTTATTTCACCAGGAAGTCAATCACTTTTTCCTCTCCTATATAACCGGTAAGCCTGTCATTACGCTGTACAGGCCCCACCCCTGCCGGTGTTCCGGTAAAAATAAGATCACCTGTCTTAAGGGTGAAAAAACGTGACACCCATGATATGATCTGGTCAAAGCGGAAAATCAGCTGTGATGTATTTCCCCTCTGCACCGTTTCCCCGTTTTTCATAAGACTGAATGATATATTATCTACATCACCGGTTTGGCTGAGGGTCAGAAATTCACCTACCGGTGCAGCACCGTCAAAAGACTTGGATATATCCCATGGCATACCGGCATCCGAGAATGATGACTGCAGGTCACGTGCTGTCATATCTACACCCAGTGTTAGCCCGTCATAATACCTGTGGGCATATTTCTCTGCCACAGACTTTCCAAGTTTGCTTATTCGCAGCACTATCTCTGCCTCATAATGGATATTGTCAGAGAAGGGAGGAATAAAGAATGGTTTATTATTCTTCAATAAGGCTGAGTCCGGTTTCAGGAAAACAAGAGGTTCAGCCGGCAGGGGCCTGCCCATCTCTTCAGCATGGTCCTTATAGTTCAGTCCGATACAGATAATCTTCACAGGTATGAGATTTTATTCAGTTTCACTCATTAAACGTTCTCAGCCTTATTTCAGTTAACACCTTCTTTGTATATTGGGGGAAATCACCATCCATCATCCATGCATAATAGCTGGGCTCTCTCCTGAGTACTTCTTCCACAGGTTTTCCCTTATGCTTGCCAAAATTGAATACTTCATGGCCTTTTGCATTATAGACTATACGTCCGGCAAGGTCCGCAAACCTGTTCTGCTTACTGAATTCAGCCAGTTTATCAACGTCATTATCCAGATCATTATACCTGTCGAGCTGGGCTTTCAGTATCTCATATGTAGCTTCGGTATCAGCCCTGGCACTATGGGCTTCCATTAGTTCCTTTTTGCAATAGAACTGAAGAGCAGCACTGAGTGTCCTCTGCTCCTTCTTGTGAAAGATAACCTGTACATCAATAAACCTTCTTTTCCTCATATCAAAGTCTATCTCTTCACGCAGGAACTCCTCTGCCAGCAATGGAATATCAAAACGTATGGCATTATAACCGGCCAGATCACATCCCTCCAGAAATCCGGCAAGGTCTTTTCCTATCTCTTTGAAAGAAGGACAGTCTTTGACATCATCATCGCTTATACCGTGAATAGCGGTAGCCTGGGGACTTATTGGTATTCCGGGCTTAAGTCTTTTTGTAAACCATTCTTCTTTTCCCCCGGGGTGTATTTTCACTACTGATATTTCTATTATACGGTCTTTTGCTATATTGATACCTGTAGTTTCAAGGTCGAAAAATGCAAGAGGTCTTTTAAGGTTCAGTTCCATTTAATTATACTGGATTAAGGGGATAATGCAATAATGAAATATTAGTTACCCCGTAGTTCTACTTATAATTGCCGTTGCAATTGCCACATGTTTGTACCGGTCTGCCCGCAGGCAGGGCATGTGTTATACCCGGTAAATACAGGGTCGCTATACGCTTATTGTCAGGCGTTTATCATCATTGGCATAAGGAGCATAAGCACATCCTCTGCCTCATTAGATGATTCTGACGGCAGCAGGAGTCCGGCCCTTGTCGGGTCAGCAAGCTCAAGAACCACATCAGGAGATTCAATATTTGTTAATATCTCCAGCAGGAAGACGGATTTAAAGCCAATCTCCATCTCCTCACCTTCATATTCACAATTCAGTCTTTCATACGCTGATATGGAAAAATCAATATCCTGTGCCGACACCATTATCTGGTTGCCTGTCAGCTCCAGCTTAACAAGATTGCTTGCCTGGTTTGAAAAAACCGACACCCTCTTAAGGGTATTTAATAACTCTATCCTGTCCACCCTTACTTTCCTCGGGTTATTGGAAGGTATAACAGAATGATAGTTTGGATAATTACCCTCAACCAGCCTGCATATGACCTTATACTCAGAAAGAGTAAAAAATGCATTTTTATCGTCAAATTCAAGAGCCACTTTACCTTCCTCCCTGGGGAGAATATTTTTTAATAAGGAGGCCGGTTTCTTTGGCAATATAAATGATGCATTCTGCTCTGACTGCGCGTCACTTCGCTGATATCTCACCAGCTTATGTGCATCGGATGCAACAAATGTTATCTTATCCGTACCTGCTTCAACAAATATACCTCCCATCACGGGTCTCAGCTCATCATCTGCAGTGGCAAATATTGTCTTATTGATCCCGTTCATCAATATATCGGCATCAATATTAAAAGCCACCTTCTTTTCTTCCTTGATTGTTGGCAGCACGGGAAAATCAATACCATTCTGCCCTACAATGCTGAATTTACCTTTTTCCGAGCTGATATCAACCGCCATGCTTTCAAGATCAATATCGAAAGTAAGAGGCTGTTCGGGGAACTCCTTAAGCGTATCCAGAAGTATCCTGGCCGGCACAGCAATACTGCCTTCCCCGTCTGTATTCTCCAGGCTCATTTTAGTAATAAGGGTTGACTCAAGATCGGAAGCTGTTATCTCAAGGGAAGTTCCTTCCAGTCTGAAAAGAAAATTATCAAGTATTGGCAAAGTGTTTTTTGTACTTATCACCTTACTGATACCCTGAAGATGTCCCAGAAGCTCGGTACTTGATACGACGAATTTCATGTTTTATGTCTGTTTAGTTTTAGCAATAGATTTCCTCGCAATATTTTCACGACTTAAATACCTGAAACAAAGGTATATTTTATCTTAATTACATTTTACCAATATTAGTAAAAAAACTTTTATCCTCAAATAAAAATCAATCTGAAATATAATATGAGGGATATTTGATCAGCGGGTCAGGGTTGAAACACCAGTAAAAATCAGTCGGAAATAAAATATGAGGGATATTTGATCAGCGGGTCAAGGTCAAAATATCTTATTACAAACAGGTCGTCGCCTTTATTTATGCTTCCCCACAACCTGTCGGTATCTGGTACCAGGCTGTCTCCTTTCATAATATGCCTTGTCCATGTCAGCAGCTCTGTGGTATCGGTCCTGCCAGCAAGCACTTCTATGCTGAACAGTACAGGCTCTGAGCTTATTGAATCTTTGTCTTCCCGGCTCATACCATAAGCATAATTCTCAAAAGGGATATAATTAAAATAACTCAGATATCTTCCTGCAGCCATTGTATCAACAGCTGTGCCTGCATAGCCGGCAGAGGAAAAATCAATCTGCCTGCCCTTTCTTTCAATACTGAATGATGAATCGGGTTTGTCTGTATAGTCGACCCTTACCCGGGATATCTGATCCGGGCCAAAGGCAAACACAGTGTTAGGCATCCAGAACTCACGGTCAGCAATAAAGCGCATTGCAGGATCAGAGTCATCACCGGGTATATATGCTATAAATGGTCTTGCTGCCTCCCTCCTCTTCATTATGCCGGGTGAGGTGCCTGCCGTATTTTTATATACATGAAAAGACTGTATAAGCCTGTTTTTCCCGTATATCCGTACTTCAAGGCGTTCAGCATCCTCACTATCAACCAGATGGCTAAATGTCTGTTCTGAGACAGGTGATTTAATCCTTATGTCCCTTATGGTTTTAAGTATAAGATCTACGGCCGCCTTCCTTGCTTCTATATCCTCATCAAGGAACCAGCCATCCGACCTGCGTATCAACTCAGTCTCATTATTATGATCACCGCTTATCACTATACGGTATATGCGTTCTGTATTTTCCACATGGAAGACAGAATTTTCTGCACCAAAAGGAACCTTCCTGCTTATCAGCACAAGGGCAAGGGCAGCAATAAGGATAATTATTATTGTTATAATTCTTTTCTTAATATCAGCTTGCATATCTCCTTCGTCTTATCAGCAAAAACAGCAATCCGCCGGCGAGCACTATAAATACAGGTCCCAGTGTATTTATCAACTGCCACATAATCCTGTTATCCTGCACCTTTTCCCTGTCAAGAAGGCGTATCTTCAGCTCCCGTGAGCGCAGGCTCAGAAGGTCATTATCATCAACCAGGTAATTAAGGCAGTTAATAATAAAATCTTTATTGCCATAGGTCTGTCCTGAATACCTGTCTACTCCAAGGGAACGGGGCCTTGCTCTATTGCCCGTCATACTCACTTCGTTTCTTATTATATCGCCATCGGCAATAACGATCATACTGGTACTGTCACTGCTTTTCTTCAGCTGTCCACCTCCCCAGTCAGCCATCCTGTTGGCATATAATGACTTAAACCTTCCTTCCATAAGCACGGCTACAGGGATGAATGATTCTGTAAACATTTCTTCGGGTGGCGGATTTTTATAATCCTCCAGCTTAATCAGCATGGGCGGGCTGACTGTCCGGCTGCCGGATGAGCTTGTCAGCAATATCTTTTTACGAACGGAGCTGTCCGTCCCAACCGTATCTATGGTATTGGTAAATTCGCCTTTCACCTTATTTATATTGCGGGTAAGCGGACTCGTGGTGGTGGGATGTAATAAAGGATTATAAATCCACGGCACAGGAATAACCTGCTGCGATTCACCCACTGTTGATCTTACGGGTATAATCTGGCAATCGGTATCCTGCAAAAGAACAGGATTAATACGCACACCGTAGCGGAACAGCATATCTTCTATCCCCAGGGGTTCATATAATGCCATTGTTCCACCGCTCGTCAGGCTGTCTTTATTAACCATCACCTCATCAACCAGCCATAACATCCTGCCCCCGTTCATAATATACTGGTCAATAACCAGTTTGTCCTCATCACTGAAAACGGATAATGGTTTTGCAATAATTACAGCTGAGTAATTATCAAGTATACCTGGCTGCCCGTTAATTGTTCCCCTGTCCACGGTAAAATATTTTGCCATCTCCAGTGTTATATCAGCTACCTCCATCTCATCCATCTCGCCATGACCTTCTATAAAAGCCACCCTGTGTACAGTATCTGAGGTAATCGTGGCTATTGGCTGAATCAACTCATATTCCAGTGCTTCAGCCGAGTTCGAAAGATTAACCTCAGGCGGCAGGGATGGATTATTCTTCAGGAAGTTAACCGGTATCTCCACCGTGTTATAATTGAGTATCATACCCGGGAATATCATCTTTTCTGATCTTCCGCCTTCTTCATCATTATCCATAACGGTTACCGGCTCCAGTCCTTTTTCCGTCAGTGATAACTGCTGCTTATTCCTTTCTGCCTCATCCTCTGCTTCCGAGGGGTTAATAAAAAGATAATCCACCTTTCTGTCTGAATATGTCCTGAACTCATCGAGCATTGCTTTTACCGATCGCCTCAGCTTCTTAAAGCCTATTGGCATATCGCCATCCAGGTAAACCTGGAAATACACATCATCTTCCAGTCCGGACAGCACCTCCTTTGTCTGGTCCGAAAGGGTATACCTCTTATCTGCTGTCAGGTCTGCCCGGAAAGTAATCCGTGAAGACAAAAGGGCTATCAGCACTACTGCCAGCACCTTCAGGACATAGCCTGACACCAGGTTCCAGTATGCCCGTCGCCTTCTCCCGTCCCCGCCAGCTGTTTGCCGGCGGCGGGCCGCAAGCAGGAGTTTTGATGCTTCTGTAAATATCAGGACAGTAATGATATAGTATACTATATCCCTGGAATCTATAACGCCCCTGCTTATTGATTTATAATGCTCATTAATGCCAAGGCTTATAATAAATTCATCCATATTCTTTAAACCGGGCAGTGTGGCAAGAGAGTCAAAACCGGCAAACAGGATAAAGCCTGTTAACACTGCAGTGATAAAGGCCACCACCTGGTTGGAGCTCATGGTGCTGGCGAATATACCTATGGCAGCATATACAGCTGCCAGGAAGAATAGCCCGATGCCTGCTCCCAGTGTGCCCCCACTGTCTATATTACCGGTGGTTTCGCCCAGAACACTTACGGATATATAATATATTATACAGGGTAACAGGGCCATCAGCACCAGTGTAACGGAGGCAAAGTACTTACCGTAAATTATATCTCTTTCTGTCACCGGCCTCGACAGCAATAGCTCCAGGGTGCCGCTGCGTTTTTCCTCCGCCACCATACGCATGGTAACGGCAGGTACCAGGAACAGGAACACCCATGGACTGATAATAAAAAGTGGTTCCAGGCTGGCATAGCCACTGTCCAGTATATTCCACTGCCCGGGTAGTATCCACATAAACAGGCTATTGATAAGGAGGTAGACAAGGATGACAATATAGGCTGTCATCCCGGTAAAAAAACTGGCTATTTCTCTTTTATATACAGCAAACATATTATCGCTTATTTGAAGTACAAATGTACTTAAAAAGTGCTACTAACAACAGGGGCAGGTCTGACATCATTTATTCCTGCAATCAGCAGGTCTCGAAAATAAAATCCTATGATCTCTTTCATCTTAAAGCCTCTTTCAGCCATCACCCATGCGCCTTCCTGGCACAGTCCAACACCATGACCGTATCCCCGCCCTTCGAGGCGGATTATATCATTATCCGGCTTAAGCGAGAAAAAAGCTGACTTAAGACCCCATTCTGCCCTTATCCTGGTTAGCGGATATGAAAAATCACCTGCTGTATAGTCACGTTTCCTGCTTAGCTGTTCAAACTCCAGGTCCCGGTCATCTCTATGTTTATATCCATGTACGGCCAGGTATTTTATCCACTCCGTTTTATCTATCTCCCTTGTCCAGCGTGCATTTCTTGAAAAGGCACAATAGGGATCCGTTACCTCTGAGATATGGGGCATAGCTGTCAGCCACACATTCTCGGGCGATTCAGTCTGCCCGCCACAATTGGAATGAAAAGGGGTGAAAACAAGCATGCTGTCAGCATTAACCAGCACCTTATCCTTTGTCTCTTCAACAGCCTCTCTTATAATGGCAGTCTGCGATATCCCATGGTACACCTGGCAATGGGTATTATCACAAAGGTTAAAGCCATCGCGGGCATGATTGAAATAGTGCATATAGAGGTATGTTCTTGCCAGCAGGGCCTGGGTCTTAAAGTACTCAAGCCCGCCTTTGAATCCGGCTTCAGCCTGTACCACGGCCCTCAGGTAATCAACTAGATCTACTTCATTAACAACTGATAATGAGGCAATATCAGATTTCACAACCAGGCTGCCACTGTATTCCCTTTCAATTTCTGCCCGCAGGTTATTACGCAGGGAAAAATAATTATCCCCTGCCTCCGGCTCCAGCACCATGGAATCAACAAGCAGCGTCCTGTGCCGCGGGATGCTCACCAGTATCTTTTCACCGGCCCTCACTATAAGAATATTATCATGTTCGTTAAGGATAAAACTTTCTCCTCCTGTCTTCATATTATATTGGCCTGAGCCTATACTTACATTGATTGACAGGGGCTTATCAAGGCTAAGCAAACCTATCCTTACATTTTTTTCAGCTGACAGGTGGAATGACACTGACAGCAGGCCGAAAAGAAAGATAATCTTCTTCAACTCAGTCAACATTATCTGCCAGTTTTACCGAATGATACATATCTCCAGCTATCCTGGCTGAAGCATCCTTTCCTGCAAGCATTTGTCTGAGAGCAGAATAATCCTCAATCATTATTTCCCTTTTCCACCCACCCGGCAATATCGCATTCAATTCGGAAACAATATTTTTTTCATTAAGGTCGGACTGTATAAGTTCTTTTACTATCTCCCTGTCCATAATAAGGTTAACAAGTGATATAAACCTTATTTTCACCAGCATACGGGCTATCAGATAAGATAAGCGGCCTGCGCGGTAACATACTATCTGTGGTATATTGGCTATTGCCGTCTCGAGTGTGGCCGTGCCTGATGTAACCAGGGCGGCATCAGAACCTGACAGCAAGCTGTATGTACTGTTAAAGATAACTCTTATATTGCTGTCTTTCAATATCGATGAATAAAGAGATTCATCAATTGTACTGATTCCTGCAACTACAAACTGGTAGCCGGGGTAGTATTTTTCCATTTCAGCCATCACCGGCAATATTCTTTTTATCTCCTGCAGGCGGCTGCCGGCAAGCAGTGCTATTACAGCTTTGTCTTCAAGCTCATATTCCTTTATCAGCTCTTCCCTTCCTCCTGCCTCAGCCATCCCTTCCTGAACCGTTTCGACCAGGGGATTTCCGAAATAATGGACCTGATAATCATTCTCTTCAAAGAAAGCCTTTTCAAAAGGGAATATAACATACATCCTGTCGATGTATCGCTTAATCTTTTTTATCCTCGATTTTTTCCATGCCCACACTTTAGGGCTTATATAATAATAAACCCTGAGATTATGTTTTTTCAGCTTTTCGGCTATCCTGAGGTTAAAGCCGGGATAGTCTATCAGTATCACCAGTCCGGGTTCAAATTCAAGAACCTGGTTTTTGCATTTTCTAAGATTCCTGAATATCTTTCCCAGCTTCATTGCCACCTCCCAGAAACCCATTATTGCCATCTCCCTGTAATGAACAAGAAGCCTGCCACCAGCTTCCTTCATCTTATCGCCCCCCCAGCATGCTATATCAGCCTCCGGGTCAACCTTTTTCAGCTCTTTTACCAGGTTTGAACCGTGCAAATCCCCTGAAGCTTCACCTGCTATTATAAAATATTTCACAAATACTGTTTTCTGTTAATTCATTTTTCTTACGCGTCCCCGTCAGAATAATTTCACTGCAAACACTGCCATTGCCCACAGTATGGTTACTCCCAACACTCCCCTGGCACTCAGCAGCCTGTCTGAACGGTTAAAGATTAAAAAGAGGACTACATTCGGAAAAACGCATAAACTGATTGCATGAGACAGGATATTCCTGCTCACTATCCTGCCTGCATATGCTTTCAGGCTCAGCTCATCACCTGTAAACAGGTACACGACAAAGAACACCACCATCGGAAGGAGCAGCCCGGCAATGAAGCCTGTAATAAATCTGTTACCGGCAGTACGTGCAATCATTTACCAATCTGTTTTTCGAGCTCGTCAATATAATCATGGGCTGTCATATCCACCGATACCGGTACCACCGACACGTAATCATGTAACAGTGCCCATTCATCAGTATCTTCCGAATCAGGTTCATGATTCTGAAATATACCTGTCAGCCAGTAATATGATTTACCCATAGGATCTTTTCTTTTTTCAAACTCCTCGCGCCAGTTACCTCTTGCCTGCCTGCAGACCTTAATACCCCTTATACCGTCTCCACCCACTGATGGAATATTTACATTGAGGCATACACCTTTAGGCAGTTTATTTTTCTCCAGCATATTCATTATCTCCCTGACATATTTTTTTGTGTGGGAGAAGTCGGCATCGGAAGAAAAATTATTAAGGGAAAACCCGACTGAATCAATTCCGTACAGGCATCCTTCAATTGCTGCCGCCATTGTTCCTGAATAAATAACGCTTACAGATGCGTTGGAGCCGTGGTTAATCCCTGACACCACCCAGTCCGGCTCCCTTTCCAGCAGCTGGTTAACAGCTATCTTAACCCCGTCTGTAGGTGTACCGCTGCATGCATAGACCCTTTTATTGTCTGTTTCCGTCAGCAGTTTTACCCTTATCGGCATCTTAACGGTCAGGGCCTGCGACATACCTGAACGGCTATCAAGGGTTGAGACCACCACCAGCTTCCCGAATTCCTGCATTACATCTATAAGGGTACCCAGCCCTTCTGCATAAAGACCATCATCATTTGTAATTAAAATAAGCCTGTCGTCCTTTTCAATCTTCATATTTTTAATTAAGCTTTACCATATGTTTAATATTTCCCCTTTGAGTAAGTTTAAAATTACTCTCCCTTTTCTGTTTACATACTCTATTAATACAGTTAAATAAGTATATTAAATAAGTAATATACAAAGATAGCTAAATAGGCTTAGCTAAATAAAGTAATTTTTCCACTTAATACTTTTTTTAAAATCCTTACTTTTGCCACAGGCTATATCCAATGACAGATTATTACTGACATAAATATACCAGGTGATTTAAACGAAAAAACGAGCATGAAGATATCATATAACTGGATAAAGCAATACCTTGAGACAGATAATAAGCCTGATGAATTAAGCAGCATACTAACCAATACGGGGCTTGAGGTTGAAGGCATGGAAGACTGGGTATCTGTAAAGGGTGGTCTCAAAGGTGTTGTTACCGGGCAGGTCAAGACCTGCAAAAAACATCCTGATGCCGATAAGCTTTATCTTACCGGCGTGGATATTGGCAGTGGTGATCTTCTCAGCATTGTCTGCGGAGCTCCCAATGTAAAAGAAGGACAAAAAGTGCTTGTAGCCACACCCGGCACTGTACTGGATTTCAGGGGAAGCGACTTTTTGATAAAAAAATCAAAAATAAGAGGGCAGATATCGGAGGGAATGATATGCGCGGAAGATGAGCTGGGTCTGGGCGACTCACATGACGGTATTATGGTGCTGCCCGGGGATACCCCCACAGGTATTCCTGCCCATGAATTATTCGATATTGAATACGATACCATTTTCGAGATAGGACTTACACCAAACAGGATAGACGGCGGCTCCCACTACGGTGTGGCAAGGGACCTTGCTGCATATTTCAATATGTACAGGTCCTGCACAGCATCTTTACCTTCGGTGGAAGGTTTCAGCATAGATGACAGGTCCATGCAGATACCTGTTAAGATTGAGAATGAACGTGACTGCATAAGGTACTCGGGACTCACAATAAGTAATGTGCAGGTACAGGAATCGCCCGGCTGGTTAAAAAACAGGCTCAGGGCCATAGGTCTCAGTCCCATCAACAATATTGTCGATATAAGCAATTATGTATTGCATGAATGCGGTCAGCCGCTGCATGCCTTTGATGCGGATAAGATAGCAGGACAGCAGGTCATCATTAAAAACCTGCCTGAAAAAACCAGGTTTATAACACTGGACAGGCAGGAAAGGGAACTGTCTGCTTCCGACTTAATGATATGTGATACTGAAAAAGCCCTTTGCATTGCCGGGGTTTTCGGCGGGGCGGA
>JAWLFR010000153.1:0-4746 GCA_041685495.1 Bacteroidales bacterium
TTAATTATTGAATGCAATGGCTTTTATGTCCTGCTCCGCTTTTGAAATTCCATATTTTGATGCAATGGTTCTCCAATCCTGAACTGACCTTTTTACCTTTTTTATTATTTTTTCTGCCATTTCTTTTGTCAATCTGAAATATTCACATACATCCATGGCAAGATCCAGGCTAAGTGAATTATCATTCTCATTTATGTTCAGCTTAAGACCCGTACCTGTCTCTTCCGGATTTATATCAAATGCAGGAGATAAAACCCAACCCTTTTCTGTTAAGATGAAACCATGATTTCTTAAATGGTCATCTGTATTTGAAACACAAATATTAAAAACAATTCTCCTCCATAATTCCTCCAGATCTTCATTTACGTTTGCTCCATTATTGCTGATGAATTCCAGAATTTCAAGATAGCTGGCACCATGACTAAAATCTTCTCCATCCTTGTAACCCAGCATAGTCATAGCACTGGCAAAATGAATTCTTCTATTTTTGCCGGCTCTGTCAAACCGTTTTGTAAGGAAAGTATAATGATCAGACGAAAATTTCTGTACTCTTGACTCGGCCATTTTAATACCGGCTCCTACAGCAAGCTCATAAGTAACCATTTCCCAGCCGCCGGCGTTTGTATTATCGCTCAGGCTCGGAAACTTAGCCAGCCATAAATTACTATTCTGATCAACAATACTTGCTTTTGGCCTTGTACCTCCCAATGACGAACCGGGAGCCATTAACATACTTAACCATTTAAAGTATTCAGGATCATCAACTACGTCATGTTCTTCAAGTTTTAAACTGATTTGTTCCAGTTCCTTCAGAGAACTCCAGGGAGGACTGGCAAATATATTATTGTTGTTTAAAAAAGGACCATTATTGTCAATTTTAAACCGCAGGGCTCCCATCCTGTGTCCGTCATGAACGCCAAGTAAATAATCTGTTTCAAATAGTGTATTTTCCGGTCTTTTTTCTATTCTGGCCAGTGCAGCTTCTCTTCTTCTCATTAATAATCTTCCCCAGCGATCAGGTGACGAATCCAAAAATATTCCAAAGTTTACTTTTTTCTCGTCACGCAAATAATGTAATCCTGAATATAGTTGTAAATCGGGATCAAATAAGAAGGCATTATCTGATTTTAACCATTCACCTGTGTATTCAAAGCTAAAAACTTCCTTTCCCCGTAATCTTTCAGAATATAAAAAACCGATCAAAACAGTGGCTCCTGTCTCCTGTCTGTCGGCATACACATATATTTTTCGTTTATTCATCTTTTTCCCTTTTCGGAGCCCGGTTGGGCGTCTTTAACCCAGCATCCTGTATTTTTCTACCCAGTTCATCGTCCCTGCCGATTAACAAAAAGTCTTTTTCCAATCCCAGCACTATTAATACAGAGAAATAGTTTCCAATACTTACATTCGGCATTCCTTTTTCTATAGCGTATAAAGTCGTTCTGCTGATATTTGCCCTCTCAGCAATCTGCGCGGTGCTTAACTTCCTCCTTAATCTTGCCAGCCTTATATTTTCACCTACCTCTGAAAGTATTCGTCTTGATTTTGGTAATAATATGTGTTTTCTTTTAGCCATAATGTATAATATAATGGACAAATATAGTAAAAAATGCCCATTTTAATAGACATTATTATATTTTTTTTAGTGATCTCAGGCCAGTTACTAAAATAATCAATCATAATTCTATTACCAGGACTACTCACCATCGGTGCAAAGATGATATTTCTATGCCAATCTATTGCATATAAACTATAAACAAGGTATTTATATGTACTATGTAGTATATAAACTACAAAGCCTGATTTTTTCTCCTTTCTTAAGCTGTCTCATGTCAAAAGCATTGTGAAAAGCTGCCAGGACCGGGTGATGTTATCTGGACCACGGACTGCAGGGGCAATAGTCAAGCTCTCAAACTCTGTAAACAATAAGAAGCAGCATTATTAGTTTTATTCCCAGTAACTATCTTTACATTCTTATATCCGGATGTTACCTGCATAAAAAGACTGATGGGCAAAAAGAAAATTTGAATTATGGATGACGAAGTGAAATGTTACCTGCATAAAAAGACTGATGGGCAAAAGGAGAAAGAAAAATAAAAAAGCCAGTAAAAGAAGAAAGCTGGTATTTAACATTATCGGCTCTGCCATTGCCCTTTTTGTGGTGCTGACAGCTATGCTGGTACTGATGGTCTTCGGCAATGTATTTGGCAGGCTGCCCGGTAAAAGTGACCTGGAACAGCTTGGCAACGAGGAGGCCTCCCTGGTTTACTCGGCTGATAATAAGCTGATAGGTAAATACTTTGCCGAGAACCGAACCAATATTAGCTGGGATGATGTGCCCGTTCACCTCAGGGAAGCACTGATAGCCACCGAGGACAGGCGCTTTTATGATCACCGTGGGTACGACACAAGGAGCTACCTCCGTGTTTTTCTTAAGACTATTCTGCTGGGCGACAGGAGCAGCGGGGGAGGAAGCACCATCACCCAGCAGCTGGTCAAGAATATGTATGGCAGGAAGAAGTATGCCGTGTTGGGACTGGCAATTAACAAGATGAAGGAGGTCATTATAGCGGCGCGGGTAGAAGAGGTGTACAGCAAGGATGAGATAATGCTGCTCTACCTTAACTCGGTGCCCTTCGGCGAGGATGTATATGGTGTTGAATCAGCCGCACACAGGTATTTCAATAAGCCGGTGAGTAAGCTGCAGCTGCATGAGTCGGCCGTTCTGGTGGGCATGCTGAAGGCCAATACCCTCTATAACCCGCAGATGAACCCGGAGGCATCAAAGGGAAGGCGGAATACTGTCCTGTCACTGATGGCGGGTGCAGGATATATTAGCCAGGAAGAGGCCGGGGAGGCACAGGAGAGGCCACTCGGCACCCACTATAACAATCTTAACAAAAATGCCCCGGCAGGATATTTCGTCCACAGGGTCAGGCAAAGGGTGGAAGATATACTCGATGAAGCAGAAGCTGAGAATGGTAGCAGTTATGACCTCGAAAAAGACGGTCTGAGGATACATACCACCCTTAATATGGGCATGCAGCAGGCGGCAATAAGTGCGGCAGAGCATCACCTGGTGGCTATGCAGAAGCTGCTTGACAGCGAGATGGAACAGTCCGGTAAAAAAGAACAATGGTATGCCCGGCAGCGATCATTAATGAGCGGAAGTGATACCCTGGTAAGCAGGATGCAGATATACGACCATGGTGGTATAGTAATGCGCACCATGAGCCGTACAGACAGCCTCTGGCATTACTACCGCATGCTTAATGCAGCCGTGCTTGTGACCGATCCACGCGACGGCTCGGTGCTCACATGGGTAGGGGGCAATAACTACAGGCTGCTGCCCTTCGATATGGTGCTCTCGCACCGACAGTCAGCATCAGCCTTCAAACCCTTCCTTTATGCCACCGCCCTGGAGGAGGGAGCAGGTCCGTGTACCTACCTGGAGAACGAGGACAGGGATTACCCGGATTATGACGGGTGGCACCCTCAGAATGCAGACAGGCGCTCGACAGCAGACAGCACTGTGGCTATGTGGTATGCCCTGGCACATTCGCTTAACCTGCCTACCGTTGAGCTCTGGTTTATGACCGGCGGAAGCAAGCTGGCAGGCACATGTGAGAGGCTGGGTATGCCTGTGCCGGGACGTGACGAGCCATCATCCGCCCTGGGCAGCCTCGACCTGTCGCTATACGAGATGGTAAGGGCTTACGGGGCCATAGCCAACGGTGGCATGATGCATGAGCCGGTGATGATCAACCGGATAAGTGATCCGGCCGGCAATATTATTTACAGTCGCACAGAGTATCGTCCGCCCGAAGTTTTTGACAGGGAGACCACAGACCAGCTTACGGCCATGCTGCAGCAGGTGGTGGAGCAGGGAACAGCCACCGGCCTGAGGTCGCGCTATGGGGTGGAGGCTGAGATAGCCGGCAAGACAGGTACCGCGGGCGATTATTCCGATTCATGGTTTGTGGCTTACACACCTAACATAGTCGCAGGCACATGGGTTGGCGCAGCCATGCCGGAGGTGCATTTCCGGAGCGCTAACGGTTCAGGTTCGGCCCTGGCCATGCCGCTTACGGCAGGGGTGATCACTTACCTGGAAAGAAACAGGCACTTAAGCAGTGAATACCTTGTGCCCTTTGACCTGCCGGAGCATAATTATGACTTCCTGGATTGTGATCCATGGCACCGCAAGGGTGTGGGAGGATTTTTTGAGAGGCTGTTCAGTGGCAGTGACGAGAAAAAGGACAGCCTCAGCACTGAGGATGAGAGTACCGGTCTGCGCTCACTCATCCGCAAGATCTTCAGGAAATAGCAACTCAGTCTGCCGGTACCTGCTCCTACTTCAAGTACCCTGCCGCCGGTCTTTTTTACCAAGTCAGGGAAATATCCGTATTTGTCATTATGTTAGTTTTTAAGTTAAATAAATCTATCAGGTATCTGTATGCTTTATTGAACCAATTGCCTGTCCTGTAGGCTGTTCTGTCTAAGCTGCAGGACAGTTTCCCGAATGAACTGTAGATCTCATAATCAAGGTTCTTGAATATCAGCTTGATCGTGTAACTCCTGGGCATCACTTCTGCTGACTCTATGCGCTGAATGGTTCTCAGGCTTAGATTACACTTTTCAGCAAGCTCAAGCTGTGTTAAGCCTTTTGCCTTTCTGAGCTGGGAGATCTTTCTTCCTAGTTCCGGTTGTTTCATAATTCATTCAAATTCAATACAAGATTATATT
>JAWLFR010000154.1:0-4742 GCA_041685495.1 Bacteroidales bacterium
CGTCAATATCCGCACTTTACGTACATTATGAAGAGAATTATGAATATCTTAGCCTATTGTGACTTTATAATTAGCAAAAATCACGCGTGTTTCATCTTAAATTCTTCAAGACGTATAAGGCTGTTTCGCATGATCATATATACAATCATGGTAATCCATGGTATAATGAACATTGAGATAATCCAGAACAGCCTGTTATAAATCCTGTTTGCCAGCATATCACTTAGTATGATAATCCAGGAAAAAAGCGACATTACCAGTCCCACTGTCAGGAAGAACTGCGAGTGGTCCCAGTGCTGAATTTTAGCAAATGCGCCAAACACGGTTAACAGTGTTTGTCCGATAATAAGAGCCCAAACGGCCATGTAACTGATCTTGAAATCCGGGTTTTCCATTATTGACAGATTTTAGGTTCTTTAAACCGGCCGGCAAGTCTCCATAGATAATTTATCTACGAAGAATGACAACCGTACTATTGCAGATTTTGAGTTATTATATGCAATTTAAATAATTGCAGGGGATAAAGCAAAAAATTACCGTAGCTGCACAAATTCGTAAGCGGCACTGTCCGGTCCAATATCAAGCACCAGGTATCCGGCATCCTCATACCCGTCTTTTAGTGCATCCATTGTTATATGCGTGGTACCGGCAAATTTTACAACATTCTTTTTATGGTCATGCCCGGCAACCACCATATCAATATTATGCCTGACACAAAGGTCCATCAACACATGCAACTCCTCAACGGGCGGGTTGGTGCTTGTAGTATGCCGTATGCGGAACAGGTTATTATGAGTAAACAGAAAGCAATGCCGGCAGCCGGGACGTTCGTTCTTTAAAATATTTTTAAGCCATTCAAGCTGGTCCTTGCCAAGGGTGCCTCCCCCGGTATCGGTACAGATAAACAGATCCGTTGCCTGGGGTGTCCTGACGGTGAATATATATGTTGATGATCCGAAAAGGGAATAGAACTGTTTCCAGCCGTCAAAATACAGGTCATGATTACCCGTTATCATAAAATAATTAAGCGAGTCCACAGCGGGAAGGTGCCGGCTAAAAAGATTATAATCCTCAGGGTGGCCGTCGGTGATATCTCCAGCCATCACTGCTGCTACTGCCCCGGCTGCTGTTGCCTCATCAAAAAAACGGTCGAGATTTTTGGTAGTTCCCACATGACTGTCGCCCATGGCGAAAATGCTGTATTCTTCATTGCTGACATTTATTTCCTTATAGGGATGACGGGCATTCCACTCCATAGACTGCTCAAAACGGCGGTCAGCCGATTCGTAGGACATAATGAAACCCCGCATTTCAAACCTCTCACAGGATGAAAAGACAGCAAGCAAAACAGATAAGCATATTATTCTTCTGAATGTATTTTCCATATCAATCCTGTTCTGATAAAAAAACCAAAATAATTTGCGCTGATATTGAGTGATCCTGCACCCTTATACCATATTTCGGCATATAATTCAAGGGGTGAAGAAACTGCATATGATCCATGAATATTTAGCATTGGGTTGGTTTCCTGGTTAACAAGAAAATGATCAATATTGCTTATGGCAATACCCGTATTCCAATTATTATCAGCCGGTTTAAGGCGGTAGGACACGAGATATACAATGTTCCAGTTCTCGTGCAGCTTTCTGTTGGATCTTAAATTAAAACTATCAGCTGCAGCATCTGTTATACGGTAAGTCCTGAATTCCAAACCCAGTTTATAATCAAAATGATTTCTTTCAACATTTATCAGCGCACCCAGGTTTGATTCATGTACCAGGTCAGAAAAGGAACTGTACATATAAAAACCCTGCACCTCGTATATAAATCTTTTAAGGGAGAATTCCTTTGCTATGCCTGCAGCCACCCCTGTAAAAACATTAGGTCCTGCACTGAGCAGGTCAAACTGGCTGCCAGCCTCTATCCTTGTTTTACCAAAACTGTAATCACCAAGGAAAGAGTTTTTAAGATATAAGCCATCTGAGACATTATTTTCACCGGCCTCGATATAAGTCGATATACGCACCTGGGCTTCTGTCTGCTGAAAAGCAGTCATAAGCAGTAATATGATAAGCAGGAAATATCTGTTATTATCCGCTTTCATACCTTTAATTTTTTGCCTTAAAACACAAAAAATTACCCGATATTTAAGCTTACGTTTCATTTTATAGATGTAATTGCTTTAAGTGGTCTATATTATTTATAATAATCTTCAAGAGCCCTGACAAAACCGCTGAAAGAACTGTAGTCATCGGCAATAATATCTACATCAAGTCCCATATCTCCGGCGTTGGCGGCTGTATATGGACCAAAACAGGCAATCACCTGCCCGTGGGGCAGTGTGCTGCTTTCCATGGTCAGCAGAAAGGCCTCTATCTCTGCCGTGCTGGTAAAGGCAATGATATCATAACGGCCGCTGATAATATCCGATACTAATTCATCCTTCCCTTCTATCTCAGCAAGCCCTGTACGGTAGGCATTGATCCTGCTGACCTTCATACCAATGTTTTTGAGTCCGGATATAAAGCCAGGTACCACATTGGGTTCACTGATACCTCGTACCTCCGGCACAATAACGGCTACCGAACGGCCTGCTATACCATCGATTACCGCCAGTGCATCAACTATTCCCTGCGGACTGGACTCATCCGGCACTATCTCCGCACACACACCATAATGCTCCAGCAGCTCAGCATCCTTCCCTATGGCGCAGAATGTTATCCCTTCCAGCATTTCTTTTTCAATATCCCCGGCCCCGGCTTCATAGAAGGCTTCAATGGCTTTGCGGCTTGAAAAAGCTATATAATCATAATCGGCAATATGCATAAGCAGGGAGTCGACGCCCGGATTCTCCGCGGGTATAACTGTTTCGATAAGAGGCACGGAAACAGCTGTGCCGCCTGCTTCACTAATAGCGTCAGACAGCCTCTCAGCATAACCCGCCGGTGTGCCGAAGAATATCTTCCTGTTTTCCAGTCCACCCCGATCGCAGGCAAATAATACCAGGGCTGCTAAAAGACAGGTAATAATTCTCTTTCTTCTCATATATGCTTGCAATTATTGTTAGTTCAAAACAGTTCTTGATATTCCAGGAATGCAAGATAGTGATTTTTACGGCTTGGCCTTCAAGCTGTCACCAGCCAATAAATTTCACTAAATTTTAAACATTATAGCTTCAGGGTTGTCATATTTTTGTAGGTTTATACTGTAATCATAAAATAATCAGGATGAAAATTGGTGTTTTAAAGGAGTCCGGCAATGAAAACAGGGTTGCATTATTACCCCTTCATATCGGGCAGTTCAAAAAACTGGATCTTGAGGTCATAATACAGAGGGGCGCCGGTGCAGGCAGCTATGCCTCTGACGAGGATTATACAAAGCAGGGAGCCGTTATAGCGGGTAAGGAGCAGCTTTTAAAGGATGCTGATATAATACTGTCAGTCAACGCCCCCGATGATGAGACCCTTAAAAAAATTGCTAAAGGCAAAGTGCTTATAAGCACCCTTAATGCTTTATCCAAAAAGGAGCTTGTAGTATTCCTGAAAGACAAAGGCATCACTTCCTTCAGCCTTGAACTTATACCCAGGATATCCCGGGCACAGTCCATGGACGTACTGTCAAACATGGCCACGGTAGCAGGTTATAAGGCCGTGCTGAGGGCCGCCAGTGAGCTGCCCCGCTTTTTCCCGATGTTTATGACAGCGGCCGGCACTATCAAGCCGGCAAAGGTGCTGGTGCTGGGTGCCGGTGTGGCGGGACTCCAGGCAATAGCCACATCGCGTAAGCTGGGAGCGGTGGTTGAAGTGTTTGATGTACGCTCGGCCGTGAAAGAGGAGGTTATGAGCCTGGGTGGTAAATTCATCGAAGTAGAGGGCGCCACCGAAGACAAGGAGGCAGGTGGTTATGCCGTTGAGCAGTCCGAAGAATTCAAGGAGAAGCAGGCGGCAATGATACAGGATCATGCAGCAAAATCTGATGTAGTGATATGCACAGCCCAGATACCGGGAAAGAAAGCGCCGGTACTGGTAAAAAAAGAAACAGTGGATATTATGGCAGCAGGTTCTGTCATTATTGACCTCGCCGCCTCTTCCGGGGGTAACTGCGAGTTGACGGAGAATGATAAGACAGTGGTGCATAATGATGTCAGGATAATAGGTGAGTCCAACCTGCCCTCTGCCATGCCCTCTGATGCCAGCAAGATGTACGGCAATAATGTCTTCAATTTTTTAAAGCTCCTCTTTGATGAAGAGGGTAATTATAAGCTAAACATGGAAGACGAGATTATCAGGGGAACCTGTCTCACCCATGAAGGCGAAGTGATAAACGAAAGGATTAAATCAACTCTAAATATTTAATATAATGGATGAGATACTGATATTTTTCTACACGAACAAGGAATCCATTTTTATTATCGCCCTGTCTGTTTTCCTGGGTATTGAGGTAATATCAAATGTACCCTCTGTTCTGCATACCCCGCTGATGTCGGGCGCCAATGCAATAAGTGGTGTTATAATTATCGGGGGCATCATACTACTCGGGCACTCCGACCTTAAATTCTCCGCCGACCTGGTGCTTGGCGTACTTGCCGTATTAATGGGCACCCTTAATGTGGCGGGCGGATTTGTTGTCACCGACAGGATGCTTGAAATGTTTAAAAAGAAAAACAGGTAAGAGATGATGGAAACAATACTAACCACCGCTGATGGTGTAAATTTCACAACAGGCGAGGCCATACTGGAGCT
>JAWLFR010000155.1:0-4691 GCA_041685495.1 Bacteroidales bacterium
CATCAGGCATTATCTCCAGTACACCGGTATTTGAAACTATACCTTCAAACTCATACTGGGGCTCCTTTTTTTCATGCTCTTTTACATGTCTTCTCTGAGCGTCGTGGCGGTCACTGTCAACAGCCTGTCTTTTTTGTCTTTCATCAGGCACCCTGTTTGTTTCTTTCCCTGGCGCCTCAGTGTTTTTTTGTTTATCCTCTGCCACGTTTTTCTGTACGGCAGTATCAGGGTTGTGCCGGCCCTGCTCATCCTTAACGCTATCTTTATCTGAGCTACGTTCTCTTGGCTTGCCTTGCTTGCTGCCTTTATCCTGCCTTCCGGGTTTGCCGGGCTGTGCCTGCCGGCTGTCAGTTTCCTGTCTACCGGGCGCGGACTGTTCCTGCCTGCTGTCCGTTTTCCTCCTGCCGGGTTTGCCGGGTTGTTCCTGCCTGCTGCCAGGCTCCTGCCTTCCGGGCCTGGTTTGTTCCTCCCTGCTGCCAGTATCCTGTCTTCCGGATCCGGGTTGTTCCTGCCTGCTTCCAGTATCCTGTCTTCCGGGCTGATCATCCGGCTTTTTTTCAGCGGCGTCAGCTTTTTGTTCATTTTCTTTTTTTGGACTCCTGACATATTTGTCATCGGATTTGGTCCTGGGTCTTCTGCCCCGCCGTTTGTCGGATTCGGCATCAGTCTTTCTACCCTCCTGGCCTTTATTCTTTTTGGCTGTTGAGGTCTTGCTTTCAGAAGCTTCAACTATTGCCTGTTGATCAAGAATGAGATATATCAAATCCTGTTTACGGTATGATTCTACTCTTTTGATCTTAAGATTCTTGGCTATCTCCCTTAATTCAGGAAGGAGCTTTTTGTTTAACTCAAGAATGTCGTACATAATTATTATTGTAGGAAAATGTTAATGAAAATTGTATGAATAATTTTTTCCAGAAAAACCTGTTTCAGATTTGAAACAAGGTGCGCACGGATAATTTAATATTCTATGCGGCTAAAACCGTTGCAATTATAAGCAAATCCTGAATATAATACAATACTAATATCTTAAAAAAAGGTTAAAACTCAAAAACATAACGTAAAAAATTGTTTTCCAGAGCAAAGTATATATTAAAAACAGCTATTTTAGAATGATTTTAATTTATTTCACTGTTGCTGATCTTCATTTTTATTATTATAATTGTCATAGCTACCTGATGATACACAGATATACTTAAGGCTTATGCGCCAGTTAAAGATAACACGACAGGTTACGAACCGTGACACTCCTTCGCTTGATAAGTACCTGCAGGAGATAGGCAAGGTTGATCTGATCAGTCCTGAAGAGGAGGTGATGCTGGCCAGAAAGATCAGGAAGGGCGATAAGGAGGCACTGGGTAAGCTGGTAAAAGCAAATCTGCGTTTTGTGGTTTCTGTGGCCAAGCAGTACCAGAACCAGGGGATGAGTTTGCCGGACCTGATCAATGAAGGTAACCTGGGACTGATAAAAGCAGCCCAGCGTTTTGATGAGACACGGGGTTTTAAGTTTATCTCGTACGGGGTGTGGTGGATCAGGCAGGCTATACTGCAGTCCCTGGCAGAGCAGGCACGGATAGTGAGACTCCCGGTAAACAAGATTGGGTCAATAAATAAGATAAACAAGGTTTTTGCAAAGCTTGAGCAGGAATTTGAGAGGGAGCCCTCATCCCAGGAGATAGCCGATGTTCTGCAGATAGCTCCTGAAGAAGTTAAGGAGGTGCTGAAATCCAATGGACGTACACTAAGTATGGATGCCCCGATAAGCAGCGAGGAGGACAATGATATGTACGATGTGATGTATAGTGATGATAATCCGAGTCCGGACAAACATCTCATCAATGAATCTCTTACATATGAGATAGAACGTGCTCTCAGCACCCTTTCTCCCAGGGAGTCAAAGGTGATAAAGCTGTATTTCGGTATTAACATGAAGCATCCTCTTACCCTGGAGGAGATAGGAGAGGAGCTTGAACTGACACGTGAGAGGGTGCGTCAGATAAAAGAGAAAGCGCTGAAAAGAATACAATACACTACCCGGAGTAAAATTCTTAAGACCTACCTGGGTTAATTCATAATTGATATCTTAGCCGAAAAAGGAAAATATGGATCACCTGGTTTCACCTTCATTGCTGGCTGCTGACTTCGGGCGGCTGGACAGGGACATTGTAATGGTTAACGGCAGCAGGGCCGACTGGCTTCATCTTGACATAATGGATGGTGTGTTTGTTCCCAATATATCTTTTGGCTTTCCGGTAATGAAGTATGTGAAGGAGCTGTCCGAAAAGCCCCTTGATGTGCATCTTATGATTGTTGAACCCGACAGGTACCTTGAGCGCTTCAGGGATGCCGGTGCATCGGTGCTGACTGTTCATTACGAGGCCTGCCCCCATCTTAACCGTACTGTGACAGAGGTACGGCGACTGGGAATGAAGGCCGGGGTGTCACTCAACCCCCACACCCCTGTATCGGTTCTTGAATCCATACTGCCGTATATTGATATGGTGCTTATAATGACTGTTAACCCGGGTTATGGTGGCCAGGATTTTATTAGTAACAGCTATGAAAGGATAAAGGCTCTTAAAAAGATGATAAGGGAAGGAGCTTATGATGTGCTGGTGCAGGTTGACGGCGGGGTGGATATGGGTAATGCCGGGAAATTGCTTGAGAGCGGTGCTGATGTGCTTGTTGCAGGCAGTTCTGTTTTTAGCTCGGATGATCCCCCTGGTATAATAAAAGGTCTTAAGGAGCTTTGATCACAGGATGTCATTCCTTATATAATCCAGGATATCATCTTTCTGTGAAGGATGGAACCATTCAATATCCCGGTCTTTTGCCCACCATGTCATCTGCCTTTTGGCATAGCGCCGCGAATTTCTCTTTATCAACTCAATGGCTTTATCCCTGCTTATCTGCCCGTCGAAATACATAAAAAACTCCTTGTATCCCACGGTGTTAAGAGCATTGTTATGACGGTATGGCAGCATACTGCGCGCTTCCTCCTCCAGCCCCTTATCTATCATTATGTCTACGCGCCGGTTGATCCTTTCATACAATTCCTGCCTGTCCATCCGCAGTCCAGTCTTAAGTATTTTAAAATCCCTGTTCCGGCCCTTTCTTTGAAGGAACCGGGAATACGGGGAGCCTGTTGTTTCACATATCTCCAGGGCTCTAAGTATTCGTTTATGGTTCCTGAGGTCTACCTTGCGGTAATAATCGGGGTCCAGCACACTGAGGGCCTGCCTTATACTTTCAAGGCCTTCTTCTTCATATTTCCTGTTATACTTTTCCCTGACCCCGGGATCAACATCGGGTATATTGTCAATACGGCCACAGGCTGCATCTATATACAGTCCGGATCCACCGGTCATTAAAACAGTATTATGATGCCTGAAAAGCCTGCGGCTTAACTCTGTGAAATCCTGTTCAAAGTTACTTGCACTGTAGTAGTCCTCAACCGATATATGCTGTATGAAGTGATGCTTTACTTTTTTTAGCTGTCCGGGTGAGGGGACGGCTGTACCTGTTGACATCTCCCTGTAGAACTGCCTTGAATCGCATGATATTATTTCTGTATTAAAATAAAGGGCTATATCAATGGCCAGGTCCGTTTTGCCAATACCAGTGGGACCCAGAAGTATAATGAGTGTATTCTTCATTGATGGGCAGAATGTTTATTCAGCTGTCTTCGTAGTCATCCATGTTTTCGAGGCCCTGAAGATCGGGGTCGTTACCATTAAAATCATCATCGTCCTCATCCTCGCTGAGCCTGGCAACAGCACTTGTGAAGCGTGAGAACATAACCTGTTGCGGTGGCCTGCCCTGGGAACGGGTGCACAGGGGGTATATCCTTTCTTCTTTTTCTTCCGCCTGTCCTATACATTCTATAAAGAGTGCTCTTTCGTTGAATATATCAAAGACGTATAATAATTTCTGATGATCCTCAATCAGTATATCATCTATTATCACTTCATCCATGGGTGTTGTGTTTGCCCCCATCTCAAAGAGTGTAAACTCTTCCTCTTTCTCCCATTTTTGTGTTGTGGTAAAGAATGAGGCCATCTGCGATTTGTCATATTCAAGTTCTTCCTGCAGGATGTTATGAAAATCCAGAAGGGTATTATTCTCATCCAGATCAAACTCGCGCAGGAAATCTTCCTCTTCTCCTGATATAACAACAAACTTAAAGATCATATGATTTGAATTTGAACCTTTGCAATGTAATTATTTTTTTAAAAGAATAAAATACGGGTAAAAATTTATTTAAGGGAAGTGAGGAATTTTATTGTATCCTTATTATCAGCGTATTCATAGGGCAGGGGGTATTGTGTCTGGCCGAAAGAAATGTCATTTTCCGATACCATGCATTGAATTTTTTCAGTTTTCAGTGCCAGTTCATCTGCCAGCTGTTCCCTGCTGCTGAAGGTATCATAATATATTACCGATACGGGGGATGAGAAACCCTCATCTTTAACAAGCAATGAATAGCCATTATCCAGGAAAGCCTTTTTGTTGACAAGGAACAATGATTTATTATAAAGGTAATTATTTGCGTATGGTGTGTGTTTTATTATATCCGACCAGGCGGACCAGCGCTTAATGGCTTTATTGATATCAACACCCTGCTCAAAGTATATTTTTGAAACGTTCCTGCACCCCAGCCCGAAATAGCTGAAGATATCAGTGCCCAGGGC
>JAWLFR010000156.1:0-4687 GCA_041685495.1 Bacteroidales bacterium
CAAATTTCGATGCAGGTTATTGACAAATTATGATGCTGGTTTATAGACAAATTACAATGCTGGTTATTGACAAATTACGATGCTGGTTTATAGACAAATTATGATGCTGGTTTATAGACAAATTATGATGCAGATTCAGAGACAACCTTTGATGCAGATTCAAAGACAAACTTTGATCCTGAGGGATATACTCCGTTAATATATTAGCTGGACAGGACATTAATCCCAGGGTTATAGTTCTTTTAACCCGGACAGAAACCAGTCCCTCACCGTTGACCCCTGCTGGTTCTCAAGGGCTGTGAGGAACTCTGCGGTTGATGACACCTTAGTTTCAAGCATGGTTCTTAACAGCTCCATAAAGGCATCTTTCCCAATTCTTTTTTCGAGATCATATAAGAGCAGGGGAGCCTTGCTGTAAAGTATGGTATAAGCATCTTTCCCGTTCCTGTTATATTGCCAGACAGGATCGGTGCCTTCAGATTTCTTTCTTTTATCTGCTATACGTTCTTCAAAGCAATCCTGTCCGTATAGCTCCCTGAGAACCATTAATGCCGTATATTCTGCGAAACCTTCGTTAAGCCAGTCCTCCCATGTATTCGTATTGGCCCTGTACCACCAGAGATGCGATATCTCGTGACCAAGATAACGGGTATACGATTGGCGGGATTTGAAATACCCTTCCTGATCCAGGCCGGTAAGGTACATGCCTCCCATGCGTGCATATGCGCCACCCTTCTCTCTCATCGATTCCACCAGGCATATAGTATTATTTCCTTCAGGGAACCATTTGTTGTAAAGGGTGAGGATGTCTTTGACATCAGTTGTCAGGCTGTCAATCAGCAAGTTGGACAGGGTGGTGTAGGCAAGTGTGAAATTATAGGTGTCTATTTTTTTTGAGATAGTCTTTATATCCTGTGAAGCACATATAATGATGTCGTTGGTAGGGCCAACGGTCTCATAGCTTGAGAACTGCTCCTTTTTGATTTCTTCACCCATTACGAAAGTTTTATATCCCGGACCGGCATTTACATCCACCTTATAGGTGAAGGGTGAATATCTGTTATTATATGGATACCAGGGGAAATACAGTCCCAGCTCTGTCCATTTTTCTCCTATCACGCTTGGACTCCATTCAGGCCATTCAGTAATTTCGCCTGAATATTTAAAATTCAGCACTGTGCTTTTTTTTAAGGGTGTGTCCGTTGTTAGTGTGTATTTTATTGCCTCCGGCATATAGCGTATGTCGCCGGGCTCATCAGTTAGCTTAAATGCTTTACTTCCATTGATATCCAATTCATCAATGCGCAGTTGTCTGTGTAAGTGAAATTCCAGGCTCTTTGTCTCATCCTCAACAGGGATATCCCATGATCCGCTAACACTGATATGCCGGCTTTCCGGATCTGCGGACAAGCTAATACTGTAATGCGGATAATCATAATTTTGCTTCTTTGTACATCCGGAGAGAAGTACTGATAATAAAAGGATGTTTATTAAATGTTTCATTCCTGATAATTTTATTTAATGGTTTTGGTTAATACATAAAGACCACACTCTTATTAATATGATGCACGTAAATGGAACTATGAAATTTTATCAGCGGCTCATGAGTATGACACGATACGACAGGGTGTGAATTAAGGAGTTGATAGATAAGGACTAAGGTTGCCGGGCAGTGAGGTAAATGATTTTGTCAGCCGTGTCTGTATTTGTGGTCCCGGCTAATATTTCAAAAATATTTCCTATTTTTATCGATCCAAAAAATTCAACCAAAAACCCAAAATAATGTCAAAAATACCATTTTCACGCCGCAGATTCTTTAAAGTGCTGGGTACGGGCAGCCTGGTTGTTGCCAGTGCACCAATAGCAGCAGCACCGGACAGTATACTCAGACAGGAGCAGGAGAAACCGGAAACCAATATTGCCGATGCGGCAAAGGTGGCCCGGAATGAAAATTCCATGCCGGGCAGGTATCCCGGGAAGGTCAGTCGTGTTAATCACCCGGGTGCCATAGTGGACAATGAGATTATGGAAGAAGAGGCCTATGCTATGCTGGAAAAGGCAATGCTCGACCTGACAGGGGAGAGGAAACTGAAGAAGGCATGGAGACAGTTTGTGTCGCCCGGCGAGAAAATAGGGCTTAAGGTCAATCCCGTTGCCGGCAAAACGCTCACCACAAGTCACGCCGTTACCCGTTCAATCATCAAACAGATGGAAGAGAGCGGTATTGATCGCAGTGATATAATTATATGGGACAGGCGCCTGGTGCAGTTGCATGAAACAGGGTATACCGAAGAGAACTACCCGGGAATAAAAGTTATGGGAACGGAGCAGCAGGATGAGACAGGATCGTATTATGATGCTGATGGTGTAATGTACGGGGAGAAGGTGATAGATAAAGACTGGTATTACTGGGCCGATGTGGAGGGTGAATATGATGAGTATACAATGCCGCATATGGTGAATGGAGGCAAGTATTCCTATTTTACCGGTATAGTTACCAAAGAGCTTGATAAGATAATCAATGTACCCATACTGAAGAATGCCGGTGCCACGGTTACCAATGCCCTTAAAAACCTGTCCTATGGTTCGGTTACCAACACCGGCCGGTTACATGCAAAGTTATGGGGCGAGACATGTGCACACGTCTGTGCTTTTGCACCCTTAAGGGATAAGGTGGTGCTCAATATTGTCGATGGCTTAAAAGGATGTTTTAATGGCGGTCCGGGTGCCAATCCACAGTTCTTCTGTAATTACGATACCATGCTTGTAGGCACTGATCCCGTGGCTGTGGACCGTATAGCCCACGAGATTGTGGTGGCAAAAAGGATTGAAGAGGGTATACAGAAAACCGATAACCCACGCGCATCAGCATTTCTGGATATAGCCGAAAGCCTGAAGCTGGGAATAAGCAAAAGGGAGCTTATTGAACTTAATGAGATTAACATGGCATAAGAAATATTGAGACTGTTAAGCTTAACGGGATTAATATGGCATAAGATCCGGGGAAATAATAACATTCTTTTTTATGAAAATATTTGTTCTTTTTTTTGCGTTTTTAATAAGTTTATCAGCTTTCTCTCAGATCCCGGATGATTTTCCACGAGTGGGCGGAATTGATCTTTACGGGCTTGATATAAAGTCGGAGAAAACATACACCAGGGAATCCCTTTTCGGGTATATGAACGGCGGGGCTGAGCTGTACCTGGAATATGGTTTTGACAGGCTGGCAGTGACTGAGATAGAGCTTGGTGATATAGGGTATAAGCTGGAAGTGTATAGGATGGATGATCGTGCTGCAGCCTTTGGCATCTATTCTGTTTCCGTTTTTCGCTGCGATACATCAGGCCATATCGTCGACTATTCATGCCAGTCTGATTACCAGCTGCAATTCTGTAAGGGTCCTTATTATGTAAGCATAGTAAATGATGCCGGAAGCAGGGAGGCGGTGCAGAAGAGCACAATGATAGCCGGCACCATGGAATCCATGATAGAGGAATCATCCTTCAGTATAAGTGATTTTATGCACGGGATACCCTTTGAGGAGGAGATCATCAAAGCCACACTGGTAAAGGGTGAACTGGGACTCTATAACGGCGCCAACGAATGGAGTGAGCTTTTGCAGGAGGCGGATAATTACAGCTGCCTTATTGTGGAAGGAGCAGGGGAGGCTGTGCTGAGTCTTAAGTTCGAGGACGACCGGTCACAGGCTGCCTTTCTTGAATCACTGGGGATAAACAGCCATCCCTCTGTGAATGATGAGCTTAATATTGGCCTTAATACCAGTCTGGCTGTTAATTATGATAATGTTATTATGATACGGCGCCGTCATTAACGTATCGATATTATCATTATATATATATCTCTGAAAAAGTTGTAATTTTGCAGTCAAAATATTTTAGTATATGGAACCTATAAAAACAATGAATGTTAATGATGAAGAACCTTCAAAAGGGTTTTCTTCCGTGACTGAAAAAGTAAAATGCCTCATAGTGGGATCAGGTCCTGCCGGCTTTACTGCCGCTATCTATGCAGCCAGGGCCAACCTGCAGCCTGTGATGTACACAGGTATGGAGCTGGGAGGGCAGCTGACCACAACTACCGAGGTGGAAAACTTTCCTGGATATCCTGAAGGTGTGACGGGACCGCAGATGATGGAAGATTTCAAGAAACAGGCTGAGCGCTTCGGTGCAGATGTGCGCTTTGGTATTGCCACCAGTGTTGATTTTTCAGGCCATCCGCATAAGGTTATTATTGATGATAAGAAAACCATTGAGGCTGAAGTTGTTATCATTGCTACGGGTGCTACAGCAAAATACCTCGGCATTGAAGCCGAAAAAACATATAATGGCCTGGGCGTGTCTGCATGTGCCACATGTGACGGCTTCTTTTATAAAGGCAAAGACGTTGCAGTGGTAGGTGGCGGGGATACTGCCTGTGAGGAAGCTACCTACCTGGCCGGACTGGCAAGGAAGGTGTATATGGTTGTGAGGCGTGATGAGTTCAGGGCTTCAAAAACAATGCAGCAAAGAGTTTTTGACACTGAGAATATTGAAATATTATGGAAGCACCAGGCTGTTGACCTTTTCGGTAAGGACGGTGTTGAAGGGGCTGTGCTTGTGAAGAATAAGGGTGAGGAAAACGAGGAAACAGTTAAGATAAAGATAGACGGTTTCTTCCTTGCAATAGG
>JAWLFR010000157.1:0-4678 GCA_041685495.1 Bacteroidales bacterium
TTGCAGCTTGCAAAAACGCAATTGAGGCCTTTAATATCATCAATGAGGAGAAAATTGACCTGATCTTTCTCGATATCAATATGCCTTCTGTATCCGGACTCTCATTTGCCAGATCGATAAATAAGGATATTAAAATCATTTTTACGACCGCCTACCGTGAATATGCAGTAGACGGGTTTGACCTGCAGGCTGTTGACTATCTCCTCAAACCAGTATCATTTGAAAGGTTATTACAGTCGGTAAACAAATATCTCAATGAAAATGCACAGGTGGAGAGAACGAGCTCCGTGAAAACCGATAGTATTAAAAACGATCATATTTTTGTACGCTCCGAAAGGAAAATGATTAAAATATGTTTCAAAGAAATCCTTTTTGTCGAGAGTATCGGCGACTATCTGAAAATACATCTTAACACTAAAACAGTGGTTACAAGGGAAACAATATCGGGCATAGAAGCAAAACTTCCCCATCAGGATTTCATCAGAACACACCGCTCATTTATTGTATCAAAAGATAAAATCGATTCATTTACAGGTGAATATATTGAGATCGGCAGGAAACAGGTACCGGTAAGCAGAAATTATAAGAACGAGGTAATGGAAAGGCTCGGCGGCAAAGATCCGGCAGGGTCCTGAGCTGAGTGTTGCAGTGATTCTGCACATGCTGTATTTTTGTATCTTTTTCAGATCAGTCTACCCTGCTCATGGATAACTTGCCATGTTGTATGCCCTTAACAGCTATAAGCTTATTGGCCAGATCTGTAAGGTCTTTGGCCTTACCCTTGACGGCTATAATCTCCAGGCAGTTATCACTGTCGAGATGAAAATGTTGTGATGAAAGTATGGATTGATGATAATCATGCTGTATATCCGTAATTATACCCGGCAGATCGCCTTTATGATGATCATATACAAGGGTTATGGAACCGGCAACAATATTGTTGCACTTCCACTTCTGAATGACCAGGTTGTTGGATATCAGCTGCCTTATGGCCTGCGACCTGTTGGAGAAACTGTTTTCCCTTACATAGTCATCCAGCGCCTGCAGCATATCCTTTTCTATTGAAACCCCGAAACGAGCTACTGACATGGTGTTACTGTTTAGGTAATTAGTGTTACTGCAAATATAAGATTAAAGTTTAAAACAGGTACAGCCGGAACCGGAAGACCGGCACCCGGATAAGCATTATTAAGAAAACTATGAAAACCGAAGGAAGGCTGATAGTGGTAAAAGGCCGGTATGCGGTCTGTCAGCCTCCTTACATCTGCTCCAGTATGCTTATGCGCTCATCGATGGGAGGATGAGTGGCAAAAAGTGATGAAAAGGAGGCTTTCTTCTTCTTTTTAACACCGGGATGCTCTATAAACATCTGTGCCACATCCTGACGGGTAACAGCCTCTATACGCGGATCGCCAGAAACCTTCCTGAGGGCTGAAGCCAGGGCACGTGGCTTATGTGTCAGCTCGGCAGCCCCCGCGTCAGCCAGGTATTCTCTTTTACGTGAAAGGGCAAACCTGAAGAGGGTGGTAAGAAACCAGCCCACCGCGGCAAGTATCATTATCAGCACCAGGGCAATGCCATTATTCTTATTTCCTCCGCGCCCGCGTCCTCCTCCATACAGGGTGCCCCTCAGCAGGGCCTGGGTAAGAAATGCAAAAATGCCGACAAAGATAACGGAGATGATAAGCAGTCTCACATCCTTATTACGTATGTGAGTAAGCTCGTGGGCTATCACCGACTCCAGCTCGTCATCATCAAGCTTATTGATAATGCCCCGCGACAGGGATATGGTATAGCTTTTCTCGTTTATGCCGCTGGCAAAGGCATTGAGGCTGTCATCCTCAATAATATTAACCTTCGGCATCCTTCCCATTCCTGCAGCAATGGAAAGGTTCTCCACAAGATTATAGACCCTTTTGTTATCCTTCCGCTCAAGGGGCCGTGAGCCCGTGGCTTTACTGATCATCGAGCTGTGCGAGAACCATGCTATTGTGAACCACAGTATCACAGCAGCAGCCACCCAGGGTATTGTTCTGAGGAAGCCGTCAACAGGGTCTATCTCTGCCTCCGGCTGGTAAGCCGAATATACCAGGAAAAAGACCATCACCAGGGCAAACATAACCAGGGGAAACAGTATAAGAAGTAAGACCGAACGGGTATTATTCTTCCAGATCTGCGACTGTAAACCAATATACTTCATTATTTAAAAACTATTCAAAGCTCATTTTCGGTGGCTCTTCCATAGCCTCACGCCTGTCACCCAGATCGAACATGGGCTCCGCATGGAAACCGAATATGCCTGCCACAATATTTGAAGGAAAGGACTGAACGGATACATTCAGCTCTTTGGTGGCTGAATTAAAAAAGCGGCGCGAAGCGGCCAGCTTGTTCTCCACATCCGATATCTCCTCCTGCAGGTTCATGAAGTTCTGGTTTGCCTTAAGGTCAGGATAAGCCTCTACGGCAACCTGTATGCCTCCGAGGGCATTGGACAGTCTCGATTCAGCCGATATCTTATCATTAATATTATCCGCCTTCATGGCGTTAGCCCTTGCATTGGTGACCTCAATAAGCAGTTCCCTTTCATGCTTCATATAGCCCTTTACGGCCTCCACCAGCTGGGGTATCAGATCATGTCTCTGCCTGAGCTGAACATCTATATCGGCAAAAGCATTCTCCCTGTTATTCCTGAGTCTCACAAGCCGGTTGTATGCCGTAACAAGGATCAGGACCAGAAGGAGTACTATTGCTCCTGTAATTATCAAACCTGTCATATCAGTAATTTTTTGTGAAAGACAAAGATATAAAATGTTTTATCTAAAAGACATGCTTAAGAAGTTGATTCGGGCTCTTTTGTTTTTGCCGACAGTTCCACCAGCTCATCCGACTCGTAGATCTCTTTGCCGCTGCTCTCATTAATAGCCCTGACCATAGCCTTTGCAACAACAGTGGCTTTTATTCCCCGGTACTTTTTATTTTTCCCTGTAAGTAAAAACCCGAAGGCCTGTACCAGGGCTTTTCCCATGGCTTCCAGGATACGTATTTCACTTCTTTTACCCAGCAATACAGAAGGTCTGACAATAACCTTCCTTTTAAACTGCATGGCCAGTATTGACTGTTCCAGTTCACCCTTTATCCTGCTGTAATAATTACGCGATGAAGGGTTTGCTCCTATGCTTGACACAACAGCTATATTCCTTACCCCGTTAAGCAGGGCGGCTTTTGCTATGGCAATAGGGAGGTCGCGGTCTATCTCTTCCATCTTTTTTACAGATCCGGCCTTACGCATGGTGGTGCCCAGGCAGATAAACAGATCATCGCCATTTATAATATCACTGTATTCACCGGGTTTCTCAATATTGACAATATGCTCTATGACCTTAATATGCTCAAGGTCAAGGTCGCGGCGCGCAAACACCTTAACTGCCGTATACCTCATATTCTGTATCAGCTCATTCACCAGCGCCGATCCTGTCAGTCCCGTTGCCCCGAAAACTATAGCTGTCTTGTTTACCATCATTTTTTATTTATAAAACACAGGGATAAGCAATTAAGTTCAAAAACCTGTACCGGTTTCCAGGTAAGGAGCGGCTCTGTCACTTACCGCTGAAACTTACATTATCAAATAATAATGAGGGGGTACGCCATGCCGAATCTTTGTACACATCATTGCCTGCTTCAAGCAGGTTAAGGTACAGGTCAAGGAAATTACCGGTAATATTCATTTCGGCAACAGGCTTTACAATCTTCCCCTTTTCCACCAGGAATCCTTCCACCCCGTATGAGAAGTCGCCGGTCGACCCGTTGGCATTGCCTCCGTTAAAGCCTGTAACGACTATCCCCCTGTCAAGGGTGGCTATCATCTGTTCCTGCGTCCTGTGCCCGGGCTTAACGACCAGGTTGGTGGTACTTCCGCTGTTGGGTTCCATTCCCAGCTTCCTTCCGTAATATGTGTCAATATAATATTGCTTCAGCACTCCTTTATCGAATATGGTCCTTTCTTTCATTGCCAGTCCTTCATTATCGAAAAGCCTCGATCCCCTGCCGGAAATAACGAAGGGGTCATCAATAAGTGTAAACCTGTCCGATCCCACCTTTTCCCCCAGCATATCAACGAGGAAGGAGTTTTTCTGCTGTATGGCCGCGCCGCTCAGGGCCTGCACCAGGGGGCGCAGACTCTGCCCTGCCACACGGTTCTCTATTATCATGGGCATATTGGCAGACTTTATCTTTTCCTGCCCCAGCTTTTTCAATGCCCTCTCAAGAGCCTTTTTGCCAACACCTTCTTTATCCAGACTGTCATGGAATAATGCGCTCTCATACCAGCTCTCAGAAGGCCTTGCATCGCCCTGCTTAACTGAGACGGATGCACCGAGACTGTAATATGTATTATCCCTGTCGCCCTCAAAGCCATTGCTTGTCACCATAACCATAGCATTGCTGCCATCGTTATAATTAGCCGTTACTGACACTATGCGTTCATCTTTCCCAAGGGCCTCTCTTTCCGTTTCAAAAGCCATGCTTATCTTGCTGTCCGGATCAATATCCATAAAAGTCTCATCATCTATCTTCAGATCTGGTCCTCCACCCTTATAATAAAGATCAGGATCAGGCAGCCTCCTGTATTCATCCTCAGAGAGATAAGAGGTTCCGGCTATTCCTTCTTCAATAAATTTTT
>JAWLFR010000158.1:0-4674 GCA_041685495.1 Bacteroidales bacterium
TTTTCTTTGCAGTCCAAACATGGTGGATGTAGCTCAGCAGGTTAGAGCGCTGGATTGTGGTTCCAGAGGTCGCCGGTTCGAATCCGGTCTTCCACCCAGAAACACTCTTATAATCAAACCATTAGTGATTAGGGAGAACTTTTTAAAGGAGGCTTATTTGCTTCACTCAAAAAGGGAAAATTTAATTGTAAAGAACCTGGTCTTATGCGGACCGGGTTCTTTTTTTTAGCCTGGCTCTGTGATATTACCGGGTTATGGGTATTCCCTGGCCGGCCGTACAGTCATTATGTCATTGCCTTTACCATTTTATTATACCTGCTGTATGAGTAAATCGACAGTATCATCAGCACCACAATAGAAACATATACAAACGAAGGTATGGGAACGGGGTCTCCTCCGGCATATGAATGCAATCCAGACAGGTAATAGTTAACCCCGAAATAGGTCATCAGCACTGAAGAGAATGCATATACTGACATTATATTAAAGGCAAAGATGCTGTTAAGTGACTTAATATTCTTTGAATGTATCACAAATGCATAAACAATCATGGTAATAAGCGACCATGTCTCCTTGGGGTCCCATCCCCAGTAGCGTCCCCATGATTCATTGGCCCATACTGCTCCCAGGAATGTTCCTATTGTGAGAAAATACAGTCCCAGCACAAGAGAGCGGTAGTTGATAACTGAGAGATCATCCACAGTCCTTAGTATCTGTTTCCTGTTCCTGCTATTATTAAGTGAATACAGTACCATCACTACCAGGCCGAGTATTGCTCCCAGTCCAAGGAACCCATAGCTGGCAGTAATAACCGAAACGTGAAGTGTCAGCCAGTATGATTGCAGTACCGGGACGAGGTTCGTTATCTCCGGATCCATAAAGCTCAGATGGGCCACCATAAGAGTAAGTGATGCCAGCACTGCTGTTGCCGCCAGGGTAAGCGATGACCTGCGGCTGAAAAACAAACCGGCAAGGACCGTTACCCATGATATAAAGAGCAGTGATTCATAACCATTGCTCATTGGTGAGTGACCAGATATATACCATCTCACACCCAGGCCTACAGTATGGAAAAGGAAGCCCAGCAGTATAAGCCCGTTAAAAACTTTTATTAATGGTGATTTTTTTGACCTTCCCCTTATAATCATTGATATAAGCAAAACGAGCATTACTATACCAACTGTTGCGTAATAGGGGAACAGGCGTTCAAAGATCATCGACTTATAGTAAAATATCTCTGCCTTAACCTTAGCCTCAGATGGCAGATCATAGCTTGCATATTTCCTCTGGTAATTAATCAGTGACTCAAGGTACTCATCAGCCTTTGAAAAATCGCCCGTCCCGGTTCCTTCCATCAGGGCATTGGTATAGAGCGACAGGATATTACTTATATACAGGCTGTCATCATGATTCAGGGCATTCTTCACTGCCTCTGATGGTGTTCCCCAGTTATCGGTGCCATCCCTCAAGGGAAAGATCCTGAAAAACTCACCGCGGGCCACCATCATAATAATATTCACCCGCTCATCAACCTTTATAAGCTCCTTGTCCATCTTATCCCTCTCACCGGCAGGTTTATTCACCGCCTGCTGTATCATTTCGGAGAGTATATATTCTCCCCTTTCAAAGTCAATAAGCCTGTTTATTGAAGTATATTCCCGGGTAATACCTATTGTTTTCCTGAGATCCTTACTGGACACTTTTATCAGTGGCTCGTCCTGCCAGTTCTGGAAATCAGTACTCAGTCCCATAAAAACCTGCATGGGCGAATACCCATTATAGCTCTTTTTACGGCTTATCTTCCTTAATATATCATTGCTGAGTGTAAATATGGGCTTCGTTCTTCCTTTCTGGTCCTGCACCAATACCTTCCCGAATTCCTCCACCTTATCCTTATCATACACTGCCTTAACAGGGTTAGCCCCGGCACCGATACTGAGGGATAAAAGAATTATCACCATTACCAGCAGTTTTGATGATGAGTTCCTCCACATTGATGGTTTTACTTTACGGAACACCGAGTTTTTATTAATCAAAGAGAGTATAATAAAAATAAAGAGAAGGCCATAGCCGGTATATGTAACCAGCATACCTGCCCTGTCAGAGTTTACAGAAAGGATGGTTCCTTTCTCATCAGGGTCGTAAGACGACTGGTAAAACCGGTAGCCCTGGTACTTCAGAATATTATTCATATATATTGAATATGGCATATTGACATCGTTATCTTTATCTATAAGAACTACCTCGCTCCGGTATCCGGAGGGGCTTGATGAACCGGGGTATCTTTCAAGTATAAAATCCTTAAGCATAATGGTAAAAGGAAGGTCGATCTTTTTTGGCCCGTAGCTAAGAACAAAACGCATATCCCCAAAAGTGGTCCATGTACTGTCAATACTGCCGCTGTAAATATCATAAACATAAAGTTTCTCGGTTTCACTGCCCCATCTCACTTCAAGCTCAAATGCATCCTTCCCTTCCACGGAATTCTGCCTGTCCACGCTTACCGGCATTATCATGCCACTGGTCGACAGTTTTTGAGGAACGATCCTGTATGAAGGAGTATTATATATCACCATCTCTTCAAAATCAGCTTCTTCCCCGGCTGCTATGGTTTCCGTTTCACGGGTCATCATGCTCATCCTGTTCAGGTCAACCTTTGGTATTACTTTAAATGAACCATCCTGCAGGGTAATCCTGACATCCAGACTGGTATCGTTTGCAAACCCTATCTTAAAGTCGTCAAAGCTCCTTGTCTGTCCCTCGGCCAGGTATATGACTTCACGGAATCCCATACCGCGGGTTACCAGCATAGCTATTAATGGCACACCATCCTGTGTGTCAACCACTGACTCGCTTGCATTGGGGATATATCTTGTATACCTGACAGAATAAGGGGTGTTTCCTATCTCTCCATCCTTATAGAAACTGCCAAGGGAGGTGCTTGTTACCATCACCTTCTCCGAATGTGACACAAGGGGTTCATCTCCATTATCAAAAATACTGACTGACATATATTTATCCGTGCTTAGTCCATGAGAGACAGCCTGTCCTTCCCTGATATGCACCCTTCCTTCAAAACCTGAGTACCTGGTTATTGCGGCTCCTGCTATCATTACGATAAAGGCAAAGTGAAACAACATAATGGTCAGCTTCCTCTTCCTGTATAGTTTATAGGTAAATATTTGTCCGGACAGGTTGACGACCATTAACAGGAATATAAGCTCAAACCACCGGCTGTTATATATCATCTGCCGGGCTGAGGCAGCGCCAAAATCATTTTCAATGAATGTGGCAACAGCCATGGCAATAATGAAGACCACAAATAAAACACCCGTAAAAACGGGTGAAAAAAGCATTCTAATATTAATTTTCATAAGTATAATTATCCGTTATCAGATATCATTTTTAATTTATCTTTCTGTATTATCTTTATGTCAGGACAATCTGAACATATTATACCCTCATCAGAGAAATCTCTCAGTATGCGGACTATGCTCTCCTTTGCCATACCTGCCATATCAGCCAGTTCCTGGCGGTTGAGCAATGGTGTGAACTCATCGGAGCAAAAAACCTTGTCTGCAAGATATAAAAGAACTTCCGCTACCCTTCCCGGCATTTTTTTCTGCGTCATACTGAGCAACCTGTCAAGATAAAAATGTGACATCCTGCTCATTTCCTTAATAACACCTTCAGCAAATAACTTGTTCGTGCTGAACATCTTTTTAATTATGTCCGCACTGATATAGCAGGCCTTTACTCCATTAATGCTGGATACGGAAAAAGAATGCCTTAAATCCGTATACACCCCAGGACCCATTATCATCATTCCCGGCTTGGCTATGCTGATAATAAGGTTCTTCTGTCCCTGTCCCTCAAGGTATATTTTAGCCATGCCTGAGCGCAGGAAAACAGCATTCGAAGCAGGAGACGATTGCTTCAGTATCATCTCTCCCGGCCTGAAATCGGCCTCATACCGGTGTTGTTCAAGTAGCTCAACTTCCTCCCCTGTAAGCACCTTGAAACCATTCCAGCCTTCACTGCAGTCAATACAGTTGCAAATGTTCTCTTTTACCATAATATTACCCCCTGTTAGAGCACATAATAATACGACAATACAAAAATATGATATCAATGTAAAAGATGCTGAAAAACATAAGGTGTGTTGATATTTATCAATAATCCTGCATTGATATTTATCAACAAAGATACTGGAAACTATCAGTAATTGCAAAGGGCAAGATCAACAGTGTTATAAAAGTAACAAACAGGAAAAATGTCTACATTGCAAGTAATAATTTGCATTTAAATAAATGTAACATTTAAAGAATAATTAATACTTATAACTTAAATCCGGAACAATGAAAAAACTATCACATCTTCTATTAATTATTGCCGCAGTAGTGTTTGTATTCACCTCCTGTGAAGGACCGCAGGGACCGGAAGGACCACAGGGACCGAAAGGTGACACGGGTGAAGCAGGACCAGCAGGCCCGACGGGACCAGCAGGCACAGCAGGCTGTGTTGAATGCCATGATAACAGCCAGATTATAACTGCTGCTTCAGCGCAGTGGGAGGCATCAGTACATGCCACAGGCGGCAATGCTGAAAGAAACAGCACGGCATGTGCACCATGCCATACCAGCCAGGGATTCCTGGAAGTGAACGCGGAGGGTG
>JAWLFR010000041.1:0-18628 GCA_041685495.1 Bacteroidales bacterium
GTTTCATCACCGGTGTTATCGCCCTGTACCAGCTCCCCTGCACTCTTATTAACAGCTATTATATGGTTGTCTTCATATAGAATTTTCATCACTGGCATATCAATACTGTTCTTTCTCATTGGGGAAGTCTTTTGACCTCACATCTTTAATATAGTTCTGTACAGCTCCATTGATTTCCTGGTAAAGGTTATGATATCTTCTTAGGAACCTTGGTGAAAATTCCTGGTTTATTCCAAGCATATCATGAATGACCAGTACCTGCCCGTCCACCCTGTTCCCGGCACCAATACCAATGGCAGGAACGGTTAATGAGGCGGCCACCTCACCTGCCAGTGTTGCCGGTATCTTCTCCAGCACAATGGCAAACACACCCTTCTCTTCAAGTAATAATGCATCCTCACGCAATCGCCTGGCTTCTTCTTCTTCTTTTGCCCTGACCACATAAGTGCCGAACTTGTGTATGGACTGTGGTGTTAATCCCAGATGTCCCATAACTGGTATGCCTGCAGATAATATCCTTTCCACTGATTCTGCTATCTCACGGCCTCCTTCCAGCTTAACGGCATGGGCACCTGTTTCTTTCATTATACGTATAGCAGAAGAAAGAGCTTCCCTGGAATTGCCCTGGTAGGTTCCGAAAGGCATATCAACAACTACCAGTGACCTGCCGGCACCGCGAACAACTGAAGAAGCATGATAGATCATATTGTCAAGTGTAATCGGCAAGGTGGTTTCAAAACCTGCCATTACATTGGAAGCAGAATCTCCGACAAGTATAACATCTATACCGGCCTGATCAATTATGGAAGCCATTGAATAATCATATGCTGTCAGCATAGCTATTTTTTCACCTTTGAGCTTCATTTCCGATAGAACATGGGTTGTAACCCTTTTGACCGTATTATGAATGGACATATTCCCTTGAATTATGATTAGACAGGGTAAAGCTACAAATTTGTTTAATATAAAGGGATCGTATTAATCTATATAAATTTTTTTACTGCCTTTTTGTCATTATGGCATTTATTTCAGACAGGTGGATGCGAATTAAAATGTCATATTTGCATAAATAGTGATAAAAAAACCGATGGCATAATCATTGCTCCCCAGAAAGCAGTAATCAGAAAACAAAAAATACATTATAAAATGGGAAAAATTATTGGTATAGACCTGGGAACAACTAATTCATGCGTGTCAGTAATGGAAGGCAATGAGCCTGTAGTAATTCCTAATAGCGAGGGAAAAAGGACTACCCCTTCTATTGTGGCTTTTATTGAAAACGGTGAGCGTAAAATAGGCGATCCGGCAAAGCGCCAGGCCATTACTAACGCAGACAAAACTGTTTATTCAATAAAAAGGTTTATGGGTGAATCTTACGATAACGTAAGTAAGGAAATCTCACGCATGCCTTATAAAGTGGTTAAAGGAGATAATAATACTCCCAGGGTTCAGATTGATGACCGCAAATACTCGCCCCAGGAGATCTCAGCCATGATACTTCAGAAGATGAAAAAGACAGCCGAGGATTACCTGGGACAGGAAGTAACAGATGCTGTAATTACAGTGCCTGCATATTTCAATGACTCTCAGCGCCAGGCAACAAAAGAAGCCGGAGAGATAGCAGGTTTAACCGTTAAACGTATAATAAACGAACCAACGGCAGCATCCCTTGCTTACGGACTGGATAAGAAAAGCGAAGATATGAAGGTGGCTGTTTTCGACCTTGGTGGCGGTACCTTTGACATATCAATACTTGAGCTGGGCGATGGCGTATTTGAAGTAAAATCAACAAATGGTGATACTCACCTGGGTGGTGATGATTTCGATCAGCTGATTATCGACTGGTTGGCTGAAGAATTCAAAAAAGATGAAGGTATAGACCTTAAAAAGGATGCTATGGCTCTTCAGAGGCTGAAAGAAGCAGCTGAGAAAGCAAAAATAGAACTTTCAAGTTCTACCAGCACAGAGATCAACCTGCCCTATATTATGCCTGTTGACGGTATACCCAAGCACCTTGTTAAGACCCTTACCAGGTCTCATTTCGAGAAACTGACAGACTCACTTATTCAGGCCGTTATAGAACCCTGTAAGGTAGCATTAAAGGAGGCAGGACTGAAAGCTTCCGATATTAATGAAGTATTGCTGGTAGGAGGATCAACCCGTATACCCGCAATACAGGAGGTGGTACAAAAATTCTTTGGCAGGGCTCCTTCAAAAGGTGTTAATCCTGACGAGGTAGTGGCAATAGGAGCAGCAATACAGGGTGGAGTACTCACCGGTGAAGTAAAGGATGTATTACTCCTTGATATAACTCCCTTATCATTAGGTATTGAAACAATGGGTGGAGTTATGACCAAGCTGATAGAGGCAAATACAACCATACCCACTAAGAAAAATGAGACATTTACCACAGCGGCTGACAATCAGCCCTCGGTTGAGATACATGTGCTACAGGGTGAGAGGCCTATGGCTGCAGGTAATAAAACAATTGGAAGGTTCCATCTTGACGGAATTCCTCCTGCTCCCAGGGGGGTGCCACAGATAGAAGTGACCTTCGATATCGACGCTAACGGTATACTTAACGTGTCTGCAAAAGACAAAGGTACCGGCAAAGAGCAAAGTATCAGGATTGAGGCATCATCCGGTCTCAGCGAGGAAGAGATAAACAAGATGCGTGATGAAGCTAAGGCCAACGAGGAAGAAGACAGGAAAGCTAAAGAAAAAGTGGACAAGATAAATTCCGCAGACAGCATGATCTTCCAGACTGAAAAACAGCTTAAGGAATATGGAGATAAGCTGCCGGCAGATAAGAAAGCTCCTATAGAAAAGGCTCTGTCTGACCTGAAAGAGGCACACAAAAACCAGGATGTGGAAGCCATTGACAAAGCTCTGAATGAGCTGAACACACAATGGCAGGCAGCCTCAGAGGATATTTATAAATCTGCACAGGAAGGCGGGCAACAACAGGGAGCCCCTGGTCAGGAAGGAAAGCAGACCGGAGAAGACAGCGGAAAAGGAGATGATGATGAAGTTACTGATGTTGATTTCGAAGAAGTGAAATAATAAGATCTCCTGACATAATATATGTAAAAACACTCTGATTTTTTCAGGGTGTTTTTTATTTTTACCCCATAAAGCAATTACCATGAGCTGTCAGCTAAAACATATTTTAACGCTCCTGATCCTTCTTGCATCATTCAGTGCAGCACAATCGCAGGAAGATATCAACCAGACCGGTGAGAAGGGTTTAAAACAGGGTCACTGGATAAAAAAATATCCGGACGGCCAAGTAATGTATGAAGCATGGTTCAGGGATGGCAAACCCGTAGGTGAATTTAAACGGTATGATGAGGAAGGCAATATGTCATCCCTGCTTAATTATATAGCCGGTACTGATTCTGTCAAAGCCTCCATATATCACCCGAACGGGTATATAGCAGCCAGGGGCGTTTATTACAAACAGAAGAAAACAGGAGAATGGCACTATTTCTCCGAATATATTGAAAACCATATGCTGCTGAAATGCAGCTATAGAGATAATAAAATTGACGGGCTAAGCATTAAATATCACTGGAACGGGCAGATTGCTGAAGAACTGAACTATGATAAGGGCATTAAGTCAGGGAGATGGAAACAATATTTTGATGACGGCACTTTATGTCTGAAGGCATACTATGCCAGTGGCAAACTGGACGGAGAATTCCTTTCATGGCATCCTAACGGGAAAAAAGAGATCATAGGACAATATGATATGGACATAAGGACAGGTACATGGTATATTTATAATAATGATGGCAGCCTCAGGAAAGAGATTAAATATAATAACGGTATCCCGGAAAACAGGTCCGAGTTAATAAAAGAAGAAACTGAATACCTTGACAGGCTTGAGAAAGAAGGAGGTAAAATCAGTGATCCGGAAAAAACAGGAATAATAAAGAGATAATACCAGGGGCGAAATAATTAATTATTTTTATATAACCCGTGAATGAGCAAGCCGGAGGATTATAGTAATGAGAGATATTCACTGAGCGAACTTCAGAAGCTTATTAAACAATCACTCGAGGATAAGCTTAAGAGTTTTTACTGGGTAAGTGCTGAAATATCAGAGCTTAAGATAAATTACTCGGGCCATTGCTACCTGGAACTTGTCGAAAAGAACAGACAGGAAGATATTAAATCAAGAGCAAGGGCAATAATGTGGTCTGGAAAAGCAAGGCTTCTGCTCCCCTACTTTGAAAATATTGCCGGTCAGCCCCTCGCAGAGGATATCAAGGTACTTGTAAGGGTTAAGATTGATTATCATGAGCTTTATGGCCTGAGCCTGGTAATAAATGATATTGACCCTGCCTATACGGTTGGTGAAATAGCCGTTAAAAGAAAACAAATCATTAAAAGGCTTGAATCAGAAGGTGTTATTGATCTTAACAGGGAACTGTCAATGCCGCTGCTACCGGCAAATATTGCTGTAATATCCTCGGAGCAGGCAGCAGGCTATGAAGATTTCACTGATGAATTGCTGGGGAATGAGCATGGCTACGGCTATAAGACAACATTATTCAGTGCCTCAATGCAGGGTAAGGAAACTGAAGCTTCAGTAATTAAGTCAATAAATAAAATTTATGAGCGGATATCCGATTTTGATATTGTGGTAATAGTAAGAGGAGGCGGATCACAGTCAGATCTGAGCTGGTTTGACAATTATAATATTGCTTACCTCATAACCCAGATGCCCATACCTGTGCTTACAGGAATTGGACATGAAAAAGATCTTTCTGTAACTGATATTGTTGCTCACCGCTCCTTTAAAACACCAACGGCAGTGGCCGATTATATAATTAATCACAGCCTTAAAACAGAAGAATACCTGCGGGGTATAAGAGAATCAATAATAAACTCAAGCAGGGAGCTTGTAAAAACCAGGCGCCTGTCTATTAACAGGATAAGCGTTAATATGTCACCCCTTGTAAGAGAAGCTCTCAGGCAAAAACACAGACTGCTTAACCGCACGGGCTTACGTCTTACAGGTAGTACACGGTCTTACATATCGGGTAACAGGTCAAAGCTTGAAACAATAAAAACCGGTATAAGAAAAAGGTCATCTGAATTTATTCATAACAGGAGCAGCCGTATAAATGATCTTAACAGGAGTATCAGTCCGGCTTGCAGCAGATTCACAAAACAAAAACATACAGTTCTGGACAACTTATCCAGATCAATTGATTACCTTAGTCCAGCAAGGGTGCTGGAACGGGGATATTCAATAACCCTTTTTAATGATAAAGCTGTAAAATCAGCGGATAAACTGAAAGCCGGCTCCAGGATTAAAACTATATTAAACAAAGGGATAATAGACAGCGAAATTTTCGATTTGAAGAAACCTGGTAAATGAGAGAGGGGAAAATATTTCTGATTACCCTGATATTGATTGTTCAGGGCAGCTGGTCATCCGGCCAGCCTGCATCCTTTCCGCAGTGTTATAAATATCATTATAGTGATAACCTGAATAATAAACTGTTTCAGGATCTGTATGCAGATGCAAGAGCCTATGTTACCAATGCTGATATTGACAGCCTGGAATACACTTTTATCCAGATGAAAAGCCTTTCTCCTAATTACCACCCACTTGACGAAGGTCTTCTTGAAGCACAGGAAGGAGTGATTCATTATTACAGAGGCAATAACAGTAATGCTTTAAGGCATTTCCTGAAGGCGCTTTCAATATATTCAGACAGAGAATTTTACTCCGGTGCCAATAGCATGCTCAATAATATTGCTATAATATTTTCCCTGGTGGGCGACCATCATTCATCGAAGAAATACCTGTTAAGGGCCATTGAAATAAATGAAAGAGAAGGCCTTGATTATTATGCTCTTTTCAGCTATAACCTTGCCGAAGTGGAGCTGATGCTGGGTAATTATGAAGAATCCCTGGACATCCTGAAAGAACTGCTCTGGGATGAGGACATTAGTTTAGACCTGATATCGCCGGTCTCCATTATAGCTTCAATAATAAGTGCATATAATAATCTCAGGATGAATGAGGAGGCTGAAAACTGGATTAACAGGGGCTACCTTGCAATGGATGAAAACAGGTACACTGATGTGGATAAACTCAACTTTTATACCGCGGTGATGGAGCATCATATAAGAAACGGGGAATACGGGAAAGTTGTGGAAATAGCTGAGAAGAACAATATTGACCAGAGGTATAACCTGCCTGATCAGCAGGATCATCTTGAATATCTGTGCCGGGCATATGCAGAAACAGGCGACTTTAATACAGCATGGCATTATGAAAACATTCTCCGGGAGATTAATGCCGGCGATAACATCATTAACAGGGAAGAAATAATCAATCTGCTTATGGTTGAATATGAAGTTAACAGGAACAGGAGGCTTAAAGAAAGCATCGACCAGGAGATGCAGCTTAATATTAAAAGACACGAAGCATCATATAAGTTAATGTTAACATTTCTGATAGTGCTTATCGCATCGGTTATTTTATTCATCATACTTCTTCGTATACGCAAAATACGGAATCAATACAGGAAAGAATTCAATATAGAAACTGAAAAGTTTGCTGTGGTTAACCGTGAGCTGCAAAAGTCAAATAAGGAACTTGAAAAAGAAAATAAGCTGCTGGATACCCTGATATCTGTATTTGCTCACGATCTTATTAATCCTTTCCAGGCTATACTGGGATTCAGCCGTCTGATGGTTGATGATTTTGAGAATCTCGAGAAGGATAGTATGGAGGAGTACAGTGGTATGCTGGGCGAGACAGCCTTCCAGCTTAACCAGATATTGATAAACCTTCAGAGCATAGCCACCATACAAAAGGGCAGGGAAAAACTTGAGATCTCTAGTAATAAGGTTGAAAGTATTGTTAATAAAGTAGTTGCTCTCTATAAACCCATTGCAGAAAAGAAAAGAATAAAGATAAGCACAGAAGTAGATAAAAGCCTGAAGGCTTATATTAATTCAGATATTATGCAGTCTGTTATACGCAATGTCCTGCATAATGCAATTAAGTTCAGTAATATGGGGGGTGAGATAAGGATAAGGGCAGATGCTGAACCAGGAATAATAATTATCAGGGTTGAAGATGATGGCACAGGGATGACCGGGGAAGTAAAGTCAAACATTCTGAGTGGCAACTACCTGGTGTCAGCACCGGGAACAGGCATGGAAAAAGGCAGCGGACTGGGCCTTTCAATATGCATTGATTTACTGAAAATGAATAATGGAGAACTGGATATTGATAACAGCAGGGAAAAAGGGACGACGATAATTCTGAAAATACCGCGGGCAGATGCTTAGAAGGAATTTATTAAATACTGTAATATTATTACTGATACTGCTTAACCCTGTCAGTCATGCGCAGGTTAGTACAAGTGACAGTGTTATAAACAGTATATCCTCAGTAAATGATTCAGTTAAGCTACAGGTATTGGAAGATTATGCCCTGAAGGAAATGGACAGATCACTGAAGACCGGACTGAAATACGCTGATAAAAGAATGGAGGTAGCCAGGCAGACTAATAGCGGGGAAGCTATGGCAGAAACATGGCATATCTACGGCAACCTCTATTCCTCTTCAGCTCTATATGAGGATGCCGAGAAAAATTACATTTATGCCCTGGAAATATATGACAGTCTCAATCTTCTTGATGGCAAGGCATCAATACTGCATAACCTCGGACTTGTATATTTCCATAAGCAGGATTCATTAAAATGCATAGATTATTATAATAAATCCATCGAACTGAGAAAGCAATTCCTGAGTAACAGAAGAACAGGTGATGAACTTACCACACTGGGTGAAGTATACCTGGAATATGAAAACCATAAAAAAAGCCGGGAATGCCTTCTGGAAGCACTTGATTATTACAGTGAGATAAAAGGATATCAAAGGAAGCTGGAAAGCTATGCTTTCCTTTTTGATAACGATTTTGCCACGGGTCATAAAGGCTATATGCAGTGGATTGACTCCATGACTGTTGAAAATGAAATGATAAAAGATCCGGTATATGAAAGCATGATCAACCTCAGAATGGGTAAAGTATTCCTGGGGAAAGAAAAGCCTGAACTGGCAAAACAATATATTGATAAAACTGATTTAACATTATTACATGATAAAGAGGTTGTTGATCCTGATAATATACTCCTTGAACTGTCAGATCTGTACAGGAAAAGAGGTAATCAGAAAGAAGCTATTCATTACCGGCTGGCACACTATAAGCATATTAACAACATGGCTGACATGGAGATAAGAGAGCTTGCCTCCAGCTATAACATCAGGCTCAACATCAGGGCCTCTGAGGAAGAGATAGAGTGGTCCGAGCAACAAAATGAACTAATACTGCAAAGAATAAAAATTGAAAAAACCATATCCCTGATAATATACCTTGCACTGGGAATAACTTTTCTTATTTTGCTTTTCCTGATGTATAATCTGGCTGGCATCAGGAAAACGAATAAAAAACTTGAAACAAGGAGAGCCACGCTCCAGGAAGCATATGGAAGATCAACCAGGTATAAAGAGAAAATAATGACCACAAAGGAGGATAAAAGCATTTTCTTTTCAATTGTATCATTGAAACTGAGCAAACCATTTGAAGAGATCTCAGAGCGGCTTTCAGAGATAAGTCATTACCTGGATAACAACAATAAAGACCTGAGGCTTAAAAGGATGATGGAAAGCCTGTTTATTAAGGCTTCGGAAATTGAAAAAAGACTTGGAAGAATACTGCTGTGGTCAAAATTACAGAGAAGCAAATACCATGTTAATCCCGTATCAATCAACATTAATGAATTCATGCATGAGATCTTACCCTCTCTTCTGAGCTCCTCGTTAAAGAAAGATATAAAAATAAGGTTTGATATAGATCCCGAACTGATAGTGTACTATGACAGGCATTCCCTGGGCACAATCATTGATATCCTTACCGAAAACAGTATTGAGCACTCAGCAGCAGGAACTGATATAATTTTCAGAGCAGTGAAGGCTGAAGCGGGATGCCTGGTATCACTGACTGATTTCGGAAAAGGCATACCGGGGGAACTGCAGAATAAATTATTTGATATTAACAGGATTAAGGAAGAAAAACCCGGGACCGATAATCAGAAAACTGGGCTTGGACTGCTTATAGCCATGCTTCTGGCTGAGAAAAACAATAGTATAATAAGTCTTGAAAGTAAAGAAAATTCAGGAACAACATTTTTTATTCATATTAAAGACTATGACTGAGAATAAACCTACTTTTAACAGGGCTGTAGAGGAACTGGAACAGATACTGGAACAGATAGAATCAGGAGAACTTGATGTTGATGAACTGTCCGGGAAAGTTAAACGGGCTTCGGAGCTCTTAAGACTTTGCCAGTCAAAACTCAAGGGCACCGAGGAAGAAATCGACAAAATCATTAAAGAAATGGAATAAAAAAAAATCAGGACCTGATGCCCTGATTTTCCCTAATGTCCCTAAACCTAAATCCCAGAAACAAACTACTGTTGTTGTTTGGTGTTACCTTTTGATTATGTAACGTAACAAAGATATTAATTGTTACATTAATCAGCTAAAATATTTGGATATTTAACTTTTTTTTAATATTCGCTACTTTTTTTCTACCCCAAGGACATCCTTTATTGCCTTCTCAAATGTATCTTTGGGTAAAGCACCCATAGCCATCTGAGGCTGACCGTCCTTCGGTACAAATAGTAAAGAAGGGATACTCCTGATGCCGAATATTCCTGCCAGCTCCTGCTCCGATTCAGTGTCTATCTTATATATATCCAGGGAATCACTGTATTCTTCCGATAACTCTTCAAGAATTGGGGCAACAATCTTACAGGGCTGACACCAGTCAGCATAAAAATCAATCATACAGGGCTTATCGCCCTCGAATTTCCAGTCTTTGTTATTTTCATAATCAAAAACCTTTGTTAAAAATGTCTCTTTTGTTAAATGCTCTACCATAATATTATCCTTTATTTATGTATTTTTCCCATATAACGGCAAATACTATACCGTTGTTCAAATACAATAATAATAATCACTTTTTCAGCTTTATATTGTAATTTTGTCATGTAATAGGAACAAATCGTCATATCTATATATGAATAGGTGTATATCTGACAGTATTTTTAAGATAATCTCAGACTCAGCACATGAATCCGGTGTTAAAGCTTATGTTATCGGGGGGTATGTACGTGATTGCATATTAGACCGTAATAATAAAGAAAAGGATATAGACATTGTAGTATGCGGCAGCGGTATTGATCTGGCTAAAAAGGTTGCAGCCAACATCTCAAAAGGGATAAGGGTACAGTATTACAAGAATTTCGGTACCGCTATGTTCAGGACAAAAAATCATATTATAGAATTTGTAGGGGCCAGGAAAGAATCGTACAACAGGAATTCCCGTAAACCTGTTGTTGAGAATGGCACTCTTGAAGATGACCAGAACAGGCGTGATTTCACCATTAACGCACTGGCTATAAGCCTTAATAAAGATGACTACGGACAACTGATTGACCCTTTTAATGGTATTGATGACATTGAAAAGAAAATTATTCGTACTCCAGGGGATCCTGACAGGACATTCTCGGATGATCCCCTGAGAATGTTGAGGGCAATACGTTTTGCCAGTCAGCTTGACTTCTCCATCCATACGGTGACTTTTACATCCATTAAGAATAATTGCAAGCGTATTTCCATTGTTTCATACGAAAGAATTACGGTTGAGATAAACAAAATATTAATGAGCAGGAGGCCTTCATATGGATTCCACCTTCTGTACGACAGCGGACTGCTAAAGATAATACTCCCCGAGTTATATAAGCTGAAAGGTGTTGACGTAAAAGAAAAGCACGGCCATAAGGATAATTTTGAACACACACTGCAGGTTCTGGACAATATAAGTCTGAAGTCTGATTCGCTATGGCTGCGATGGGCTGCCCTGTTGCATGATATAGCCAAGCCTCTTACAAAGAAGTATGTAAAAGGTGTCGGCTGGACTTTTCACGGTCACGAATTTGTAGGATCAAAAATGGTACCCCGCATTTTTAAAAGGTTAAAGTTGAGCCTGGGCGAAAGCATGAGGTATGTACAGAAGCTTGTAGCCCTGCACCTGCGCCCTATTACCCTTTCGCAGGAGATTGTTACAGACTCTGCAGTCAGAAGGTTGCTGTTTGAAGCAGGGGATGATATAGATGACCTGATGCTCTTGTGTGAAGCTGATATTACTTCAAAGAACGAAAAGAAGGTAAAACAATACCTTGATAATTTCAGTCTCGTAAGGGAAAAACTTGTTGAAATAGAGAAAAAGGACCATATAAGAAACTTCCAGCCCCCGGTTGACGGTAATGAAATAATAGAGATGTTCAACCTTAAACCTGACAGGATAGTAGGTGAACTTAAAAATAGTGTGAAAGAGGCCATCCTTGATGGCATAATCCCCAATGATTATGAAGCGGCCCGGGAATACCTGAAACAAAAAGCTGCAGAGAAGGGTATTTACCCGGCTGAAAGCAGCTAATGACGCCTGCCCAGCTTAATGGTCACAGGATAGTGATCACTGAATCCGCCCGAATAAGAATATCCCCACCATGTGCTGTATGGCCGCACACCCTTATAAGATGTATCTTCTGTTGAGATGGCATCGTCATTAATAATGCTAAAACTGTTCTTCTTATAATAGAGACCGTGAGGAGCATTAACCAGGGAAGATGACAATATAAACTGGTCAAAAAGATACCAGGTGCCCTGGTATTTATAGCTTCCTCTACTGTCGGCGCCGGTAGTGCTTACATTAACCAGCTGATGTCCCCCGGGGCTATCCTTTTCAGCAAGGGCTGCCAGCACCTTATTCACTGATTCAGAATAAGGTTCATCGTTCAGGTCGCCCATAATTATGAGCTTCCTGTCAATACCAATGCTATCAACCTTTCTCTTAATAAATGAGGCAAGTGCTTTCCTTTTATAATCTGATGCTATTGCCCCTCCCCTTCTTGAAGGCCAGTGGCAAACCATAATATGAATTGTATCACCGGCATAGTAAAAAGAGCTGTAGAGTACAGCCCGGGTGGCCATATATGTACCGTCCTCCTCTAAGGGATGCCACGATTCAGCAGCTATCAGCCCGAGCCTTTCTTTTTTATAAAGGAGGGCCGTACATATACCTCTCTGGTCCCGGCCATCCGATATCAGGTATCCGTAATTATCACGATAAAGGTATGTACGTTTGCAAAGATCCTCCAGAACGGTCATATTCTCAACTTCACAGAGGCCAATGATATCAGGTGTTTTCATTTTATCATTGCACAGTGCCACCACTTTAAATATATTATTAATCTTGCGGTAATACTTATATGTATTCCACCTCCTTGCAGATGAAGGAAGGAACTCATCATCATCTAGCTCACTATCAAGAGTGTCAAACAGGTTCTCAAGATTATAGAACATCAGGTTCAGGCCGTCCTGTTCCTTTAAGTATGACTTACCCGGACCTGTTTTTGCGGCAAGCACAATAAGCAGGAATAAAAAGTAAAAGGGTATATATTTATTTTTCGTCAGCATTCTCGCCGGGCTGCTTCTCATATGCACCGATATCCGGGGCTTCATCGCTTAACCTGCTGTTGCCACGTATATCATACGGAACAGTGCCGGCATAATAAGATGAAGCCGCATCTATAAGGGGTGATAATGTGTCAGGCCTGAAATCATAATCATTCCAGCTGTAAAAGCCGGGATCAAGGTTGAATATGCAATTATTATACTCATAAGCCTGCAGATTCTCATCCTGCACAAAACAGTTAACAAATTCCACTTCCAGGTCTTCCCCTGTAGCACTTTCAATATATATCTCCGAACGATTATTACCTGTAACAGCAGTATTATAAAAACCGGCTTTTACAAGGTTTCCATTATATCTTCCCTGATCATGATCATAATAATCACTGATATAAAGTGCAGGGCTTGTACGGTTTGAAAAAGTCCAGCGGTTAGCCATTGTACTGTGTACAAAACTATATTCACCTCCTGCAGCCAGGAATGCACAATAATAACCGCAATCAGAAACAACTATATTCCTTGCATCAATAGTGCTGCCCAGGGATGAGATACCGCTAACAGACATATGAGCTATAAAAAGATTATATAATTCCAGGTCAGGCGGAGCATCACCTGAGTCCGGGTTGCCTGAATGAATTCCGGATACAGCCTGTAACACCTTTGCATTACCAATAATATTGCCTGTGCTACCATTCATAAAATACAGTCCGTTCCACTGTCCAGGTATATCATAATACATATCTTCTACCCTGTCAGAGGAAAATATCACAGGTTTTTCCACGCTTCCTTCAGCCACCAGGGTTCCGGCAATATACATTGTTGATCCCCTGTGAAATAATATTTCCACACCCTCCTTTATTGTAAGCACATGTCCGGTATCAACAAAAACCGAATTATATATCACATACGGCTTACCGGCGCCCCATGTTTCAGTTTCAATTAATTCAGAATCCATAAGTATTATATCCTGGCCCCAGGCAATCAGGTTAACATCGAATATATTTCCTTTTAGCTCAAACTCTATTGAATCATTTATTAAGACCGGATTATCAAGGTCATTGGGATCAATTATGGCATCAATAAAAATAAACAGGCTGTCTCCGGGTGCTATATCTATACCATTAATCCTGTTTGAAGGATTACCGTCAATATTTAGCCTGAACGGTGAACTATCGCCTCCTGCAAGTTCAATCCTGTCAATATGCAACCATTTTTTATAGGGGTTTATTACCCTTAATTCCCTTGTTGTAGTCCCTACACTTGTGAATACCGTATCAAAATGGACTGTATCATCAGAAAATTCAACAGATGCCATATCCCCTTCGTAATATATCCTGTGATCACATGATGAGAGAATAATAAACACTACTGTCAGCAATAAGCAGAATTTATTCATATGCAGCTTATGAATCCCGTCAATACTGGTTAAGCCAGCGGTACCTCCGGGCATTATCTCCAAATTTAACAGCAAAGGAAAGCTCATGTGAGCCGAAGCTGTGATTTCTTATATCCGTCAGTGCAAAGTCAAATGCATAAGCAAAATAGAACCTGTCATATGTAAAACCAAGCAACATTATCAGTGCATCCTGTGTACGGTAGGATATACCGGCCCAGTAATCCTCCCTGTAATATATCCGTGTTGTAAGATCCATCTGTGCGGACTTAAGTATCATATCTGATGACTTGATAAAGGCAGAAGGTTCAAGAATCCATTCATTGCCCGAAAGGGGTATCTTTACTCCCCCAGTAAGAAAGAAATGTCCGAGTTCCCTCCTTGGATTCTTCGTTGTATTGCCCAGTGTCAGTGAGCCGCGGAACAATTGTGTGGCAGAAAACCCAATATAGTACCGTTCAGCCGTGTAGCTGACACCAAAGTTAAAGTCGGGTACATAAACAACCCTGTCATAATTATTTAGAAACTCATCATCCATATCAGCCACTATAGCTCCATCAAGGTCTATGGCAAACTGGTAAAACGTTGATGCCAGTCCGAATGACAGCTGCGACCTGTACCTCGTCATGCTTATATGATAAGCATATGCTGCTTCAAAGCCGGTTCGGCTGATAATGCCATTCCTGTCATTGAAGATATAACCTCCCAGTCCTACCCGTCCTCCTCTTGTGGGCCTGACCAGCTTCCTTCTCACCGATGTTGACTTCTGTATAAAGCTGGTTTTCAACAGCCTGGTCTGAAAGCTGACAGCATAAGTGCTTGGTGAGGAGGGTATACCCAGCCATTGCTCCCTGGCTGTAAGGTTAACTGTTGTGTAGCCATCGTTACCCGCATATGAGGGATTAATCAGGAAGCCGTTCATAACGTACTGGCTGTACATTGGAACCTGCTGGGCCTTTAATGATATACCACCCAGCAGTATTCCCAATAATACAACAAGTATCCGCTTAATGTTTCTCATATTTACACCGAAAGTTAGTCAATTTTATCTTATTATAGTTATAGTACCCGTACGCGGCGTAGACCCGTCGCCAAGATCCAGAATATAATGGTAAGAATCCAACGGCAAGGGATTGCCCTTATATGTTCCGTCCCACTGGTTCTCTTCAAGGTTCTTAGCCTGGTATATCAGTTTACCCCAGCGATTGAATATCTTAATCTCCGCATCCGGATGAAGCCCAATATGTCTTATCTGTAGTACATCATTCTTACCATCCACTACACCGGGTGTGATTACTTCGGGTACAACTATGCAGTTAATACCTATAACACCAACTGTGATAAATTCCTCTGCCGTGCAGCCGTTGGCATCCGTTACCACTACTCTATAATCACCATCGGTAATAGACGACCTGTCGCCAACAGTCTCACCATCATCCCATAAGATAGTATAAGGAGTCACTCCTCCTGAGATACTGAGGTCAATTGCACCGTCCTCTACATCCGGACAGGATGCATCTGTTACGTTATATGTAATATACAGTTCCTCAGGTTCGGCCAGGCTGACCTCATAAGTTTCAGAACATCCCAGCTCATCCGTCACGGTAAGAGTATAATCGCCTGCTGCAAGATCCGTAATATCTTCATCTGAAGAGCTGAATCCATCCGGTCCTTCCCAGCTTAGCGTCAGTGTTCCTGAGCCTCCGCTGACATCAACACCGATGAATCCATCAGTTGAACCGTAACAGCTTACTCCATACCCGTTATAATCTGAAAGATCCTCTTCTGTTATGATTATTTGTGGCGGCTCGGTTATGATAGTGTCAAGTGTAAACACATTGCAATTATTGGCATCTGTCAGGCTCAGTGAATAAAGTCCAGCTGCAATATCAACCAGGTCTTCTTCTGTTGAGGTGAATCCATCCGGACCGGTCCAGCTAACAGCATATGGCTGTGTTCCGCCACTGATTGTAATACTTATTGAAGCATCATCAGATCCGTAGCAGCTGTTATGTGTAACGCTGTCAAGGGTAAATGTAAATGCCTCTGGTTCAACAATTGACATTGTTGTATCCTTCCGGCATCCGTTTGCATCAATAAGGGACAGGTCATAATCACCTGCAGACAATCCGGTGAAGTCGCCGGATGACTGGTAAGCACCACCGTCAATACTGTACTGGTACGGTGCTGTACCACTGCTTCCGCTTATCCTTATTATACCATCATTTAATCCGTTACAGCTTATATCAGCATGCTCATCCACAGTTATTCCCGGCAGCTCATTTATGGCAATCACCTTATCATCAGCATCATCACCACATGTTCCAACACCGGTCACGGTCATCGTCAATGTAACATTACCGCTGGTTGAGTCCGCCGCTCCAAAGGTATAGACCGGGTTATCAACTGTTGCATCATCAAAACTACCATCTCCGTTACTGGTCCATATCACAGTGCCGCCGGCCGAGGTGGCACCGGTGACAGTATAAGATGTTTCCGAAGCACATACTGCATCATCAGCGCCGGCATCGGCAACAGGAGCTTCAAATATCCTGATCTTCATACTGTCAATAGCTGTACCGCAGGAACCTGCTCCTGTAATAGAAAGGTACAGCGTGACTGAATCTGTATCCGATACACCGAGGGTATATACTGGATCTATAACTGTATCATCATCAAAGCTGCCATCACCAGAACTTGTCCATAATATTGTGCCGTCTGCATAAGAGGCTGTGCTTATTGCCACATCAGCAGTACCTGTACATATATCAATATCATCACCGGCATCGGCCTGTGGAGCTTCATTTATAGTCAGCTTCATTGTATCACTGGCAGAACTGCAACCAGTTAATGGTGTTACATCCATATAGAGCTTGACGCTGTCACTGTCTGTTGCACCCGGTGTGTAAACGGGATTCACAAGTGTCGGGTCATCAAAGCTGCCGTCTCCTGTTGTTCCCCACAATACCGTACCGTTGATTACCGCAGCGGATGTAAGTGTAAATGTGCCGTCTGTGATGCACATATTAGCATCAGGTCCTGCGTCGGCCACAACAGTGTTGGTATCGGATACTGTAACTGTAGCAGTTCCTGAGCTGGTATTACCTGCATCATCAGAGGCTGTTACATTAACAGTGTTAAGGCCCAGCATACTGCAATCGAATGTATTGATGTCAATTGCAACAGTCGTTATGCCGCAGTTATCTGATGAGGCACCGGCATCCCAGACATACGAGCTGTCAATGACTGCAACATTACCGGCACCTATATAAACTGTTGTATCAACAGTCACAAGCACAGGATCTTCATCATCAACAACTATAACATCAACGTTACAATCCACTGAATTACCTCCACCATCCGTTACTGTTATTGTCACAGGTATAACACCTGCTGTGATAACCGTACCTGCAGCAGGCACCTGTGTAACGGTAAGGCTTCCACTGCAATTATCCGTGGCAGCTACCTCCCCTGTCAGGTCAGGCATCAGTGCCTCACAATTATTATCTGCGCTTATTATACTGTCAGGAGCACAGCTTGTAATAACCGGCTCTTCATCATCAGTTACCGTTATATCGAAAGTACATATGCTGGTATTACCACAATCATCAGTTGCCGTATAGGTAACCGTTGTTGTACCAACACTGAATGTACTTCCTGATGTATGACTGCTGCTGAAGTCGGCAAGACTGCAATTATCAGTGGCCGTTGGCTCCGTCCATGAAACCACTGCATCACAGCTGCCTGCATCGGCAGGTACGATGATTTCTGAGGGACAATCAGCAATTACCGGGTTAGTGACATCTTCTATGCTTATGGTCTGTACATAATCTGCTGTATTACCGCAATCATCTGATATGCGGTAGGTTCTGGTTACTGTCTCCGGACAGCTGCCACCGTCGCTTGTCTCACTTACAAGGGTAAAGCTTGCGGGGTCTAAACTGCAGTTATCCGTAACGTTGCCGCCGGCTGCCGTGAACTCTGCATAGTCTGCATAGGCAGGCTGCTCTGATATATCACATTCTGCTGTCAGATCACCAGGCACTGCATCAAAGACCGGGTCGGTAAAATCTTCTATGGTTATGGTCTGTACATAATCTGCTGTATTACCACAGTCATCTGATATGCGGTAGGTCCTGGTCACTGTCTCCGGACAGCTGCCACCGTCGCTTACCTCGCTTAAAAGGGTGAAGCTTGCAGGGTCTACACTGCAGTTATCCGTAACGTTGCCGCCGGCTGCCGTGAATTCAGCATAGTCTGCATAAGCAGGCTGCTCTGATATATCACATTCTGCTGCCAGATCACCAGGCAATGCATCAAAGACCGGGTCGGTAAAATCTTCTATGGTTATGGTCTGTACATAATCTGCTGTATTACCACAGTCATCTGATATGCGATAGGTCCTGGTCACTGTCTCCGGACAGCTGCTGCCATCACTTACCTCGCTTACAAGGTTGAAGCTTGTGGGGTCTAAACTGCAGTTATCCGTAACGTTGCCACCGGCTGCCGTAAACTCTGCATAGTCCGCATAGGCAGGCTGCTCTGAAATATCACATTCTGCTGCCAGATCACCAGGCACTGCATCAAAGACCGGGTCGGTAACATCTTCTATGCTTATGGTCTGTACATAATCTGCTGTATTACCGCAGTCATCTGATATGCG